>CAYUVO010000116.1:0-7022 GCA_964448185.1 uncultured Phycisphaeraceae bacterium
GCACCGCTGGGGCTTGGCGGAAGATGGGGGGGGCGGCGGCGGAGGGGGGGGTGAAGGATCCATGACGAAGACACTGTATCGGTCGAGGTGGTGGGTGGGGATCAGAACGGCGCGTAGCCTGTAGGCATGAGCGAACACGAACGGATGCTGGCGGTCGCAGTGGGCAACTCTCGCGTGCGATGGGGGGTGTTTTCGGAGGGTGCTGGTGACTCCGAGGGGGGGGGCTCCGAGGGCGGGGGCTCCGAGGGCGGGGGCTCCGAGGGCGAAGGTGGGGACGGTGGGGGGGAGCTGATCGAGGCGCACAGCGTGCCCAACGACGAACTCGCATCTCTCGCATCCGCTTTGCGAAAGGCTGTCGGGAGTGCGGGCAAGAATGTCGAGATCGCTGTGATCGGTTCGGTGAACGAGCCGGTGGCGGTCGAGGTTGAGAAGATCATCCGCAAGGCGTTGAGCTGCGAGGTGGGCAAGATCAACCGGGACATCTCGATCCCGCTGAATCACACGCTCGATGAGCCGGTGACGCTCGGGGTGGATCGCGCGGTGTGCGCACTGGCTGCGTGGGAACGCTCAAAGCAGGCGTGTGTCGTGATCGACGCGGGCACCGCGATCACGGTCGACCTGATCGACGGCAAGGGTGTGTTTCAGGGCGGAGCGATTATTCCCGGCGGCGGGCTGATGCTCGCAGCATTGCATGGCGGGACCGATCAGCTGCCTGCGGAAGCATGGCCACCCAAGGATGCGTCTGTTGGGACGGGGATCGGACGGACGACTTCCGATGCGATGATGCTCGGGGCGATGGCGGCTGTACGCGGTGCGGTCAGGCATCTCGTCGAAGGATTCAGCGAGCTCTACGGCGGGTATCCGATGGTGATCGCGACCGGGGGCGATGCGCCGTTGTTCTTTGATGACGACGGCTTGGTCGAGCATGTGATCCCGGATTTGCAGCTCGTGGGGATTCGGCTGTGCCTTGCGAAAGCTCGCAGCGAAGCCTCGGAATGAGCGAGAAGTGACTGGAACATGCGTGACAAGCGTGACATGGTGGCGAGCTTCGGGCAGCAGCTCGGCGGGGGCTGGGATCTCGGTGATCGGGATCAACGCTTCATGTGCGCACGATCTCGACTCGGCGATGGCGGCGTTGGGATTGCCCAAGACCCAGCCGGGATGCGTGCGGTGGTGTGAGGTGCGCGATGTGGACGAGATGGTGGTGGCTCGGGCGAGCGGAACGATGCTGTGGCTGACACCTCACGGCGGGCACGCAGTCGGCGAGCGGGTGTGTTCCTGGCTCAATGCTGCGGGGCTGCGTGAGCGGGAGCTCGATGCGGGCTGTTTTCCGGAAGCAAGAAGCGAGATCGAAGCGAGGGCAATGTGGTGGCTTGCGCGTGCTGCGAGCCCGAGAGCAGTTGCTCTGTTGTTGGTGCAACATGAACGATGGGTGGGGGGGGCGGGGGGGGCGAGTGACTCGGGCAGTCATGGTGCGAGCTCGGCAGATGACGCTGTCACCGAACGCGATCGGGGTTTGCGCCGGCTCATCGAGCCGCCGATGGTGGTGGCTGTGGGGGCGCCCAACGCGGGCAAGAGCACGCTGCTCAATGCGCTCGCGGGTCAGGGCGTCGCGGTGGTTTCGGAGGTCGCGGGGACGACGCTCGACCATGTTGGCGCGTTGATTGAGCTTGATGGGGTGGTGGTGCGATGGGTGGATACGCCCGGGATCGAGGCCGAGCCGAGTGATGATGTGCAGGCGGCGGCACAAGCGATAGCGAAGGAGCTTGCATCGAGAGCCGATCTGGTGGTGTGCGTAGTCGATGCACGCACCAGCAAAGCCAAAGGCCGCTCCCTGACGGTCGCGGCTCGTTCGGGGGGTTGCACCGGTGGTCAGACGGTGACTGGTCACACGGTGACGCTGGCGAGCAAGCTGGATTTGGTAGAGGGTGGTGATGGAGGTGGGGGGGGCGGTGGAGTGCCCGATTGGGCGGACGTTGGGTGTTGTGCGCTCAATGCGTCGAGTGTGGCAGCCTTGGCGATCGAGCTTCGGCGGTTGCTCGTGTGTGATGCGTGGCTTGCGAGCGATGAGCCTTGGCGGTTTTGGGGGTGAGTTGTTTCGCTATCATCGGCGCATGACAAATGCACGAAGCGAATGTCGATATACATGGAAGCTGCTCGATGCGGGTCGGCTGATGCTCGATGGCGGCTCGATGTTCGGAGTCGTGCCACGGGTGGTGTGGACGAGGCAGACTCAGCCCGACGAGAAGAACCGCGTAGAGGTTCGGCACAACTGCCTGCTGCTCGAAAGCGAAACGCCCGATCCCAAGCTCGGGCGGGTGCGACGGGTGCTCATCGAAACAGGCACGGGCGACAAGCTCGACGAGAAGATGTCGAACATCTTCGGGCTCGATGGGCGCACAGCAGAAGCGGCGGTGATCGAAGCGGGAGTAGACCCGGCGGAGATCGACCATGTGATTGTCAGCCACTTGCACTTTGACCACGCGGGCGGATTGACCCGGCGCGCGCGCAGCGGCGAGACTCCCCACTGGGTAGCTCAAGGCCGCGAAGCTTCGGGCGACTGCCCGGATGTGATGCGGACGTTTGCCAATGCAGAGGTCATCGTGCAACGGCGAGAGTGGGACGATGCGATTGCCAACACGGCGGTGATGACGCGGACGTATTACCGGGATCACTTGCTGCCGTTTGCGGGGGGGGCGGGGGATGCGATGGGAGGTTCGCTGTTGAGGCTCGTCGAGAGCCCGCAAGCGTTCGACCTGCGAGCGGGAGTGCCGGGGCGAGCCGCGTCACCCGAGTCAAGCGTTGCAGCCCGGACGACCGAGGTGCTCGCCGGCATCGGTGTGTTCGGCGTGCCCGGGCACACATGGGGTCAGCAGGCGGTGAGCTTTACGGATGTGGAGGGTCAGCGGGTGGTGTTCGTGCCCGACGTGATGCCCAGCCGATGGCATGTGGGGGCGGCGTACAGCCTGGCGTACGACGTTGAGCCTTACACGTCGATGCTGACCAAGCGGTGGCTCCTGGAGGCGGCAGCCCGAGAAGGCTGGCTGCTGGTGTTGGATCATGAGCCGACGAGCCCGGTGTGCCGGGCGGAATCTAATGGTAAAGGGTGGTTCGATCTGGTAGATGCCTGAGAGGGGGATGGGGAGTGGATGGGGGTGTGAGTGGTGCCCCCCCAAGCTCCCGCTTGGGGCTCGATGGAGAGATAGCCCTGGGCTCGACGGGGAGAAAAGGCTTGGGCTCGGAGCAAGGTTTGTGGGTGAGTGGTGGTCAGGTTTGTGAGGGTTCTGGAAGCGGATGAAGGGATGAACAGGTGGGCGGGGGGCCGAAGGCGGGTAGGATGGGGATGATCGAGCTGACCGATGGGTTCATGACGCGAGGAATGCTGTGACGACAACCGTCTCTGAGAGCACATCCAAGGAACCAGGCACGGGACCGCAAGCTGCTGCGAGTGGCGAGGGTGTTGGTTCGCCAGAGGTTCCCTTTGAGGAGCCCGAGGGCCAGCCGGTGACGGCGATGGCGGGGTCGAGCAAGCCGGGCAAGCGGACGATCATGGATCGGCTCGATGCGTTTGTGAGCAAGCTGAGCACTCGGAACAATTTCTGGCACCGGGTGTGTTCGTTGTTCTTCTTGCCGTACGCGTTTCATTCTGGCATCAAGATGAAGCGGCTCGACGCGGAGACGTTCGCAGCGGTGCTGCCGTTCCGTCGGTTCAACCGCAACTGGTACAACGCGATGGCGGGCGCTGCGCTCTTGGGCAACGCGGAGATCGCGGGCGGGATGTATGTGTTTGGGAAGGCTGGGGCGAACTACACGGTGGTGTGCAAGAAGCTCGAGTATCGGTTCTTGCGTCCTTGCTTTGGACCTGCGGTGTACAAGATCAAGCCGTCGGAGAATATTGAAGAGCTGGTGGCGACGGGCAGCGAGTTCAACTGTTCGCTGCGGATGGCGGTGATGCAGTCGATCCCGGGGACCAAGGACAAGCGAGTGGGCAAGGTGACGGTGACGTTTCATGTGACGCCCAAGGATCACTACAAGCAGCGGCTGGCGGGACGCAACCCCGAGGCGGAAGCTCGCGTCGCGCTGCCTACAGAAGTCAAGCCTGACCAGCCTGAAGAGGCTCACCAATCCGAACAGGGTCCACGGGACGCATCGGCGTGAACCTGCGGACGTTGGGCTGGGCTGCGTATGTAGCGGTGTCGTGGACGTGGTGCATCGGGATGTTCTTCCCGGTGCTGCTCGTGCGTGATTACGGCATATGGGGCTTTGTTGCGTTTGCGGTGCCCAATGTCGTGGGCGCTGGGGCGATGGGGTGGGTGTTGTGCCGCGACGGGATGAGCGAGCGCTTAGTGCATCGCCATCGCCACGCGATGGTCGCGTTTAGCGTGGTGACCGCGGCGTTTCACTTGTATTGGTTAGTGTGGCTTATCTATGTCGTGCTCGATGCTCCGGTATTGATCATGTTTATCATTATGTTGCTGATTATGCTTGGGCAATTCCCCAGCGGTGACTCGAAGCGTTCTAGTAGACATTACCACCTTAGGGCCGCTGCGGGCGTTCTTGTGTTCAGCGGTTGGATGGCTATAGAGATGTGGAACTCGGGCGACATGGGTTTGCCCAAGGCGCCTCCCGTCATGGCTACGGGCGGCCTCTGGTATTTGTCGCTGCCGTTGCTCCTCGGATTTGCACTCTGCCCGTATCTGGACTTGACGTTTCACCATGCGCGGCAGTCGCTGGGCGTGCGTTCTGCGAAGACAGCGTTTACGATCGGCTTTGGCGTGCTGTTCCTTGCGATGATCCTGATCACGCTCGGCTACTCGGGCTTGGTTGAACGCTTGCTGTCAGGCTCTGAGATCGTCGCTCCGGCTCGGCTGGGTAGCCTGGTGATTCATATTGGTATCCAAGTGGTGGTGACACTCGCCTTTCACGCTGCGCTGGTTGGAACCAATCGAGGCAGTCCGCGTCGGTCGCCCCTTGCCTGGGGTCTTCTTGTAGGCATGGTGGTCGGGGTGCTACCAATCGTGGTTGGTGCTGATCCCGTGCATGCGGGCCTGTCCATCGGCGAGCTGATCTACCGCGGCTTTATGGTCTTCTACGGCCTCGTCTTCCCGGCATACGTCTGGATCGCGATGATCCCCACCCGCGACGGGCACAGCGGGATCAAGGGCCGCGACGGTCGGCATAAGCGGCGGGTGCTCGCAGGAGTGATCGCTCTGGCTCTGCCGTTCTATTGGCTCGGGTTTATCGAGCGGATCGAGCCGTGGATCGTGGTGGGGGTGGCGGTGGTGCTCTTGGGGCGGCTTGCGGTGCGTGGTGGGGGTGGGGGAGAGGGAGCCAAGGTGTTCCCTGCCGGGAGTGGTGGGGGCTCCTAGAGTTGGCGTCGAAAGTTGGGGCTCAGTGATTGACAAGCCCCCTTCAACCCCCCCTCACAAGACCCTTGGAGACACGCAGCGATGGCGATGGACAAACGACAGACGAAGATTGTTGAGGGTGCCGGGCTTGATGAGGGCCGGGTCAATCAGGAGTTTATTGACTTCCTCAATAAGTGGTCGAGCCCGGTGCTCTTTGGGCTCGCGTTGATCGCGGGGGGCTGGTGGTACTGGAACTACCGGGCCGAGCAGAAGATCGCGTACCGAGATTCGGCGTTGGTCCAGCTCGAGAACGCATCGCTCTCGGGCAACCCCAACCCGGTGACGCTGGTGGCCTTGGCTGATGAGTTCGGAAATATCCCCGGCCTTGCGCCTCGGGCGTTGCTGGCAGCTGCGGACGTGCGGCTCAGCGCCGCATCGCGCGGGGTCTTCCCCGGAGCCACGGTCGAGCAGGACGGCACGGTGGGCGAGGACGATCTGTTGACCGATGAAGATCGGCTCGACGAGTTTGCCAAGGCGGACAAGCTGTACAAGCAGGCGTGGGATCTGACCACCGCGGACTCGGACATGGCGATCCATGCGGTGGGCGCTGCGTCGGGGATGGCAGCGGTGGCCGAATCCTTGGGCGATGTTGAAGCAGCACGCACCGCGTATGAGCGGGTGATCGAGATCGCCCAACGCGAAGGGTTTGCCCAGCACGAAGCGATCGCAACGAGTCGGTATGAGACGCTCGAAGAACGGCTGTCGACGGCACCCAAGCTCTTTGAGAAGGATGCGTTGCCCGAGGAGTACGCGGATCGCCCGTTGCCGGGCGAGATCATGCTCACACCCGAGATCGAGGGCTCGACGGAAGTTGTTGGGCCAGAGGCACCGTCTGAGGCGAGGACGGATGCGCCATCTGAGACGCTCCCCACAGAGACGCCGACGGACACGCCTGTGCCAGAGACGAAGACACCCGAAGCACCCGAAGCAGATGAACCCAAGACGGACGAGCCCGCGGGCGACCCCGAACCTGACCCCGAACCTGAACCCGAGCCCGCTCCCGAAGGCGGTTGAGTGCGGGTGGGGGGATGGGGGGTGGAGGCACCAGCTTGAGGTTGAAGCGACACAAACAAGTTGATAGCGATCGGCGGAAGCTCCCGCGCAGCGAGCGGCTGATCATCGCGATGACGCTGGTGGTGGGAGTGGCGGGGTTGGTGTCGAGCGTTGGCTGGGTTAGCTGGTGGCTGCCGCAGACACAGTTCAGAATCGGTCGGGGAACGGTCTTCCTCATTCATCTCAGCATGCCAAGCCACGCAGATACGGGCGTCGACGCCGGCCTCCACGACTGGAGCGTACTGCAATTTTGGCCTCGCATGCTACCCGAAGTGGAGCGCAATAAAGTATTTGCCGCCGTCGCGGTTCCACTGTGGCCGATCCTATTGGTTTTCGCGAGCGTGCTGTTCCTCCCCTCAGCCCTCCGCACCTCTCACAGACGCCGCCGCAACCGCTGCGTTGCTTGCGGCTACGCGCAAGACGAAGCGCTCGAACGCTGCCCTGAGTGTGGGCGGCTGGCGTCGGAGCCCTCGATCGGTTTCTGGCTTCTCGCGTGGCGGGCGTACCGCTGGCCGCTGGTGTGCATCGCGATCAACGTCGGCGTGACTCTGGTGGCGATAG
>CAYUVO010000117.1:0-6980 GCA_964448185.1 uncultured Phycisphaeraceae bacterium
AGGATCAGCCATGTGGGCTCGGTGCTGATGATGAGAGTGCCCTGTTCTTCGGGCATGGCCTGCGTCCAGAGCACGACAAACCAGACGTTCGCGACCGCTGCGAAGGCGGAGGAAACGCGGGTGACCCGGAGGTAGGGACTGATGCGTTCGAGGAGTCGTGCCACAGCCATGATTGTTAGCCCTTCGCGGGCCTGCCGTCTGTCTTGGGCAAGCGGGGGGGGGCAACGGGGGGGCGAGCGTCGGGCTCGGGTCGAGTCCTACCATCGCAACTGATGGATTCGCACCCCGATATTCAGCGTCTGGCCTCAACGTCCCGCGTGGCGGTGGTCATCAGCCGATACAACGCGGCAGTCACCGATCGCCTGCTCGTAGGGGCTCTGGCGGTGCTCGAGAATCCTACGGTGGTCGAGGTGCCCGGTGCCTTTGAACTGCCCACGGTGGTGGGAGAACTAGCCCGGACCGGATCGTTCTGTGGCGTGCTCGCTCTGGGGTGCGTTATCAAGGGCGAAACCGATCACGATCGCTATATCAATCACGCGGTCGCTGAGGGCTTGATGTCGATCTCGGTGACCACGGGCGTTCCTGTTGGCTTTGGGGTGCTGACGTGTTCGACCGTCGAGCAGGCCCTCGCTCGCGCTACACCCGAGGCCGAGGGTGGGGCCGGGAATAAGGGCAGCGAATCCGCGATGGCGCTGCTGGCCTCGATCGGTCAGCTTCACCGGATCCGCGAAGGCGCGGCGAGGCCGGGGCGAACGCTCGGGCTTGGGTTTACGCCGAGTGACAAAGCCGACGTTTCGATGAAGGCGGCGCACTGATGGCGTCGCCACGAGCGATTCGCAAGCTCGCCTTTCAGGCATTGTTCCAGCTCGATGCGCGCAACGGCCCCGACGGCGACGCGGTGCGCGATGCGCTGAACGATGCGCTCAAATACAACGACCGCGACCGCGACAAGGCGTATGCGTTGGCGCTGGCTGCGTATGAAGCACGCGACAAGGCCGATCGTGAGTTTGGCTTGTTAGCGCCCGAGTGGCCCGCGCACCGCCAGCCCGCTGCCGACCGCGCTGCGTTGAGGCTTGGACACTTCGAGCTGACCACTGGCCGGGTGCCCCCCAAGGTCGCGGTGAGCGAAGCGGTCGAGATCGCCCGGCTCTTTGGCGGTGAACGCTCGCCGGGATTCGTCAACGGCTTGCTCGATCGCGTGCTCCAGCGAGTGCTCGCAGAACAAAGAGCCGCCAAGTCTGAGCCAACTCAAGCAGCGACCGACAGGACCCAGGAGGAAGTGGGTTGAAGCTCTTTAAGGCGGCACTCGGCGCGATCAAGAAGGGGCTCGACCGTACGCGAGAGGGGTTTGTGGGCGGGCTGCGATCGCTGCTGCGGGGTCGTCAGCTCGATGACGAGCTGATCGCGACTCTCGAAAAACAGATGATCGAGGGTGATCTGGGAGTGCGCACAACCAAGCGTCTCATCGAGGAGATCAGCCGGGCGTATCGCGCTAAAGAGATCATGACCGGGGATCAGGTGCTCGACTTTCTCAAAGCTGATCTCAGCGCGATGTGGCCCGAGGCAGACCGTGAACTGCATATTGACGTAGCGGATGGTCCGAGCGTGATTCTCGTGACGGGCGTCAATGGCGTCGGCAAGACCACGTCGATCGCCAAGCTCACAAGGCTGCTCCAACTCGAAGGCAAGACCGTGCTGCTCGGGGCGTGCGATACTTTTCGGGCTGGCGCGGTGCGTCAGCTTGAGATCTGGGCCGAGCGCCTCGGCGTCGAGATCGTCAAGGGTCAACAGGGCGGCGACCCCGCAGCGGTCGCGTTCGATGCCTGCCAAGCGGGCAAGGCTCGCGGCGTAGACGTAGTGATTCTCGATACCGCGGGCCGGTTGCAGACACAGGATCCGTTGATGCGCCAGCTCACGAAGATCCGCAACGTGGTGGGCAAGCATATCGAAGGCGGACCCCACGAGGTGCTGCTGGTGCTCGATGCGACAAGCGGGCAGAATGCGCTGCGTCAGGCCGAGGCGTTCGGTGAAGCGGCGGGCGTTACAGGGATCATGCTTACCAAGCTCGACGGGACCGCCAAGGGGGGGATCGTGATCGCAATCCGTGAAGCAACGAACATCCCGGTGAAGTTCATTGGTGTCGGCGAGACGCCCGAGGACATCCAGCCCTTTGAGCCGACGGTGTTCATCGAGGCTCTGTTTAGCGAGTAACTTGATCGTTTACTGCTGGGAGCTCGGTGGTGGCGGGGGCGGGGGTGAATAGGGCGGGATATCAAACCGCACTCGCCCCGGCGGGTGTGTTTTCCAAGGCATGTCTTCGACGAGTTGGGCAGCCAGCGTTCGCCCGGCAGCGCGGGATTCGCCTTCGAGCTTGTCAGCTTCGATCGGTGAAGCCATGGGCATCCCTTCGCCCGGCTTGAGCAGGTGGAGCGTCTGCGTCGGGTATGCAAACTCCACGCCCATCGCAGCGCCAAGACGCAGCACGTCGAGCATAAACCGGTGGCGTTCACGCAGCTCGGTTGCCCAGTCGGGCGTCTGGAAGAACATGTACACGAGCACGTCGAGCGAGTGAGCGCCGAACGAGTTGAGCCAGACGTGGTAGCTGTCTTTGAAGGTTGATGGGTGCTGACGGATCAGCTCGCGGATGCCCTCGCAGAACGCCTCGATGCGTTCGGGCGGGGTGTTGTACGCGAGGTTGAGCATGGTTTTGTATCGGCGGATGTTGCGCCGGCCGTAGTTGTCGACGGTGGCTCGGACCAGCTCGGCGTTGGGCACGGTGATGAGCGAGTTGTAGAACGTGCGGATGCGGGTTGAACGCAGGCCGAGCGCTTCGACCGTGCCCTCGGCGTCACCGATGACCACCCAATCCCCGACCTCGAAGGGGCGATCGGCGATGACGGCGATCGAGCCGAAGAAGTTTTCGATCGTGTCTTTGGCAGCGAAAGCGAAGGCCAGACCGCCGATGCCAAGGCCGCTGAGCAGGGGGAGGATCGGGAGGTTGAAGTAATCGGCGATCGAAGCTGTCGCCAAGACGAGCAGGAAGACCTTGGTTACTTTGCGAAACAGCGGCACGAGCAGATCGTCGAGCTTTGAATCTGATTGCTCGGCTTTGCGTTCGAGCAGGTCTGCGACCAGATCGGTCAGCCGGAATAACGCCTGAACCGCGGTGAGAACGAGAAAGACCCGCACCGCGAGCCGCGCGGTAAAGACGAAGGCTGCGGGCAGCCCGATGAACTCGACCCCGAAGTAGAACACCATCGCCGAGACAAACATCCCGAACGGTCTGACTGCTTTGCGAACGAGTGTTGGGCCGGGTTTGGTGCCCTGCTTGCGAACGATCAGGGACCAAGCGCCCTGGAGCGTCCACCGGACAATTCGATCGAGTGTGAACCCCGCGAGCAACAGCAGGAAGATCGCGATCCACTGCCAATATTCGATCCGCAGCAATCGTCCTTGTTTAAGCGACGGCGGGACGATGTGTTTGCGGATCCACTGCGCGTTGGTGAGGAACACTTCGCTTTCATCACGCTCAGCGACCGCTTCGATCGAGGTGAGAAACTGCCCGATGTCTTCGAGGGACGCTGAAGAAAATCTCCACTCGCCGAGCTTGTTTTTGCTCAACTCGATCCGATGATCCCCAGCGATCTCCTTGACCGCACGGTAACCCGGGAGATTGATCCTGTAGACGGGTGAGCCTGAGGGGAAGAGCGCATAGATATTCTGCTCAGAGGGCAGAGAGTCGGGCACATTCTCGGCTGCAGCAACCATGTCGCCCATGCGGGCGAACACAGCGCTGAGCTGGCTTGCTTCTTCGATCCCGATCTCGGTCGTAGCTGAAGCTTCCGCGATATCGAGTGTCTTGAGCGCTCGGTTCAGGTCGTCCGTGTCGCGGGTCTTGGAGTATGACCGCATGGATTCCACGAAGGTGAGAATCGTTGCCCGAGGCGTTGCAAGCTGCGGGTCGGGTTTGGCCGTTTCAGCAGCGGGTTCAGGTGCCGGTGCAGGATCGGGTGTTGCAGCGGCCTGCTCGTTCGTTTGGGGTGTGGTTTGCGGCGTGGTCTCTGGAGGTGGATTCAGGGGTGCATCTTGGGCCACCAGCGGGCATGCCCAGCAGACCAGAGACAACAGACATGCGATCGTTCGGGTTCCCATCGGGGCCATGCTACCCCTCGAAGGTGGCAGTAACTTGGATCAAGGCTCCAGAAACTACTTGACCTTTCCCGAACGTGTGCAAAACTCTTGTGTCGGGGCGCACCCGGAGCCGATCTGGTGCGAACGATACTCTGGCAATAGGGTGTTCACGCCGCCACAGAGCACACGGCGTGAAACGCCCGGGTCAGTGGCGGACATAGAGGGATGGGGGGTGGGGGGGGCTTTGGGCGTGAAGGCTCCGCACCTACCATCGCGATACATCAAAGCCGCCCGAGCCATATCGAACGAATAGATTTTAGTCGAGCACCTCAAGGGAGTTCATCCGATGCGAAGCGATACTCAAGCTCCAGCCCTCTTCGACACGCTCGAAAGCCGAGTCCTGCTCTCGGCGGTGCCGAGCGATTCAGCGTTCCCGGTCGTCGAGCTCGACACCACCTATGGCAGCATCTTCCTTGAGCTCTACACCGACACCGCACCCGCGAGCGTGGATAACTTCCTGGGGTATGTGAACCGGGGCGACTACGACAACACGTTCTTCCATCGCGCGGTGATCGACGGCATCCCCGGCGTAAACGATCCGGAGCCAGGAGCAGCGAGCGACTTCATCATCCAGGGTGGAGCGTTCCGCTATGACGCGAACGGCACGTCGTTCCTCACGCCCCAGGATTTCCCGCCCAACGGCTTGCAGGGCTATACCGCGGTGACTACGCAGGCACCCGTCGTCAACGAGTTCAGCCGGTCGAACCTCCGCTGGACGGTTGCGATGGCCAAGCTCGGGAGCAGCCCCGACAGCGCGACCAACCAGTTCTTCTTCAACCTCAACGACAACTCGGCCAACCTTGACAACCAGAACGGCGGGTTCACCGTCTTCGCGGGAGTCATCGACGGCTTCGACGTCATCGAGACCATGGCCTCACAACGCGTCTTTAATGTTGATGGCGGGCTGTTCAGCGATCTGCCCTCTACCGAAAGCTTCATTGCTCCGCCCGACACCACCGAGGTCCGTGCTCAAGACTTCATCACCATCAACACCGCGCGGCAGGTCTACACACCACAGGGCGGGCTGACCCCCGAACGCCCCGCGCCCATCGGCGGTGCTGCGGGTTCGGACGAAGGACTCGTGCTCGGGTTTGCAAGCGTCGGCGGCGGCACGGTCGCGGTCACTCAAACCGGCACCAATACCTTTAGCATCACCGACGCCGGGCTCGCAGCCAGTGCGCCCACCGATTCCAATCAGGTCGTCGCGTGGTACGACCCCAATCTCGGAGTTGCGGGCGGCACCCGGCTATTTGCAGTGACCGATACAGCACTCGTTCAGCTCTCGCCTGACTCCTCGGGTGACTATGACGCACTGAATCTCACCGCGACGATCGCCGGTTCCGAACCGATCGCCAGCGGCACGACGCTCTTTGTGAGCACCGATGGCATCGTTTACATCGCCGGGCTTGCCAGCGATGGCGACGTGCTGATGTATACCGGGATCACCACCACTCCCGTAGGCGGTTCGAGCACGCTCAACTGGACATTCACCAATCTCTCGACGCAGGACCTCGCAGCCAACGGGCTGACAACGCCCGCGTTTGTGGGTTCGCTGACGAGTTATGTGACGCCTTGGAACGGGCTCAACATCGGCGGTCTTGACGCCAACGGCGACATCCACACCGTCTGGTTCGCGCCGGGGCTGACCGCTTGGACCACCAACAACCTCAGCGAGCTCACCGGCGCTCCGACGCTCACCGGCGGGCTCAGCCCGTACATCGCGTCGTGGGGCGGGATCAACCTCGCGGGGACCGATGCCAACGGCGACCTGACCACCACCTGGTGGGTGCCGGGCGGGCAGTGGTCCACGTTCAATCTTACCGCTTCGCTTGATGGCCCGCAGCTCCAGGCCGCCTCGGCCACGACGTATGTCACGAGTTGGGACGGGCTCAACATCGTCGGGCTCGATACCGATGGCGACATCGTGATCTACTGGTGGGCGCCGGGCCAGGCCCAGTGGACCGCAACTGCTCTCGGCGAGATCATCGCTGGTGATACCCCGCCCACAGGAGCGATCACCGGCGTTACTTCTCCTAACGGACGCACGAGCGTTGTCGGCGTCAACAACCAAGACGAAGTCGTTCGCTATACATGGGCACCCGGCGATGAATGGCGATTCGAGAACATCTCGACCATCGCACAGTTTGGTTGATCCGTTCGGAGGCTCTTCACAAGATCCCCCTTGCTGACACTCGGGGCTTGTGTCGAGAGTTCTTGTGTTAGCTCGCTGGTGCGTTCATCTCGATGAGCACTTTGCCCGACTCGACCAGCAACGCTTCGACACGTTCGTAGTCATCGGTGCGCGCAGCTTCAAGCACCGCGACCAGCTCAATCGGCACCCGCTTGAGCCCGCGCCGAACCGCTTTGTCCACCGCATACACCAGTGCATCGCTCGCCCGCTTGCGCACGCGGGGCGTGACGTCGATGCCGAGCTCATGCATCTGATGCAGACTAAACGCCCACGCGAAATACTCTTCGAGACATCGGGGTTTATACCGCCCGAGGCCAATCGCGTGATGTCCGATTTCGTGAAGGAACACCGCAGCTGACATCGGGCCGCGCGGGCGGGGTGATTCGATAAGCCTGCTCGTGGTCCCGTCGCGGTACGCGACCGCCCACGCCACGCCGCTCGTCGAGCTGCGCCACTTGCGGACCCGCACGCCGTAGCGAAGGAGCATCGTGCGTTCAACCAATGGGTAGCGATCACGCATCGGCATGGCGTTGCTGAGCGAGGTGGGCAGCTCCGCGAGGATCGCCGACGGCGCGTTCAACGAGATCGTTGGCTGAGG
>CAYUVO010000118.1:0-6974 GCA_964448185.1 uncultured Phycisphaeraceae bacterium
GCGAGTGGTCCAGGAGATGCTCGGGCATTCGGATATTGCTACGACTGAGATCTACACGCACGTCGATCGCTCGCGGCTCAAAGAGGTCGTGCGGACGTTTCACCCGCGGGGCTGACGACTTTGGCGATGGCGTCTGAACGATGCCCGGCGGTGTACCTACAGTGCGTTTCTATGAGGAGTTTGCCCATGTCGCGAGTGCATATCGCCCTGTTGATGATGGTCCTGAGTGTCCCCGTGTGCGCACAGGAACGCTTCGAGCTGACCATCTTTCACGCCAACGACGGCGAATCTGCCCTGACCGGGTTCGATGCCGAGGGCGGCGCTCACCGATTCATCGAGGTGCTGCGGCGTGAGCGGTTCAAGATCGGGGACGCGCCATCGCTCACGATTTCCAGCGGCGACAACTACCTCGCGGGCCGTCAACTCGCAGCCTCGGTCGCATCGCTTCAGGCGGACCCGGCGGGCGGGCAGTTCTACGACGCGGCGTTGTGCCGGGCGATCGGGTACGACGCGGTGGTGATCGGGAATCACGAGTTTGATTTCGGGCCCGAGCTACTCTCGGAGTTCATCGAGCATTCCAACATCGCGCCCACTCGCACACAGTTCCTGACGGCGAACCTTGATTTCTCGCAGAGCCAGCAGTTCAGCGAGGCGGCTAAGGGCTTGGTCGCGCCGACCGCTGTGTTCGACTTTGAAGGCACCCGCGTGGGCATCGTCGCTGCGACTACGCCCATGCTCAAAGGCATCTCAAGCCCGGGCGATATCAAGATCAACACGGATGTGCGAGGGGTTGTCCAAAGCCACATCGACGCCCTCACGGCGGACGGCGTGAAGATCATTATTCTCGCAAGCCACCTGCAATCTGTCTCGGAAGATGCACGGCTGATCGCTCAGCTCACGGGCGTTGACTTTGCCATCGCGGGCGGCGGCGACGAGCTGCTCGCCAACCCCGATACGCCTTTGACGCCTGCCCACAAGCACGAAACGCCGATGGGGGCGTACCCGCTCATGGAGCTTGATGTCGATGGCGACGGCACTGCGGAGCCCATCGTTGACGCTGACGGCGCGGTGGTTCCGATCGTGACAACGCCTGGGCAGTTTCGATATCTGGGGCGCATCACGCTGCAGTTTGATGACCAAGGCGTGTTGACTGGATTTGATAATCTTGGGCCGGTGCGAGTGGTCGATGTTTCGACGGGCTTTGTCGATGGCGTCAAATCGGACGTCACGATGCTCGAGTATGTTGTCAAGCCGGTCGCCAAGTTCAGCGAAGCGATGGACACCACCATCATCGGCAAGCTCGGGCCTGATGTCATGCTCGACGCTAGGCGTACTTCGGTGCGATTCCGCGAAACCGGGTTTGGCAACCTGATCGCTGATGCACTGCGTCAAACGGTCATTGATGAGTACGCGCCGAGCCAGCCCGTGGTTGGCCTCCAGAACGGCGGCGGAATTCGCAACGATGTCGTGCTCAATCCGGGCGATGCTGTGACGATGGGCAACACGTTCGATACGCTGCCCTTCCCGAACTTCGTGTGCATCGTTCGCGATGTTGATGTCGAGACGCTCCGGGCAACGCTTGAAAACGCGATCAGCCGCGTCGAGCACGGCGACGGACGATTCCTTCAAGTCTCAGGATTGCACTACACCTACGACCCCGCGGGCAAGCCGAGCCTCTATGACCGCGACGGCGTGCGTACACAACTGGGCTCGCGCGTTCGCAGTGTTACGCTTGACAATGGAACGGTGCTCATCGACGGCGGCGTGGTTGTGAGCGACGTAAAGGTATCGCTCGCACTCAACACCTTCACCGCGCGCGGCGGCGACCAGCACGACTTCGGCAAACTCACTCCCGAGCGGTTCTCACGGTCCGAAACCACCTACCAGCAGGTGCTCGTCAACTACATCAAGCACCTCGGCGGCACGATCACCGGCCCCGCGTATGCGCAGTTTGGCGAAGGCCGCATCACGTCGGTAAGCGACTAAGCCTCCGCAGCGCCTCGTCGATCGTCTTCGATTGTTTGCAAAACGCGAAACGGATGAGCGATTTGCCCAGCTCGGGTCGATCGTAAAACACGCTCGGCGGGATTGCTGCAACGCCATACTCTGTGGTCAGCAACCGGCACATTTCAACGTCGCCCGTAACGCCCAGTCGGCGCGAGACCTGCGTGTGGTCCGCCATTACGAAGTACGTCCCTTCGCACGCTTTGACCCTGAATCCAAGCGTAGAGAGAGCTTCGCAGAGCCGCGTGCGCTGCGTGGTGTAGTGCTCTTTGAGTTCGGTGATGTAACTTTCGCCGTGCTCGATAGCGACGGCGGCGGCGAGTTGCAAGGGCGTGGCAACAGCGAACGTCAGGAACTGATGCGCAGCGCGCACGCCGGTGGTTAGCGCGGGCGGCCCGATCGCCCAGCCGATTTTCCAGCCCGTGAGGCTGTACGCTTTGCCGAGGCTCGAAAGTGTCAATGTTCTTTGCGACATTCCCGGCAGCGTGGCGAGGCGGACGTGCTTGTGGTGCTCGTAGGTGAGCCGGTCGTAGACCTCGTCGGTGATGGCGATGACATCGTGCTGGACGCACAGCTCGGCGATCATGGCGAGTTCTTCGCGCGTAAAGACCTTGCCCGTCGGATTGTGCGGCGTGTTGACGAGCACCGCTCGCGTGCGCGCGCCGAAGGTGCGTTTGAGCTCGTCGGTATCGAATACGAATCGGCCTGCTGAATCAGGGCGTAGCGAGACGAACTTGGGCACAGCTCCTGCCATCGCAATCGCAGCTCGATAGCAGTCGTAGTAGGGCTCGAAGACGACGATCTCGTCGCCGGTATTGAGCAGGCCGAGCATCGCGGCACTGATCGCTTCGGTGCAACCCGCGGTGATCGTGATCTCCCGAGCCGGGTCGATCGGTGCGCCCGTCTGTTGGAGCCACTGTGCGGCGAGCGCTTCGCGCAGCACGACTGCGCCGGGCATCGGGGCGTACTGGTTGTGGCCTTGGGAGATCGCGTCGCGTGCGGCTTGTTTGACGTGTTCTGGGCCGTCAAAGTCGGGGAAGCCTTGCGAGAGATTCACAGCGTTGTGCTGATTGGCCAGAGCGGTCATTTCGGTAAAGATCGTCGTGCCAAAGGGCTTGAAACGGTCGGCGACGCTCACGGGCAGCTCCTCTCCATCGCGCTCACCGCTGCGACGAGTCGATCCAACGCGGGCGGGTGATGCGGGAAGAACAGCGACGGCTCGATGAGTTCGAGCTCGGAGAGCATCGGGCCATCGGCGGTTGGGATCACGTCGATGCGGGCGTAGAGCACGTTCCCAGGAATCATCGCAAGCAAGCGTTCGATGAGCCTGCGTTCCTCGTCGCTCGCGGGCGGGCCCAGCACGACGGCTTCGTCGCCATCAGCAAACCTCGGGCGTTTGACGATGGCGTGGGTGGGTTCGGAGTCGATGCAGACGATCGAGCGTTCGCCGGGGTGGTTGAACTCGTCGCGGGCTTCTTGCACGAGCACGCCGCCATCGGCTGAGATCGTGCGCACAAACTCGGTTGCTTGTGCGATTTGATCGTGGGTGAACATGCGAGTCCGCCACGAGCCTGCGCCGATCACGGGCTTGGCGACGACCGAGTCCCAGCCGCGATCGTTCGTAAGCTCGGCGACGTCGCACTCGTGGTGTTGTTCGACGTGGTGGGTGGGCACGATGAGCACGCCTCGGTCGGCGAGCTCGAGCAGGTAGCGTTTGTCCGCGTTCCATCGCACGACCTTGGCGGGGTTCATGAGGCGGGTTGCGGGTTCAACGCGATCGAGCCACGCGAGAAACTCGGGGTACGCAAAGGGGTAGTTCCACGTCGCTCGGAGGATGGCCAGGTCGTAGCTCGCCCAGTCGATGTCGGGGTCGTCCCAGCCGGGAGCCGAGGCGTCGTGCCCGGCGCTGCGCAGGGCTGCGAGCGAGGGGGCCTCGTCGAAATCGGGTTCGGGCAGATCTTTGCAGCTCACAAGGGCGATTCTCATGCTTCGAGGCTAGCCACGGTTTCATTCGGGAGGAGGGATGGGGGCGGTCGCGGGAAAGCATCGCGGGTGGTACCTTGCCAGTTGAGATGAGAAAGCGCACACTGCGAAGTCTGATTCACGCAGCCCTCCGGCACGGCAGCAACCTGAAAGGGTTCCCGACGTGGTTCGAGAACCTGCTCACGTTCGCGATACTGCTGAGCGTCTGCTCGCTTGTGCTCGAGACGGAACCGGCCTATATGAAGCGGTACGGCACGATCTTTCAATGGATCGATTGGGTGACGGTGACGCTGTTTGTGATCGAGTACGTTGCGCGTGTGTGGTCGATCGTCGAGCGGGCGGGGTATCACCATCCGGTGACCGGCCGCCTTCGGTTCGTGTATACGCCTCTGATGCTGATCGACGCTGCAGCGATTCTGCCTTCATTGCTCCCGCTCATCGGGATCGATCTGCGTGTGCTCAGGACCATCAGGTTGCTGAGGCTGCTCAAGTTCTCTCGCCACAGCGAGACGAGCAAGATGTTCATGCGTGTGCTGCGAGATCGAACACCCGAGCTCATCACGGCGACGCTCGCGGGGTTGGTCATCATGCTGATCTCGAGTACGTTGATGTACCTCATTGAAGGCAAGATTCAGCCTCAAGCGTTCGGCTCGATCCCACGCGCGATGTGGTGGTCGGTCGTCACCCTGACCACGGTGGGCTATGGCGACGTGACCCCGGTGACCGCGTGGGGCCGGGTGGTGGTGGCCTTTACCGCAGCGATCGGGATCGGAGTCATCGCGGTGCCTACTGCGTTGCTTGGCAGCGGGCTGACCGAGGCGATGGCCCAGAGCCGAAGGCGCAAGCACCGGGCACGAGCATACAGAACAAAAAAGTAACAAAACTGTAATAACAGCGTTTTGCCTCGAGTGTATGAGCTGAGGGCTGGTTGTTGTTCATGATTTCAATAAATATTGAAACCTGCGCTCGCTCTTGGGCTGCGATGGTGCAAAGCTTCTGATGGAGACCCTTCACGGAGCCCGAGCATGCATTCTCCTACAGAACATCCGACCCTTGACGCGACCGACCCGGGGCTGCTGAGCGCGGTGGCTGGCGGCCAGGCGAGGCTCACGCTCGAACAGGGCTTGATCTTGCTGACCGAGGCGCCGCTGCACACGCTTGGTCGGTGGGCCGATGCACGCTGCCGAACGCTTCACGGCGAGAGCATCCGCACCTACGTCATCGACCGGAACATCAACTACACCAACGTGTGTACCGCGAAATGTACTTTCTGTGCGTTCCGTCGTGACGCGACCGATGCCGATGCGTACACGCTTGAGTACGACCAGTTGCTCGACAAGATCGGTGAGCTCGTCGCGATTGGCGGCACGCAGATATTGATGCAGGGCGGGATGAATCCCGAGCTGCCCTTGGAGTGGTATCTGGAGCTGCTCGGGCGCATCAAAGAGATGTATCCAGCGGTGCATGTGCACGCGTTTAGTCCGCCCGAGCTGATCGAGTTTGTGGAGTTCTTTGATCCGCCCGGCGAGAGTCTGGCCCAGAAACTTCGTTGGGTACTCGCGCGGCTCAAAGACGCGGGGATGGACAGCCTGCCCGGTGGTGGTGGGGAGATCTTTGCATCGGCGGTCCGAAGCAAGATCGGGCTGGGCAAGTGCGACGCAGAGGCTTGGCTGACCACGATGCAGGTCGCGCACGAGCTGGGGATGTTCACGAGTGCCACGATGATGTTCGGGCATATCGAGGGGTTCGCCGACCGGGTGCATCACATGGGTCTTGTGCGCACGTGGCAGGACCGTTCGCTGCGGGCAGCCCGCGAGTTGGATCATGGACATGAGGGCGGGTGCTACAAGGCGTTCATTTCGTGGCCTTTCCAGCGGGAAAACACGCCGTTGGGTCGGGTCAAGGATTGGGGCATGCTCGAAGCGGATACGGGCGAGTTCCCGGGTGATGTGGTCGCGGCGCTCGACGGTAGCGGCACCAAGGCGGACCACGCGGAGTTCGGTCGGCGCATCCGGCTTGCGGGAGCGACGGACTATCTGCGCACGCAGGCGGTCAGTCGGCTGATGCTCGACAACATCTATTCGATCGGGAGTTCGTGGGTGACGATGGGGCCGCACATTGGTCAGCTCGGGCTCAAGTTTGGTGCCAATGACATGGGCAGCGTGATGATGGAAGAGAACGTGGTGTCGTCGGCGGGCACGACGTACTGCCTTGATGAGGCGGTGTTGTGCCGATTGATCCGTGATGCGGGATATCTGCCTGCGCAACGGGACAATGCGTACGATATTTTGCGTGTGCATGACAGCGACGCGAGCCCGGATCTTCGGGTGGACAACTGGGCGGAACATCGCACGCAGCTCAGCCGGGCGAAACCCGTTGATGGTGCGTCAGCGGAGCTGACGGTGAGCGCAAGCGAGTAAATCCGCTTGCTTGGATTGTTATTCTTTAGAGATGCCCTTGGGGTCGGGTAGTTCGCTTGGGCTTGGTATCTGGTTTTGCACCGAGCTTGGAGCGTCGCAGGAACAGTTGCGGATTGACGAACTCGAAGTCGTCGATGTCCGTGTTCTGACGTTTGACAGCTTCGATCTCGAAGGTGTTTTCGCCTTCACGCAGCAATTCAGCGGGGACGACCGCGATGAACTCACCGAAGCTGCCGTCACTTGGCGAGGTGTCGAGGCGGGTCGGGAGTTTGTGGCCGTTGACGAAGATGAGGTTGGGATTCTGCACGCCTCGCACGAGGATTCGGATGGCGGCGAGGTCGACCATGGGCGGGACTTGATCGTGAGCGAGGGTGAAGGTTCGTCGGTAGCGGATGCCTTCGGCGCTGACTTGGAACTGGCTGTTGATTCGCCCGGAGAACTCGTCATTGCCGAGATGGTGGACGTCGGGGGCGTCGTCGAGAGCGATGATGGATCGGCTCATTGTGTTGAGGCGGAACTCGACGAAGATGCCGTCGCCCACGTCGGCCTCGGCGATGTTGACCGCTT
>CAYUVO010000119.1:0-6959 GCA_964448185.1 uncultured Phycisphaeraceae bacterium
CCCCCCCCGCCGCGCCGCCAAGGGTGCTCCGAAGTTGGAATCGAACCTCTATTTCTAGAGGCAAAGCAGCGCCGAGGCGGTACAAGGAGTGGCCGCGAGTAATGGGCATTGGGATGAGTGAGAGGGACGATATGCGGTGTTGGGCTCGCTGGTAGCCTGCTCGCATACGATGCCCCTTGGAGCGAGCACCAATGGCCTGTCGCGGCAGTTGTGACAAGCTGCGGGCTCGGTGAGAATCGGCGAATAAACACCCGCCCGGGTGATGGGCAGAGGGAGTGGTCTCCACCAGATGGCAAGGTCGCGAAAGAAACTCGGAGAGATCCTCGTGGGGTGGGGGGCAGCTACTTCGCCACAGGTCGAAAAAGCCATCGGCGTCGCCAAAGGCTCGGGCAAACGCCTGGGCGAAGCGATGAACGAGCTGGGCTTTGTGAGCGAGGAACAGGTCGCCAAGGCTCTGGCGGACCAGTACGGGATGGAATACATCGATCTGCGAGAGGACGGGATCGCGGACTCGCTGGACCTTTCGCCGATTCCAGAGGATCTCATCCGCAAACACATGATCCTGCCGATTTCCAAATCGGGCGGTCGGCTCAAGCTGATTATTCATGACCCGATGGATCTCGAGCTGCTCGACATGCTGCGGTTTAGGCTCAACGCCGAGCTCGATCCCGTGCTCTCGTCGAGAAGCCAGATCAAGACCGTCATCGACACCAAGCTCGGGGGCTCTGGCACGCTCGTCGATTCGGCCAAGCCCGAGGAATCGCTCGTCACTGAATCGATCGACCGGACGATCGACCGTTCGGTGGACCGTTCGGTTGACAAATCGATCGACGTGGTTGCAGAGAGTTCGCCGATCGTCAAGCTGTGCAATCGGATGCTGCACGAAGCGATCGGGATGCGTGCGAGCGATATCCACATCGAGCCGATGAATGACCGCGTTCGGCTTCGGTATCGGATCGATGGTGAGTGCATCGAGCGGGACAACCTGCCCAAGCGGATGCAGTCCGCGCTGCTCAGTCGTATCAAGCTGATGAGCGGGATGAACATCGCCGAGAGGCGCGTGCCACAGGACGGCCGGATCAAGATCCCGTATGAAGATGACGCGATCGACTTCCGTGTTTCCGCGTGCCCGACATACCACGGCGAGAGCGTGGTGCTGCGTATTCTTCGGCCCGATGCGGTGCGGATCGGTCTTGCCAATCTGGGATTCGAGGAAGACAATCTCAAGATCTTCAACCGGATTATCCGCAGACCCAACGGCATCTTTCTGGTGACCGGACCCACGGGTTCGGGCAAAACCACGACGCTGTATTCAGCGCTCGATGTGCTCAACCGACCCGACAAGAAGATCATCACGGCTGAAGATCCGGTGGAATACAACTTCGACGGGATCAACCAGTGCCAGGTCCGCGAGTCGATCGGGCTTTCGTTCCCGATCATTCTGCGTTCGATGCTTCGCCAGGCTCCGAACATTATTCTGGTGGGCGAAATCAGAGATCGTGAAGTCGGCGAAATCGCGATTCAGGCGGCGTTGACGGGTCACCTTGTCTTTAGCACGTTGCATACGAACGACGCGCCGAGTGCGATCACTCGGCTCATCGACATGGGCATCAAGCCGTTCCTTGTGGCGAGTTCCATCCAGGCGGTCATGGGCCAGCGTCTGATCCGTGTGCTGCACAGCGATTGCAAGAAAGTCGCCAACGAAGACGAGATCGACGAAAAGTACATCCGATTGATCGACCTGAAGATGGAGGATGCGATCGGCAAGGTTCACAAGCCGGTGGGGTGCAGCGGGTGTGTCAACACCGGTTTCCGTGGTCGAAAGGCCATCTTCGAGATGATGCTGATGAACTCGAGAATCCGCGAGCTGGCATTCACGCAGGCACCGGTGGCTGAAGTCCGTGAGGCTGCGATCGAGAACGGAATGCGAGACCTCGCCCACGATGGGCGGCTCAAAGTACTCAACGCGGTGACCACCCCCGATGAAATCGCGAAGGTCGCTCAGGTACCGGGCGCTGACGCAGATGACTGAATGAACAAAGACAACGCCCCGGTCCCCTGTGTGTGGGATCGAGCAGGAGCACCGCTATGAGTACGATGCAGATCGACCGTTTGCTGGACACCGTGGTCCGCACCGGTGCCAGCGACCTTCACCTCACGGTGGGTCGCAGGCCAACCCTCCGCCTTCACGGCCACCTCAAAGACCTCAAGACCAACGTCCTCGCCTCCGACGACATGGTCGCGCTGATGAAGGCCATCACGCCCGAACGCAACCAGCAGGAACTCCAGGAAGTCGGGGGCACTGACTTCGGCTTCGCGTTCGGCGATGCGGCTCGGTTCCGTGTATCCGTTTTCCGCCAACGCGGAGATCTGGCGTTAGTGCTCAGGCAGATCCCCAACGAGCTCATGACGTTCGAGCAGATCGGTTTGCCCGAGATCGTTCGGGAGCTGATCCGTCGGCCTCAGGGGTTGTTCCTGGTCACCGGCCCGACGGGTTCGGGCAAGACGACGTCGCTCGCGACGATGCTCGACTACATCAACACCAACTATGACCGCCACATCATCACGATGGAAGACCCCATCGAGTACTACCATAACCATAAAATGTCCATCTTTAACCAGCGTGAGGTGGGCAACGACGTCCCGAGCTTTGCTGAGGCCCTTCGGCGGGCGCTGCGTCAGGACCCCGACGTCATCCTCGTGGGCGAAATGCGGGACCTTGACACGATCGAGGCGGCCATCCGGGCGGCTGAGACGGGTCACCTTGTGTTCGCGACCCTTCATACGAACGGTGCTGCCAAGACGATTGACCGCGTGGTGGATGCCTTCCCGGTGGCCCAACAGAACCAGGTCCGTGTCCAGCTCTCGACGTCGATGATCGCGGTGCTCAGCCAGCAACTGCTCAGCCGGAGCGATATCCAGGGCCGGGTGGCGGCGTACGAGTTCCTCGTAGTCACGCCTGCTATCGCCAACCTGATCCGTGATGCCAAAACTTTCCGGATCGATTCGATGATCCAGACCGGTAAAAAATTCGGCATGCAGCTTTTGGATGAGCATCTCTGGTCACTCTACAGCGAGAACAAAATCTCGGCAGAAGAGATGATCGACAAGTCCAAAAACCCTGCTGGATTGCGTGATAAGGTCCATCAAGCTGGCAGGACCGTGGGCCGCGCCGAGTGGGATGATGAGGTTGACGCGACCGAGGACGGCTGATACAGATCCTTCTCAAGCTCAGTCTAAAACGAAATACCATATGTCGCATCAATAGAATACAAGAATAATCGCCCTTGTGTCGATCATGTCCCGTAGTATCTACGAATCTGGACTTGTTGGCACCGGCTGCTCGGATGTTTCGAGTACGTCGGGGGCGTAGGGGCCGCGATCGAAGGGGGCGCTCTGGTATATCTGGCATATACGGGGCGTTTCGATCCGGCTTGGGTTTGTTGGGACTGGCGGCCGGCATTGGGTCGGTCGCCGCCCGGGGCAAGGGTGATCGCGGTTAGGACGACTCAACGGGAGTGGAGCCGTCTGTTGAAAGACCCGGTCGTGTCGGTTGGTGGAGAGCAAAGCGGACATACAAGGGCAGATTTATGGCGGGGTATGGAGCGGGGGCGGGATTGTTTGGGAGCTGGAGAAATCTGGCGAAGAGACGGTGAGTGGTGCAGCGGTGTTTGAGAAGTGGTGGTGGGCAACGGGGACGAGTGGTTCCTGGTTTGCTGGCAGGAGATAGGTTGGCTGCGAGTGGGCGGCTGATCGAGGCTTGTGGCGAGAGCTGATGGCGAGAAGTGAGGGTTGGCGTTGTGGCTTGAGTGCTGCGGCGTGTTCGGAAGATGTCTGGAGTGGCGTAGGGTGGTTCTGGGGGCGACGGACAGCGACGGGTTGAGGTGGTTACAAGTAGGATGGTTGATAGAGGAGGGGAATCTTGGGGGTGTGTGTCCTCAGGGTTGACGGGTTGAGAGAGTGATTGAGCGACGGGGGAAGAAGGCGGATCGATGGCGATTGCAGCAACCGAACTCAAGGGCCGACGACTGGGCCGCGTGCTCACCAAGCTGGGCGTGGCCACTCGTGAACAAGTCCACGAAGGGCTCGCGGTCCAGAAGACCCGCAAGGTGCCCATCGGTCAGTTGCTCATCGAGCTTGGGTACGCAAACGAAACAGACGTGGCTCGTGCTCTTGCCGGGCAGGCGGGGATGGAGTTTGTCGATCTCGATGAGATCGAGCTGAGCGAAGAGATACTCGAAGCGATCCCGTCGGATAACGCTCAGGCGTATCAAGTGATCCCGATCGAGTTCAACGCGAAGACCAAGAAGCTCAAGATCGCCCTCAAGAGTCCGAACAACTTTCGAGCGGTCGATGACCTTCGGCTGCTGATGGGCTTTACGGTCGAAGCGGTGGTGGGGGACGAAGCGAAGATAGATGAGTTGCTGGCTCAGCACTATTCCAAGCGTGAATCGGTGCAGGATGTTGTTGCGAATCTTGCGGCGGACGACAAGTTCAAGAGTCTGGCTGCGGGCAGCGGCATTTCGATCGATCTTGACGCGGTGATGGAGGCCTCTGAGGACAATCAGGTCGTCAAGCTGTTGAATCTGGTGTTGTTGCAGGCGATCAAGGACAAGGCGAGTGATGTTCACTTTGAGCCGTTCGAGAACGAGTTCAAGATGCGGTACCGCATCGATGGTGTGCTCTACGAGATGGTTCCTCCTCCGAAGCACTTGGGTACCGCGATCACGAGTCGTATCAAGGTCATGGCGAATCTTGATATCGCCGAGCGGCGCATGCCGCAGGACGGTCGCATCGAGCTGAGTGTCGGCGGCAACCCGGTCGATCTTCGTGTGGCGGTTTTGCCGACGATGCACGGCGAGAGCGTCGTGATGCGTGTGCTCGATCGCTCGAACGTCGAGCTGAACCTTGACCGTGTGGGGTTTAGGCCCGACACACTCGAGGAGTTTCGCGCCGAGATCACCAAGCCCAATGGCATTGTGATCGTGACGGGTCCGACGGGTTCGGGCAAGACGACGACGCTGTACGCGGCCTTGTCGGAACTCAACAAGATCAGCACGAAAATCCTCACCGCGGAAGACCCGGTCGAATACGACATCGATGGCCTGTGCCAGGTGCAGGTGAACGAAGAAGTCGGGTTGACGTTTGCACGCGCTCTGCGGAGCTTTTTGCGACAGGACCCGGACATCATTCTGGTCGGCGAGATCCGCGACCTTGAGACTGCGCAGATCGCGGTGCAGGCATCGCTCACGGGTCACCTTGTGCTGACGACGCTTCACACGAACGACGCGCCGAGTTCGATCATTCGGTTGGTTGATCTCGGGGTGGAGCCGTTCTTGTTGACGGCGACGCTCGAAGGCGTGGTGGCGCAGCGGCTGGTGCGGACGATCTGCACCGAGTGCAAAGAATCGTACGAGCCGAGCGAAGAAGAGCTGCTCGAGTTGGAGTTGACACGCGCGGATGTTTCGGGTCGGAGCTTCATGCGTGGGCGTGGATGCGAGAACTGCAATAAGTCGGGCTACAAGGGCCGGATGGCGTTGTTCGAGATCATGACGCTCGATGACGACATGCGGGATCTGATTATGTCATCGGGGAGCACCGCGGTGATCCGTGACCATGCGCGTCGGCGCGGGATGCGTTCGCTGCGAGATTCGGGGATGATGGCGATCTATGAAGGCCTGACCACGATCGACGAAGTGGTTCGTGAGACCTTGGGCGAAGAAGGGTAAGAGAGAACGGCCAAGACAGCGCCGGTCGGGTTGAGGGACTCGGGGGAGTGAATTATGGTTGGCGAATCGGGGGTTTGCGGCTGAGTTTGGATCGAGCGGTGCGAGCAACGGATGCTCGCAGATCATGGAGACGGGCACATGGCAACGTTTGCGTATGAAGCACTAAACGCCTCGGGCAAGCCTCAGAAGGGCACGATCGAGGCGGCGAACTCGGATGAAGCGATCCAGCGGATCAAGGCGCGGGGATATTTTCCGCAGGCGATCCGTGAACAGAAGGTCAAGAAGTCCTCGCTCACTGATAGCAGCACGAAGAAGAAGAAGCGCAAGGGCGTCGGCGGTATCTCGATCGGTGGCGTCTCGGCCAAGCACCTGACGGTGTTTACTCGTCAGCTTTCGACGCTGCAGGACGCGGGCTTGCCGTTGCTTCGGAGCTTGCAGATTCTCGAGTCGCAGGCCAAGCCTGGCCCGCTCAAAAACACGCTCATCAACGTGTGCGAAGAGGTCGAGGGCGGCACGTCGTTGTCGGAATCGATGGCGAAGAACCCCAAGGCGTTCGACATTCTCTATACGAAGATGGTCAACGCGGGCGAGATCGGCGGCGTGCTGGACATCATCCTCCAACGGCTCGCGGAGTTCATGGAGAAGAGCGAACGGCTCAAACGCAAGATCAAGGGCGCGATGGTGTACCCGATCGTGGTGGTCCTCGTGGCGGCTGCGATCATGACGTTCATCATGGTGTTCATCATCCCGAAGTTTGAAGTGATCTTCATGGACTTCGGGGTGGCGCTGCCCGGGATCACGCTGTGGCTTATCAACACGAGCCGATGGGTCGCGGGCAATGGTCCCAATGCGATCCCATTCCAGGGCGGCTTTATCATCGGCGGCAGCGCGTTCTTGGCGATCGTCTTCTGGAAGTTGATCCGCAAGGCGGGTCCCGGTCGGGCGATCACCGATCGTTTGATGGTGATGATTCCGGTGTTCGGGACGCTGATTCGCAAGACGACGATCGCGCGGTTTACGCGGACGCTGGGCACGCTGATCAGTGCGGGTGTTCCGATTCTCGAAGCTGTGACGATCACGGCCGAGACATCGGGCAACGCGGTGTACGAGAAGGCGCTGATGAAGGTGCATGATTCGATCCGCGAGGGCGAGTCGTTTGCTGAGCCGCTGCGTCTGAGTAAGACGTGCGACCCGATGGTGGTCAACATGATCGACGTGGGCGAGGAGACG
>CAYUVO010000120.1:0-6859 GCA_964448185.1 uncultured Phycisphaeraceae bacterium
ACCCCCCTCGACATTGCCACTGCCGTTGCCCGGCATCCAATCACGAGCCTCACATGCCAGCTCTATATGAGCGGTGTGCGGCGGGTCAAAGGTGCCCCCAAACAACAACACACGCTCAGCGCCCGCCACCAGATCCGCCAAGCGGGGGCGGTCTTTGGCATCAAAGTCATCAGCACGAGGGTCGTTCACGCCCATGAGGGTATGAGATGAGCGCTCGGATCTGCACGCAGAGAGAAACCGCTGGCGTTTGATCGCCACGAGGGCTGCCCCGAGCGTCTCAGCGGGACTACCATCGCCCCCAATGGCCCCGTCGTCTAGTCTGGTCTAGGACACCAGGTTTTCATCCTGGTAACACGGGTTCGAATCCCGTCGGGGTCATTTTTATTTGAGGCACTCAGCGGCCTCTTCTGCCTCCAACTGCACACCAAGCTGCGCAGGGCGCACAACCTGTACCGGTTTACCCGCGTTTTTCGGCGAAAACCGGCTCTGGACACGATGCGCACTCTCCGCGGTTGATCGCTCCGCGAGCGTTCGATACCGTGCGAATGGGAAATCCGGGCCAATACCATCGCGGGTTGGTCGTTCTCCACGGAGGGAGCCGAGCATGGGCGTATTTGGTAAAATTTCAGGTTTATTCGGCGGCAACAAAGCGGCCAAACGAGGCGGCTCTCCAGCTGCTCGACCGATCCCGGCGGGTTCACCCATCGGGACCGATGCCCGAGCGCGGGTCTCGCCGCCCGAGTTTGACAAGCCAAGGTCACCCACAGCCGGTTCCGAAGCCAAATGGGCGTCGGCGGGTTCTTCTTCAGGAACTACCACACTCGATCCAGGCAATGCCTCGGACCGGGTCGTGATCGACCTGAACGACGCCACCGGTCCAGCCGCCGCCCACACCGCTTCATCCCGATTCTCGGGACAGGATTCTGCCGACATGCTCAGCGACGTCCCCCCCCCACCCCCCCCGCCGCTCAATCCGCCACCGTTCACGACCCCGGGCACCCAGACCAAAGCCACGTTCGCCGATGAGATGCTCGAACCTGTACGCACGCCACGGAATCGTCAGGAGCTGATCGAGGAGTTGCAGAAGAACTACGCGGAGGTGGTTTCCCTTGTCCGCAAGATGGACGGCCATCTCGACAACCAGGACAAACGCTCCGAGCAGATGCTCAGCATCGCCGAATCGATCCCGGCAGCGATCGAAGACCTCAACAAGATCCGCTCTCAGCACGCTCAGCTTGCCGAGGCCATCGATGGTCTCGCCGAGGCGACTCGCCAGGGGTCGAGCACCAACGAAGCAGCACAGAGCCTTCAGATCAAGGCACTGGGTGAGGTTCGCTCGCTTTTGGAGACTTCTGAGGGCCATGAACGCCAAGTAGCCGAGACGCTTGAGGAGTTCAAGGACTCGATCGGGCAGGTCGCGGTTTCGACGGGTCAGCTCAGCGGGGTGCTCGAGGGCATGGATTCGCGTCAGCAACGCCGCGAGGACAACCTGCGTGAGGCGATCGAGAGCGGGCAGAAGTGGATGGCGACGGCTGTGGTGCTCGGGCTGGTGTGCCTTGGCATCGTAGTGATCGTCGGTGTATTAGCGTTCGCCTGACCCCCGCTCTTCTGAGTTACCCACAATCCGGTCATCAAAATCATACTTCCGACTTGCCATATGGGGCGCGGGGGCGTGATACTGCAGGTATGCATCATGTGATCCGAATCGTGACCGCTTGGGCGGTTGTAGCTGTGAGTGCCCTTTCATTGAGCGCAGCCAGCGGCTGCCAGAGCTCTTCGCAACGCCGAGTGACCACCGCTGGTCCGGGCGGAGCCAACGCGGCCAGAGGCGAAATCACCATCGACGGCCACTTCGACGACTGGCCCGCCAACGTCGCGGTCACCAGCGACGAGCACTACATCTATCTGCGGATGAAGGTCGAACAAAGCCACGCCGCCTTGCAGGCTTCGCAAGAATCGCTCGTGATCTGGCTCGACCTTGATAACAACCCCGCGACCGGGCTCAACCCTTCTGGTTCGCAAGAGCTTGCTGCGCTGGGTGTTGATCTGGCGATCGAGTTCTCGCCGCGATCTCCCAAGGGACCGCGTGGGGGCGTTCGGGTGAGTGCCTACGACGCCACCGGCGTCGCACGAGACATCAACCACACCGATCTCGCGTTGCACTTCGCGCCGAGCTACGCCTCCGAATGGACCGAGCTCCGGTTCGCGCGTCGCAGCGATCTCGTCCCCGCATTGGGTTCCGACGGCTCGGCGCGCGGAGCGTTCGCGATCTTTGATTCGTCGAGCCAACTCGTGGGCTGGTCCGAGCTGTTCACGGTGGCGCTCGAAGCGGGCAGCCCGCCCCCGAGGCGTCAGGTTGATCTGCCCGCCAAACCCGCTGACGCGATCCGCGTAATGAGTTGGAACGCTTTGCGTGATGCGCCCTCTGAGAATCCCGAGCCGTTCGCGCGTGTGTTCCAGGCGATCAACCCGGACATCGTGCTGATTCAAGAATGGGACGCGGACGCGGAGACGATCGCTTCGTGGTTCAACCGCGCGATGGGTTCGATGCCCGGCTCCGAAGGGCATACCTGGACCGTGCGCGACAGCGCCGCGTGGGGAGTGGCCGTGGCGTCAAAGTATCCGATGCAGCCTTTGGGTCCCGATGCTCCCGAATCGCGTGGCGGAGGCCGACATCCGACACGGTTCGTCGGCGCGTTGGTCGTCACGCCGCTCGGTGATGTCGCGGTGGGCAGCGTGCATCTCAAGTGTTGCGGCGGGGCTGGCTCCAAAGAAGACACCACCCGGCGGGCCGAGGCGTTCCTCATCAACAAGCTGTTCTCCGAAGCCGCCGACCAGAGCGCGCCGGGCGCGATCCGTGTCATCGGTGGCGACCTGAATCTGGTGGGCACCCGCGAGCCGCTCGACGCGTTGCGCACCGGGCTCGACTCGAACGGCGACAACATGATCCCCGCCGATGCCCGCGTGCTGGGCGACACGATCAACGCGACCTGGGAGTCTCACGGGAGCCGGTACTCGGCGGGCCGATTGGACTGGCTCCTCTTTGGCGACCACAACGCCGATCTGGTTCAATCGTTCGTGCTCGACACGACCCGCATGAGCGACGCTGCACTCGCTCGCGTCGGGCTTGATCGCAACGACACCGCAGCGAGCGACCACAACCCGGTCGTGCTCGATCTCAAGCCTTCACAAGGCTGGTAAGACGCAGACGGACACAGCAAGATCCCCCCCCGCCCTCGTTGACACGCGAGGCTTGCAGCCAGCAACACGAGTTGCCCGAGTTCATTCGTCTTCGTCAGTGAGCAAGTGCTGACCGTCATCGGTCTTGTGAATCACACCCAGCTCGATCAGCGCCTGGATCGCAGCCTTCTGCTCGGCCTGCTTCTTGGTCTGCCCCCATGCGGCTCCATATCGCCGACCCGCCATCTCGACGCAGACCTCAAACACCTTGGCGTGATCGGGGCCTTTCTCATCAAGCGAGCGATAGATCGGCGTGCATTCAAGCTCTCGCTGGGCGTGCTGCTGAAGAAGCGACTTGAAGTTCTGGTGATGCCCGCTCTGCGCCGCTTGAAGAATGTGCGGCTCAACCAACGGCACAAGAAACGCGACGGTCACGTCATACCCCGCATCAAGGAACATCGCCCCCACCACCGCTTCGAGAATGGCAGCGATGAGCGACGCGGGGACCTCGTCCTGGGTCTTCATGCCCTTGCCCAAGATCAGGAACCGATCGAGCCCGAGGTCTTGAGTGATGCGCGCGCACGTCCGCCGCGAGACCGCTGCCGATTTGATCTTGGTCATGTCCCCTTCAAGCAACTCGGGGTACAGCTCGTAGATCCGCGTACAGACGATCGACCCGAGCACCGCGTCGCCTAGGAACTCGAGCCGCTCGTTTGATTCGAGCCGATGATCGGTATTGGAGGCATGGACAAACGCCAGCTCAAGCAATGCCGGATCGCTGAACTCGTGCCCGATGATCTGCTCGATTTCGCTGCGTGTAGATGCGTCCACTGCCTGCGCCACCCCGACCTCTATCTACCCGGCCCCACAAGACCCCGCAGGGGCATTCGCCCCTAGAAAATGCACCAGCAGGAACCCGCTGGCCGTCTTGAACCATATCCTCTTCTAAGGACCTCTGCGAGAGGCAAAGTTGCCAGAACCGGCTGGAGACCCACGAGAGTGGTGTCAACAGAAGAGTTCTCGGACGCAATCGCCCTCCTCTCCATCAGCTCTCTACGCAGGCTCGACTCTGGCCATCTGCGGGACTATCGTACCTGCCCGAATCAGGAGACTTCCTTATGGCGATGCACTATCCCCGCCGAGTCAGCAGAATCAAACGCAAGAGGTCCATCGGATTCCGCGCCCGGATGCGGACCAGAAGTGGCCGAAAGATCATGAACAACAAACGCCGCAAGGGCCGGACGCTCAACGTCGCGGACGAATAGTCCACCGTCGTCCTTCCCGCAAGCCGGGCTGTTCATCTTCAAAGCATGTCTAACCGCTCACCTCGTTGTGAGCGGTTTTTGTGCGCACACACTTCCGCGAGGGGTTCGGAATGGGTCAATCCTGAACTAGTCGTAGCTCAGGTGGTCGATCAGTCGGCCCTGCTTATCGCGTGACCAGGTGAGCTTGATCCGCGGCCAGACGCCCACCGCACTGATGCCCGGGGGCAGGTCCTTGGCGGTCGGCCTCAAGAGTTCGAGCGTCGCGGGCCGAGGCATCTGGCGGCCAGCATCCGGTCCCGGGAAGTATCGAGGGTCCTCGGCCTTGCGGACGACCTGTACGCCGTGAGCGGAGGTGGTGGTCGTGAAGTTTCTGCTCTTGAGCAGCACGCCAAGTTTCTTGAAGCTGTCGGGGGTCTGCCCGGGAGCGTTCGTGTGGAGCCATCGCAGAGCCTCAGCGGTAAAGAGCACACGATCACGGGTGGTGCTAAAGGCGTCGGGCGCCAGATCGCTTGTGATCGCCTTGAGCCAGCGCTGCTCGTATGAAGACAGTCCCGAGGACCCGAAGGCGGCACGGAGCGACTCGGCGTAAGGCTTGCCCTGAGCCATCATCGAGAGCAGCCGATCAAATCGCCGGCTGGTGGCGTCCCCATCGCCATGCTTGAGGAAGTAGACCACCGACCACGCCTGCTCATAGAGCGTGCGGGCCTCGCCCGATCTGAGGGCCGCAGCCCATGAGCGACCATCGAGCGAGGTCAGTTCGTCCAGCGGGATCAGCTTGTCCTGCTGATGGGCTTGGCGGAGATGATCGAGCCTGGTGGCGGGCACCAACCCAGCGGTAAACTTCCCTCGGCGGACGAGCGCGTCTCCGAAATATTCCGCGAGGCCTTCGTTGAGCCAGGTGGGGAGCCGAGCCTTGAACGTGCTGTGAGCGAACTGGTGGAAGCCTTCGTGCTGAACGATCTCGAGAATCCGTGTCCGCGAGCTCTCACCCAATGGCAGAGCCATCGCGGTTTCCTTGCGCAAGTAATAGAACATGCCGCCGCTGCCGATCCCGTTGAGACCGAGCCCAGCGAGATGCTGGTGGTACCCGCGTTCATCGGTAAACAGATACACCAACGGCCGCCCCCCCCGCCCCGCTCCCGCTCGTGAGCCCACGCCGAGTTCTTGGCGATACCCGTCCAGCGAGTGGTCGATGTGCGAGGCGATCGCCTGGACGGTTTCGCGGTCGGCGTCTGAACGCAGATCAACTTTGGCGGTCCGATACGCGGTGAGTTTCTGGTGAGCGTTCGCGGGAGAGACGAACGCGGTGGTCAGGGCCACAACCAACAGCACACGGAGAGAAGTCTGGATTCGCATGTGCATCAGTGTCGTCGATTCGGGTTACCCGTGCGCGCATGAAGCGAGGAGTGCAATGGGTGACTCGTAGTTGAAAAACAACAGCCCCGGCCGAAGCCGGGGCTGTGTTGATTCATGCTGCAGTGGATCCCGAAGGATCCGGAGCATTAGCGACGACGGCGGGCCGCGACCAAGCCACCGAGACCGAGGACAGCAGCGCTGGCCGGGGTCGGGATGACTTCGATCTGAACGTTACCGGAAACCGTAGTGGCATCGCCACCGAAAGCACCGAGATCGGCGGTGAGCACGTTGATGCCCTCGAGGTCGATGTTAACGATGCCTTCAGCAGTGGCGGTCCAGGCGTAGCTGAACACGGCACCTTGGGTGTCGTTGGTGGAGGGGGCCTGAAGGTAACGAGCACCTTCGAGCGTCGCACCAACACCGGTGCCACCGACGGTGAAGATACCGGGGAAGGCCCAAGTGCCCGAAGCGGCGGTGCCGATTTCGTTGTCGGCGTTGAAGTTCCAGATACCACCAGCGATAACACGGTTGTTATTGCTGAAGTTCATGGTGATGGTGACGACGTCACCGACGTTGACTGAGTTCGACGATGCCGAAAGGCTGTAGCCCTGGGCAAAAGCCGAACCAGCGATACCAGCGACAGCGATCATTGCGATAGTGCGGGTCATTGTAACCAATCTCCAGATAAGAAAAAAACCTTACTACTCTCCTCGCGATGGCCTGGGCTGGGACTCTCCCTCCACACAGGCCGCACAACACGAACGAGGTCTTGCCTCAAAGATAATCCCTCCAGCCCCAAAGTCCAGCAATCTTCTCCCTAGTTCCGCGAAAGTTTTCGATCTTTACCCATCTTGAACACCCAACAGCCCATGCAACCCCCGGCATGGCCACAGGATGATTTGATTATGGGACGACTGCTTGCCAAACCCATACCGAACACAATCGGCTCACACTCTTTGAGTGTTTCCGATGCCGATCGGCTGGGGGCTCGGGATGTGCGTGGGCTGGACCGCGATGCCCAGAGGCACCCGTCGGCCTTGGGGACCGCTCGGCGGCAG
>CAYUVO010000121.1:0-6776 GCA_964448185.1 uncultured Phycisphaeraceae bacterium
TACCCCGATACCTGCTTCGAGAGCCGGGAACTCGGCCCGCTTGGACTCGATCTGGTTCTCAAGCTCCTCAAACCCAAGCCTCACCACCGCCAACAGCTCAAGATCGCCACGCCGATACGCCTCGATCACCGTCGCCGGTCCCGTCAGCGTCACGTCCCGCAACACCCGATCAGAGTCCGGGATCTGGACATCCCACCGGTTGAGCTCCGTCGGCGGAAGCTGAACCACGATCGAGACCGTCGGCAGCACCAGCCTGGCGGTCCGAGTCTGCAACTCCAGCTCGATCGAAACAACCCCCGGCTGGATCTCCAGCTCGCCCGACAACGCTCCGGTCAGAGCTGCGCCATCTCGGTCCAGCACCCGGATCGGCTGATCGCTCAGCGTCACCGCTCGCCCCTGGGGCAGGCCCGCCAGCGTCGCAGCATCGAGCACCACTCGGGCCGACAACCCCTCGGGCAGCGTCCCTTGCGGAGCCATCAGCGTCACCGTGGCAGGGGACACCGTGATATTCGTCGCCAAGATCCCATCGGGAAGCACCACCTCGACCGCCTGCTCGACCCGTTCAAGCCCCCACACCCGGACCGCCACACTCGGCGGCTCGACCCGAACCACCGACAACGCCGATCGTCGCGTAGCCAACAGCTCGCGGATCGCCAACCGAAGATCGATCGTGTGGACCCCGTCCTCGATCGGCAGCCCCGCCTGCCCGGGCACGAGATCCATCAGCTCGCCGCTCAAGACCTGAGCTTGGGCGGCACTGGTCGCAGAGCCTTCGAGCGTGACTTTGATCGTCCCCGTCCAGCCTTCCGCCTCCACCTCGACCGCGTGCTGCTGATCTCCCGAGATGCCCAGTCGCATCTCGATCGTCTGCCTCTGAAGCGTCTGGCCCTCGGCCACCACCCACACCATGACCGCAATCGCGGTCACCGCGAGATAGAACCGAATCTGCCGGCCTATGTTCGGATTGTTTGGCTTGCTCGGCTTGCTCGGGGAAGCGGGCGCACTCATGGGCTGACCCCTTCGTCTGACGTACCCTCGGCGTCTTCGACACTCGCAGGCTCGGTCAAGGCTTGGTCATCAATCGAATCTGAAACGCTCTGGTCTTCTTCGAGCTCGCGAGCGACCACCGCTGCCGTCTTCGCCACCTTGAGCTTGGCGACCCGGTCACGCAGCGCTTCGCCGAGTTCATCCGCCGTCAGCCCCACGCCCAAACGCCCGCGCTCGACAAGACGGATCGCTCCCGTTTCCTCGCTCACCACCACCACGAGCGCGTCGGTCTCCTTGGTCAGCCCCACCGCTGCCCGGTGGCGTGCTCCATAGGAAAGATCGGGCATCTCTTCGGGGTCCGCCATGGGGAGCTGGACGCCCGCCGCGTGGATGACCTTGCCCCGGATCACGACCGCGAGATCGTGCAGAGCTGTCCCGGGGAAGAAGATTGTCTGGAGCATCGGGGTCGAGAGCTCCGCATCGAGCCGCGTGCCCCCCTCGACCAGTCCCGCGAGTCCGACCCGGCGTTCGATGACAATGATCGCTCCGAACCTCGACTTGCTGAAATACGCCGCCGCTTCGACGATCGGATCGACCACCTGCCCCACAGTATCCGGGCTTGATCGCAGCAACGGCGTCTCGCCGATCCGGATGAGCGCCCGGCGAAGCTCGGGCTGAAAGATCACCACCAGCCCGATCACCACTACCGCGAGGAGCCGATCGTATAACAGCATCAGCCGGGGCAGCGTCGAATCGCCCCCAAGAATCTGCACCAGCAGCGTCGTCACGAGCAGCACGCCCAGCACCGCTTTGATCGCGCCCGCAGCCCGCGTGCCCTGCACAAACTTGACGACCAACAGCACGACCAACCAGATGATCGCCAGCTCCACCAGCACGCTCAGAGCCGAGTATGTGCCCATCCGCCCGAGCAGATCGTTGATGCGTTCGATGAGGTCCAGCGGAAGGCTCCCGTATCAGCAGGTTGACGTTCGGACCACATCCTACACGACCCTACCATCGGCGGATGCGGATCACCACGACCCAATCCACCCCTAACCCAGATGCGCTCAAGCTCATGCTCGATGAGCCGCAGACTCAGGGCATCCGTTCCTACCGAGCCCCCTGTACATCCAGCGCCACGCCCCCGCCCGAGAGCGACCCGCTCGCACGAGCCCTGCTCTCGATCAAGGGCGTCGCCGGCGTGCTCATCCACGAACGCTTCATCACCCTCTCTCGCGCGCCCGGCAAAGACTGGAAGCCCATCGTCAAGGCCGCCAAACAGGTCGTTCGGCAGGTCGATTCAGACCAAGCTCAGCACACCGCAATGACCGAGCCCACGCATGGCGACGCCTAGCCAAATCTTCCCATCCGACTCGCAAATCGCCAACAAGCTCGCTCGCTGGTTCTGCGCCAACGCACGCGAGTTCCCGTGGCGGACACTGCCCTTGGGATCGCTCCGCGACCCCTACCGAGTGCTGGTCAGCGAGGCCATGCTCCAGCAAACCCAGACCTCAAGGGTCGTCGATCGCTTTTTGCGGTTCATGACCACGTTCCCCGCCGTCGAAACGCTCGCCAGAGCCAAAGAAGACCGAGTCCTCGAGCTCTGGTCCGGGCTCGGGTATTACCAGCGAGCACGTCGACTCCAGGCTGCTGCACGAGCGGTCGTAGCAGCAGGCAGTTGGCCGAACGATCTCAAAAACTTGCGGGCTCTGCCGGGAGTGGGTCCGTATACCGCGGGCGCTCTTGCTTCGCTCGCGTTCGGCGCGCGCACACCCGTCGCTGACGGCAACGTCGCCCGTGTGCTCCTGCGCCTCAGCGCCAAGCCCGGCTCGCTCAACGACCCTCCAACCATGCGATGGGTCTGGCAACGTGCGCACGAACTGGTCGACTCAACCAATCACCCAGCAGCGATCGTCAACGAGGCGATGATGGAACTCGGAGCGACCGTCTGCACGCCGACATCACCCGATTGCCAGAACTGCCCATTGCGAACCGTGTGTTGTGCGCACGCTCAGCAACGCCAACGCGAGATCCCTGCGCCCAAGGCAGTCTTGAAGCGAACGCTGCTGCACTGCGATTCGTTGATCGTGCTTGATGGCGCCGGGCGGCTGCTGGTCGAACGCAGGCCAACCACGGGGCTCTGGTCAGGCTTGTGGCAAGTGCCCACCCTCGAATCCCGACGCCGACTCACAGGTGCCAAGCTGGCTGCCGGGTTCGGGTTGGACATGCCCCCAAAGCGAATCGCCAGCTTTGTTGCGACCACTTCTCATCGCGACGTGCGATTCAGAGTGTTTATCGCGAACCGGGCAGTTGATCGGGAGGGTGCGGTCTGGAAATCGCAAGCCCAGATCCGAAGGCTCGGTCTCTCGACCGCTCAACGCAGGATCATCTTCGAGCTGGCCTTTGAGCGGGCACCCAAGCGTTCGACCGCTCGCGTGCGCATATCCTCGGCTCCATGAAGCTCGCGGTCGTCATCCCGGTGTATAACGAACGAGACACGCTCGTCGAGCTGATCGATCGGCTGCGGGCAACGCCCGAGCCAACGAGTGCGCTCGGCGAGATGTGCCAGCGCACGATCGTGCTCATCGACGACGGCTCGACCGATGGATCAACCGATCTTGTGCGCATGCTTGGAGAAGCTGACGACATCGCTGCCCACGTCCACGAACGCAACAGCGGCAAGGGCGCAGCGCTGCGCACCGGGATTGCAGCTGCGATCGTGGGTGGCGCCGAGGTTGTCATCATCCAAGATGCGGATCTCGAGTACGACCCCGCGGATCATCAGGCGGTGCTCGCACCGATTCTCGATGGGAAGGCCGACGTGGTGATCGGTTCACGGTTCATTGGCCAGACGCACCGCGTGCTGTATTTCTGGCATTCGGTCGCCAACCGATTTATCACCACGCTGAGCAACATGCTCACCAATCTCAACTTGACCGATATCGAGTGCTGCCTCAAAGCGTTTACGCGCGAAGTGATCGAGCCCATCAAGATCCGCGAGCAGCGCTTCGGCGTCGAGCCCGAGTTGGTCGCCAAGATCGCCCAGCACCGAACGGCTGAGGGGCACCCGCCGAGGGTGTACGAGGTCGCGGTGAGTTATGCGGGGCGGACCTACGCCGAGGGCAAGAAGATCACGTGGCGTGACGGGATTTCAGCCCTTCGGTGCATCGCGCGATACAACCTGTTTCCTCCACGCAGTAAGCGAAAGAGCTAGCCATGAGTGAACCCGAGCCATCAAAGCTGGATTTCCCCGCATCGCACCACGCGGCTGGCGAAAGCCACACGCCCGACGACATCCGCGCAAGGCTCAACACCGGACCCCAGCAGACGTTCTTACGCGATTTCATCTACGGCGCGATCGACGGCACCGTGACCACCTTCGCGGTCGTCGCGGGTGTCGCCGGTGCCGGTCTGCCCTCGGGGATCGTGCTGATCTTGGGGGCTGCCAACCTGCTTGCTGATGGGTTCTCGATGGCCGCGAGCAACTACCTAGGCGAGCGGGCCGAGCTCGATCAGGAGCACCGCCTGCGCGCGGAGGAACTGCTGGAAATCGACACGATCCCCGAGGGCGAACGCGCGGAGATCCGCGAGATCTATCGAGCCAAAGGGTTCGAGGGCGAGCTGCTCGAACAGGTGGTCGAGGTCATCACCGCCGACCGCGATCGGTGGCTGCGAACGATGATGATCGAAGAACACGGGATCAGTGACACTCCCAAGAGCCCGCTCAAAGCAGCGACCGCTACATTCGTCGCGTTTGTGTTGATCGGGGCGTTGCCGTTGATCCCGTACTTTGCGGGTCTTGCGATGACCGATCCGCCCGAGATGTTCGTGCCCAGCGCGATATGCGCTGCGTTCGCGTTTGCCGGGGTGGGCGTGCTCAAGGCGCGTGTGGTGGATCAGCCTCGGTGGCGCGGCGCGCTCGAAACTGTGGGCATCGGTGGTGCTGCAGCGGTCCTTGCATACGTCATCGGCGCCATGCTCGGCGGGCTTGCCTGAAAATTATCCCTCGACGCGAACAGCCGATTCGATCACGATGTCTTCCGCGGGCACGTCGTCATGCCCGCCCTTGTTGGTCGTCGAGACGCCCTTGATGACATCGACCACGTCCATGCCGTCGATCACCTTGCCGAAGACGCAATAGGCCGCTCCGTCGGGTTGGGCCTGATCGAGGAAGCCGTTGGTCTTGAGGTTGATAAAGAACTGGCTCGAAGCGGAATCGGGATCGCCGCCCAGACGGGCCATGGCGACGGCGCCGCGTTCGTTGGTCAGGTTGTTCTTCCATTCGTTCTTGATGTTCGCCTCGGTCTTCTTCTGGGACATGTCGGGGGTGAACCCGCCGCCTTGAATCATGAAGCCGTCGATGACGCGGTGGAAGATCGTGCCGTTGTAGAACCCGTTATCGACGTAGGACAGAAAGTTCTCGGCAGAGATCGGGGCTTCGTCTGCGTTGATTTCAAGGGTGATATCGCCCTTGTTGGTGGTCAGTTTCACAATCGCCATAGCAGGCTCCTTCACGCTGTATGCGGGGGGGGGGTGAGAATACTCGGGAGTGATTCTAGCTGATCGAAGCGGTTGATCTCGGTCGATCAGAACTCGAAGTGTGCCGCGATGGATACCGAGGCGTAGGAATCGTCCGACTGGTCGTTCTCGTATTCTTCGCTCAGAGCGGTCCAGCTCCAGCCAAGCTGGAGATGCTTTCCGAGCCGGGTCGCAAACCCGAACTCAAACTCGCCGACGAACTCTTCTTTATCGACGCTTCGGCTCTCGCGGTACGAGTTGCCGTCGAGCGTGATGTTGTGCTGGACCGCCCGGCCGTGACCACGCATGAATGCGTACACGCCCCAGCGTCCCGATGGATCGGGCGCTGCCGAGCCGATATCAAAAACGCGCCGAGGCCCGAAATCGCCCGGCAGGTTGTACCCGGCGCGGATAATCATCTGTGCGTGCGCCTGTCGGAAGGCGGTGCCGAACGTGCCGCCGACCTGCGGCAACAACTCAACGCCCCAGCCCTCGGTACCCTCGCGTCCGGTCTCGGTGCCGAAGAGCCCGATCTTCCATGTTCTGCGCACGGTCAGGTCGATCATGAACTCGTCGTGCAACTGCTTGTCCCAACCCTTGGCGGTATGAATCCACTGCTGGGATTCTTGCCCCTGTGACGACGAACCCACGACGCCAGCATCAAGCTCGAAGTGATCCATGCTCTTGTCGTCGAACCGCTGGACATACGCGTGAAACAACAAGAGCCCCGCGTAGGGCCGCTCATCGCGTGGCGGGGTCTCCTGGTCGATGTCACGCGAGGTATAGATACCCAAGCTGACCCCGACGCCCCCAGCGTACTCGGGATTGGTAAACGTGTTCGCAAAGGGCAGCCACTTTCCGATGGAGTCGATCGGGCCGCCCTGCAAGAAGATGTCGGCGCGCTGACCAGCGGTGTAGTGCTGATCGTCGTTATCAAATGGATCGGTGATCCAGCCGTCGTTGTCGTGGAGGAGCAACAGCCCCACGAAGCGGAAGCCCGCATCCTCATTGGCGAGCGGGACTGGTGGGTCGTTCTGTGCGACCGCATTCGCTCCGAATACCGACAAGACGAGCAACGACATCAACAACCGAACCGCGTGCATAAGAACTCCAATCCTGTGGGACTTTGACGCCGAGAGGATAGTCCACGCTCACGCGCGCGACGACAGCACGCATCGACCATGATTTCCCCTGTCTTGATGGCACTCTCCGGTTATGGAGGATTATGCACCAAGCTTGTAGGTTTGGCAGATGATCGCTGCGTTGATTGC
>CAYUVO010000122.1:0-6755 GCA_964448185.1 uncultured Phycisphaeraceae bacterium
TCCGGTCACCAGCGCGCAGATCGATCAGCTCATCGTCGCGCTCTCCAAGCAACTCGGCGTCACCAGCGTCGTCGTCACCCACGAGATGGATTCGGCGTTCACCATCGCCGACCGCATGGCCATGCTCGACAAGGGGCGCATTCTCAAGGTCGCGACCCGCCAGTGGTACGAAGAACTCCGCGACCTCGACGACGAACAAGCGGCGCCAAGACCTGAATCCGACCGCCTGATCCGCCAGTTCCTGCGGGGCGATTCTCACGGCCCGATCACCGAACGCCGCGACGCCTCGGCCTTCGAGGCCGATCTCTTCGGCCCCTAGCCGCCTCCCGCCAGCCCCCCCCCGCCCGCCTACCCGTCCTGTTCTCGATACAGTCTTCTTTCAATGCAAGCCAACGAGCCCCGACCATGAGCAACCGAACCAATACAGCACAGAGCCTGGCCGCCGGGTTGTTTCTTCTGTCCGGGGTGATCGGGCTGGTGATCGGCGCGTTCTGGATCAAGGGCCAGAGCTTCGGCGGCTCGCGCATCGAATACACCATCGTCCTCGAACTCGACACCGGCTCGGGCGGTCTTGAAAAAGACGCTGCGGTCAAGGTTGGCGGCAAACGCAAGGGCCGGGTGCTCGATGTGAAGGTCGTGCCCCATCGCTCGTTGGTAGACCGGCCGAACGCTCAGGCACTCGAACCCTTCGAGTCGAAGGACGAAGCAGCCGAGCGGCTGGTGGTGATCGTCGATGTCGAACTCGACGCGAGCGTCAGCATCCATCCCGGTGCCAAGGTGTTGCTCGATATCCCCCTGCTCGGGAGCGGCGGCTCGCTCAACATCGCGTACACGGGCGACGCCTCCAAGCCGGCGTTGCTGGAGATGGCGGTGCTTGTTGCGGATGTGGCTCCGCCGCCCTTCCTGCGCGGGCTCGATGTCAACGAGGTGGGCGAAGCGGTTGAAGAAATCAAGGCGGGCGCGGTGTATTTCCGAACGTTTATGGAGGCCCTAGCACCTCAAAAAGACGATGAAATCGCTCCGGGTGCATGGGCACGCCGCATTGATTCGGTGCTTGCTAACACGGACGAGCTGGTCATCGACGCCCGCGAGACCGCTTGGCCCCAGTGGAAGGCAGAGGTCGATGCGACCCTCGCCAACACCCGAGCCTTCAGCGAGAATCTCAATGCTTATGGCGACAAGTTCAACGTCGCGATCGACGAAGCCACAGGGCTCTTCACCGACGGGCGAACCATCCTCAAAGACAACCGCGAGCAGATCGACACCATTGTCGACAACGTTGACGCGGTGATGCAAGATGCCAATGACGTCTGGAACCCGGGCGTGACCACCGCGATCGCCACAGCCAACGACGCGCTCAACGAGTTCCGCGATCTTGGCGACGACCTCAACACGTCATGGGACAGCTACCGCCCGAGCATCAATCAGACGCTCGCCCGGTTCCGGCTCGGGGCCGATCAGTTCAAGCTCTTCACCGTCGAGGTCAGAAGCCAGCCCTGGAGGCTGCTCCACAGGCCCGACACCAAAGAGCTCGAAAGCCAGCTCCTCTACGACGCCTCAAGGTCGTACGCCCAGGCGGTCAGCGACCTGCGGGCGACGAGCGCCTCGCTCGAGAGCGTGCTCTTGGGCTTTGGTTCTGAGGGCGAGCCCACCGAGCGCAAGCATGTTCGTGAGCTGATGGAAGAGCTTGCTCGCAATCGGGATCGACAGGCTAAAGCCGAGCGGCGATTGCTCGAACTCATGGCTGAGAGACAACCCTGAGCAAAGCCTCAGCGGCCTCGCCTACGAATAAATGCCAGCCCTCGACCTATCTAGTCCCGAACACTACACTGCGGACATGGCCCAACGCCGCCATCACTATGAACGGGCATTCGCTGCGATGCTCCGCAAGCTGCGGGTGCCCTACGTCAGCGTCAACGAGGCCAAGCGAGCCCTGCTGCCGGGCAAAGACAGCCTCTCGGTGCTCGGTGACGAGGGCCAACGCTCGACCCAATCGCTCAAAAACTTCGATTTCGTGCTCTATGGCCCGGGCACCAACCTGCTGATCGACGTCAAGGGCCGAAGGCTCGCACCCGCAGCAACCGCTCGGGTGACACCCACAAACCCAACGCCACCTCCCAGCCGGAACGCCCGTTCCAAATCTCCTCGTCTCGAAACCTGGGTCAATCAGGACGATGTGCGGTCGATGATGGCCTGGAACACGCTCTTTGGGCCGGATTTCGAGGCGGCATTCGTGTTTTTCTATGCCAGTTCTCATCCGCCTGTGGGCGATCTCTTTGACGAGACGTTTCTCTTTGAAGGCCGGTGGTACGCCCCGAGGGTCATCGCGGTAACTGACTATGCCCGGTCAATGCGGACCCGCAGCCAGCGGTGGGGCACGGTGCATCTTGATCGAGCCGCGTTTGAGGCGGCCAGCGGGCCGTTGCTCTCGCCGCAGGGGGATGTCAGACGCCTCGACGCCGTAAACGATGTCCCCATCGACGCCCCTTGCCCCAACTCCCCGTGGATCGAGCGCATCCCCTCCCTGTCCCCGATCACCCCCGCCGATCTCTCCCCGGCTGACCCTGCCGAGCTATCATGCCGGTGATGAAGCTCATTCCACACAACTCACGAATTACGTCGGCTGCGGTGCTCGCGGGCATCTTGGCGGCGGTTCTTATGCTGCCCGCTCCATCTGCGGGTGCGTTCCAGGCCACCCCGGCGACACAGCAGAGGCCGCCGGTGCCTTCGCAGACCGCCGAGCCGCCGGTCATCACGACGTTCTTGTTGATGGCGGTGTTGTTGGCTGTCGGGATCGGGGCCCAGGCGTTCCCCAGTAAACGCGGTCACCAGGACTAACCCGGTACTCGAACGCGGCTCCCGAGCCGGATCTGCTATGCCTCTGTGTCAGTGTGCCACTTCAAACTCAGGAGAGTGTGCGATGCATCACCGCCGACGAGCGCTTCTTGGGGTCAATCTGGCGTTGCTCGCTGCGCTCTTTGCAATCCACTTCGCAGCAAGCCCGGGGCGTGCGCAAGACGCCCACAACCGGGGCCGGGGCTCGTACCTGATGATCGGGGGCGAGATCCAGGGCGGGAATGCTAACGCGATCTACATCCTCGACACGGCGAATGAAGAGATGATCGCGGTGCGCTGGGACACAAGCCGATCACGCCTCGAAGGCCTCGGCTACCGCGACATCCGCCGGGACGCCGATCAGGAGGGCGGACGATGAACGCTCACCAAAATACTCACCAACACATTCAGATCAGTGGACGTCTCACAGAGGCCCTGCTTGTGGTGAGCGCACTTACGCTGTTGATCGCGTTGATTGTCAAGATTGCTCCTCATGAGCCGCGGGCGTGGGCCGATGCAGCGGTGCGGAGCAACGACCACGCGATGATTACGACCAAGGCCGGGCCCGATGAGGTGCTCGTGGTGATTGATGATCGCGCCGAGACGTTGCTGGTCTATGAGGTCATCAACCAGAGCGAGGTTCGGCTCAGCTCACGCGAGAGCCTGCCCAAGCTCTTCGAGGCTGCTCGCGACCAGCGGGGGCGACGCTAAACCCTCCCCCCCCTCCCCCCTATTTTTCTCAACACCCCCTTCGCACTCGATATCAGAGAGTCGATGAATCAGAGTGGATGAATCATGGTGAAGATCGCACCGCTGCCACAGTTTGAAGCCGACCTCGCCGAGCAGCAGGCGATCGATGAGGACCGTCTCGCGTACGAGCGTCTCAACGCGCCCAAGACCATGGTCATCAAGCACGGGCTCATGGCCATGATCGCCGAGCTGCCCTATGGAGGCACTGCCAAACCCGGCTGCGGGTCCAAGGTCGTCGCCACCACCACCCGCGGCACCGAACTCGGCGAGATGCTCACGAGCACCTGCCCCAACTCGGGGTGCTCCAAGAGCGTGACCCGCAAAGAGATGCTCGACTACATCGACCGCTCGGGCGGGCGTCTTTATCCCTTTGGCACCAAGGGCCGAATCCTGCGCATCGCCACCAAAGAAGACCTCGACGCGCAGGCCAAGATCGAGGCCGACCGCACGAAGATGCGTTCAGAGATCGCCCGCATCGCACTCGAACATGCGCACACGTTCAAGGTGGTCGAGGCTGAGGCGATTCTTGGCGGCGAACAGATCACCGTCTTTATCGCAAGCGAGCACCGCGTCGAAGCACGCGAGTTCACGCTCGCGGTCGAACGGCACTTCCAGACCCGCGTGACGATCCGTGCTGTAGGTGCGCGCGACGAGGCGAGGCTCACCGCCGATTATGAACGCTGCGGCCAGCATTGCTGCTGCAAAAACTTCCTCAAGGTGCTCAAGCCCGTCTCGATGCGGTCGGCCAAGCAGCAGAAAGCCACGCTCGAACCGCTCAAAATCTCGGGTCGATGCGGTCGGCTCATGTGCTGCCTCCGCTACGAAGATTCGACGTATCAGGATCTCAAGAAGAACCTGCCCAACCGCAAGACCCGAGTGGGCACACCCGAGGGCGACGGCATCGTTATCGACAGCCAGATCCTCACCCAACTCGTGCTCGTCGAACTCGACGGCACCCAGCGCACGCGGGTCGCGATCGCGGTCGAAGACCTCACCGAGCCGGGCTTGACACCTCCGGCCCCTTCTCCTGCTGCGACTGCTGCCCCCAGTCAGCAAGCAAGCCGAGGGGATCGGGACGCCAAGCCACCGCGCAGCCGCGACGGACGGGCATCGGATTCACGAGATTCGTCGCCATCGCCGGCGTCACCTGACGGCGCTGCTCAGGGAACGCCATCGGACGAGACCCAAGAAACCAATCCCACCAGCCCCTCCCCCAGCAAGCCCCGCAGCAAGCGGCGCAGGCGCAGGGGTGGGCGCAAACGCAGCGCGAGCGGCGAAGCGGGCACTACTCAGCAAACTGGAGCACCATCCGCCGAAGGCTCAACGCCGTCTCCCACGAACGCACCGAGCGGGGAGAGCGGTAGCGGGGAGGCTGGAGATTCATCGCAGCAAGCCACGGGCGACGGCGAGGGTGCTCCTCGCAAGAAACGCAGACGCCGAAGAAGAAGACGCGGATCTTCAGACGGCGCCCCCCCACAAAGCGGCGACTCTAGCCCGAGCGGAGGCACAGGCTCGCCCCCCACAAACGGATAGCATCAGCCCATGCCACAAGATCCATCCACTGCCCCTCCGGCTGTCCACAAAGCGAACATCAAAGAAACCATTACCAGCATCATCATCTCGCTGGCGCTCGCGTTTACGTTTCGTGGCTTCGTGATCGAAGGCTTTGTAATCCCCACGGGCTCGATGGCTCCGACCCTCCACGGCGCGTACATGCGCATGCACAGCCCCGCGAGCGGCTACGACTGGGCGGTCGGCCCTTGGGACTATGACCGTCGGCGCGGCGTCCCGCTCCCGATTCAGGGTGCCACGACTCATGTCGGGGTCACCGATCCCATGAGCGGGCTGCGCGTCGGAGGCGATCCGGGACTGCCCGTCGACATGGGCAAGAAGGTCCGGCTGCTCGGCGGCGACCGCATCTTCGTGCTCAAATATCTCCACGGCCTCTTCAACCCGACCCGCTTCGACTCGGTGGTCTTCCGGTTCCCGGGCAACCCACGCGAGAACTACATCAAGCGGCTCATCGGACTGCCCGGCGAAGAAATCGCTCTGGTCGATGGGGACGTGTTTGTGCGCACGCCGGTAGATCTTGTTGATGGTCACAGCGATTGGGCCGCGGAGGGCTGGACGATTGTCCGCAAACCCGAGCGCCAACAACGCCAGCTCTGGATGCCGATGTTTGACAGCCACTTTGCACCGCCCGAGGTCGAAGAGAGCCGAAAGGGCTACCACACGCCGTGGCTTGGACAAACTCCCAGCGGCGAACGCGACCGCAACTGGACGATTGGCAATGCCCGCAGCTACCACTACGACAACGCCAAACCGACCACTCTTGCATGGGATTCGGACGCTCGGCCCGTGTGCGACTTCTACGCCTACAACGATATCAAGATCACTGATTACAGCTGGGGGATCTACGGCGTCGCCCCGCGCGGAGGTCACGGCCAAAGCAGAATCTTCCCGGTCAGCGATATGCGGGCTTCGTTTTTGTATGAATCAGACAACGCGACGGACTCAACTGTTGCGTTTGTTCTCAACACCCGCAGCCACCAGTTCCGCGCCGAGATCAAAGGCACCAGCATCACGCTGCGGATGAAGCCTGATGGTTCTGAACAATGGACCGATCTGGGTTCGGGCACGCTTGGCAAAGCGTTGGGTGCTGGCTCGCCTAGCCGCGTGGAGTTCTGGCACGCCGATCAGGAGTTGTCCGTCTGGATCGATGGCGAGAAGGTCGCCCAAGGCCGATACGAATGGTCGCCAGCTGAACGGATTGCGATGGCGACGACCATCGACCCCGCGACGCTCATCAGCGAAACCATGCCCCGCAACAATCCGATGGCGCAGTCCAGCAACACGCACCGGGCCACCATGCATCTCGAGTTTGCGGGCAGCCCGTTTGCGCTCCACCGCGTTCGACTCGACCGGGACATCCACTACCAAGCGGGACAGTTCACTGGGAACGCTAAGGGACAGCAACATTCGCAGGCGAAAGAGCCCTCGCGTGCGACGCATCCGATGCAGCCGTTGGTGCTCGACAAGGGCCAGCACCTGATGTGCGGCGACAACAGCGCGTCGAGCCTCGATGGTCGGCTCTGGGATACGCCCAGCCCGTGGCTCGAAGCCAACTTCGGCTCGGGTGTGGCTGGAGTTGTTCCCGAAGAACTCATCGT
>CAYUVO010000123.1:0-6700 GCA_964448185.1 uncultured Phycisphaeraceae bacterium
CCCAGCGATCAACAACAACCCAGCGATCAACAACAACCCAGCGACCAACAACAACCCGAATCGGATCGCTCCCTTGAAGACCTTCGCAAACAGCTCGAAGAGATCCGCGAGCGTCAGGGCGAAGCGCAGGATCAACGTGAACAAGCAAATCGTTTCCGCGAAGATGCCCAGCGGCTGCTCGAACAACCAGAGCCCGGAGAACAACAAGACGACCACTCGCACGATCGGCAAGAAGAGATGCCGATCGGCGAGCCTTCTCAGAATCCCGATGACCCTCAAGGAGCGGGCGCTGGAGATGATGATCCGAGCAAGGCCGACTCGGGACCTAGCTCGCTCGACGACCCCGCGTTCGATGTCGTTGACGCGACTAATGCCGATGCGCAGGCTGGCGGCGAGGTCATCGGGGATTCGCCGGGCGATCCCGAGCACGCTCCGTTGCGCAGCGCCGAGCAGCGGTTCTCATCGAGTTCGATCCGCAAGGCGCAGCAGGCCGCCGAACGCGCCATCGAGCAGCAAGCGGTTCCGCCCGACCGTCGATCGCTGATCCGTCGCGTCTTTCGTCGCCTGAGTGAACGCTCGAAATCAGAATCGTCAACGTCTTCAGAATCATCAGAACCCGAATAACCGCCACGCTTCCCGACTGAACCACCCATGCCTTCACTGCGTCTGAGCGAACCATTCTGGCTCATCCTCCTCGCCTTGTGCATCCCCACGCTGTGGCTCGGGGCGCACTGGCTCTTGGGCATGAGCGCCGCTCGCCGCGTCACGGTGATCGCTTCGCGCACGCTGCTGCTCGCGTTGCTTTCGCTCGCACTCGCGGGGGCTTCTTCGCCCCGACAGACCGATGCGCTGGCCGTCGTGGTCGTGCTCGACGTCTCGGATTCCGTTCGTGCCAACGCCCCAACGCTGACCGATGCACTGGGCGAGCCCATCGAGTTTGAGGACCGCGTTCGTCAGATGCTCGCCGCGGCTGCGGGTTCTCGGGAGAGCGACGACCGTCTGGGGCTCGTGCTCTTTGATGGAGTCGCTGCCGCCGCGGCCATGCCCACGCGGGCCGATCCCACCGATCGTTCGTTGGATGTTCATTACGCCGAGGGATCTGATCTCGGCCAGGCCCTTCGGCTGGCTGCCGCCATGCTCCCCGCCGACGCGAGCGGCCGACTTCTACTCATCTCCGACGGCAACCAGACTGCGGGCGATGCGCTCGCCGCCGCCAACTCACTCGTCCGCGCCGACGGCTCAGCAGTACCCGTCGATGTCGTCCCGGTGAAGTACCGCATCGAACGCGAGGTCCTCGTTGAACGAGTCGATGTGCCGCCCAACGCGATCAGTGAATCGACCATCACTGTGCGCATCGTGCTCCGCTCCACCGCACCGGCAACCGGTCGGCTCTCGTTGCTCTACGACTCGCTGCCCGTGGATCTCACGCCCAACTCTCCGGGCACATCGAGGCCGCTGCGTCTGGCAACCGGTCAACGCATCGAAACCGCTGAGGTCCGTCTTGATCCGCGCCGCGTCCACCGCTTCGAGGCCGTCTGGGAACCCACGCTTTCCAAGCCCACCCCCACGCAACACGCTGCGCCCTTGGCTGACACCTCGCTCAAGAACAACCGCGCACGCGCCTTCACCGTGACCCCCGGCACCGGCTCGGTACTCGTCGTCCAAAGCTCGCTCGCAACGACCACGCTCGTGCGCACGCTGCGCGATGCCAAGATCAGCGTCGATATCGCCGATCCCGCATCTGCCCCCATCGACGTGCTCGGCTGGCAAGGACACGACCTGGTCATCCTCGACGATGTCGCTGCCGATGCGCTCGATGAACGTTCGCAACATGCCTTGGTCGCAGCGGTGACCGAACTCGGCACCGGGCTCGTGATGGTCGGCGGGTACAACAGCTTCGGCGCGGGCGGCTGGCAAGGCTCGCCGATCGAACCCATCTTGCCCGTCAAGCTCAACGTGCCCGATCGCCTCGTCATGCCCCGCGTGGCACTGGTGCTCGTGCTCGACAGTTCGGGGTCGATGGGGCAATCCGTGCTCGGCTCGGCGCGCACGCAGCAGCAGATCGCCAATCAGGCTGCAGCCCGCGCGGTGTCGAGCCTCGGCCCCACCGATCTTGTCGGCGTGATCCGGTTCTCGAATTCGAGCACCACCGTCGTACCCCTTGCACCCAACGATCAGCCCGAAGCCACCGCTCAACGCATCCTGTCGATCCGGCATGGCGGGGGCACCAACCTGCTGCCTGCGCTCAAAGACGCCCGGCAGATTCTCAACGACGCCGACGCCGATCTCAAGCACGTCGTCGTGCTCTCTGATGGCCGCTCGCAGAACGAAGATCAACTGGCGCCGCTCGCCAAACGAATGGCACGCGATGGCATCACCGTCACCACCATCAGCGTCGGGGACCAAGCCGACACCAACACGCTCCGAAGTGTCGCCGCGCAGGGTGAAGGCTCGTTTTATGAAGTCATCGACCCCAACCGTTTGCCCGCGGTATTCCTCTCAGCCGTGCGCGTGGTGCGCTCACCGATGATCCGCGAGGGCGAGTTCGAGCCCGTGCGCACTGCCGCGTCGCCGCTGAGTGATGCTCTCCCGAGCCCCCTGCCCACGCTCACCGGGCTCGTGCTGACTACCCAACGCGATGATCCGGGGATCACCACCGCTCTTACAACACCCGACGAAATGCCCGTGCTCGCGCACTGGCAGACCGGGCTTGGCCGAGTCGCAGCGTTCACCTCCGACGCCTCGCTGTGGGCCCAGCACTGGATCGATTCGACCGCCTATCGAACGTTCTGGGTGCGCGTCGTCCGAACACTCAGCAGGCCGAGCGACGACCGCCGATTTATCCTCCGCTCGCAGATCCAGGGCGACGCCATCAGGTTCAGCGTCGAGGCCTACCAACCCGACGGCTCGCCCACCGATGGCCTCCAAATCCCCGCAAGCATCTACACCCCCAGCGGCGATCAACTCAGCGTGCGGCTCACACAAACCGCGCCGGGTTTGTACGAAACAGTGGTACCCGCGACCATCAGCGGCGACTACGTGGCCATCGCTAGGCCCACCGACGGGACGATCGCGCTGCCCGCAGCCGTCGGCGGGATCTCCATCCCCGCAGGCGCCGAACACCGCTCGCTTGCATCGAACGAATCGCTGCTCGCCGAGATCGCAGAACGCACCGGCGGTCATGTGCTCAGCCCCTCGCTCGCCGACGCACAAAGCCTGTTCACCGCCACCGATCGTCCTACTCGCAAGGCCTGGATCCCGCTCTGGCAGCCGCTGCTCACCGCAGCTCTGATCGTCCTCATGCTCGACATCGCCACGCGGCGAGTCGCGTGGGACCGCTGGCTCTCGCGTGAGTTCAACGACGAGTTCCGCCAACAGACACTCGCCGCAACCGCTGACCGCTCGGCATCAGCACAACGCGCAGCCTCTGCACTGCGCACACGTTCAACTCCTCGCGTGAGCGCACACGTTGAGCAGCCATCACAGAACGACGCGGATGCGTTGCGTCTTGTCCGCGAGGCTCAACAGGCTCGCCAAGCTCAGCAGTCGGCTGCATCACGACCAACGACCACATCAGAGTCTTCGGCGAGCAATGCAGTTCCATCGCCCAAGACCAACGCGAACACACCGCCCGTCGATCCTCCAAAGTCGAGCGAAGACCAAAACGACAACCAGAGCAGCGCCTCAGGGCTCCTCGCAGCCAAACGTCGGGCCAAGAAGCGGTTCGAGGATGACCGCAACTAGCACGCTACCTCTTGAGGCTTCGGCCCCTCCATCACCACTTTCGCATACGCGAGATCGCAGCCCAGACGCCGACAGTTGCGCTCGGTCGGGATCCCCGGCTCGGTGAGCGTCACCGCGGTCTTGCACCCCGCTCGCTGAGCGATCGCAAATCGCTGGGCCATCATCCACCCTTGCACGCCCCTTCGCCGATACTCGCTCAACACGCACCCGCCAAATAAACAACAGTGCCCGGGAACGATCTCCATCGCTGCGACGCCGATGATCTTGTCGCCCACCATCGCGCTGATGCACGTCGTGCGTTCATGTGGAATCATCCGCAAGACAAGCTCGGCGTTCTCATCGGTCATGGGCAGCACCGAGCCATCGGGCTGAAGCCGGGGAGTGAACCCGCTCGTCGCCACGTCGCAGAACTCCCGCCAGTACCGATCGTCCGTGCGTGAGAGCACCTCGATCTGGATGCCTTCGGGCGTGCCGCCGTTGGGACCGCTCGCGAGTCGATCCATCACGTCTTCCGCCGGCTCAAGCTCCGCGACGTACACATTGACAAACTTACTCAGCGTAAACCCCCGCTCAGCGAGCCCCTTGAGAAGCGACTCATCGGCGTGCGCCACCACATCGATCCGCGGCGTAGCTCCCCGCTCGTGATAGAACGAAACCAGCCGATCGAGCACTTCGCCGCTCACCGGCCCATCGAGCCCGAGCCCGCTCGCCTCATTCGCCCATGAATCGGGCGTGTGATAACACATCATCCCGCCGCCGATCTCCTCGGAGTCATTCGCCAGATCAGCGGTGCCCCTGCCTTGGCGGCGTTCTTCGACCTTCGCCAGCTCGATCGGGTCTGTCTTCCTGCTCACGCGCGGCTCCTTGGCTCAAAGCCCTTCGTTTGGGCTCTGCGAGAGCGTACTATCGAGCCATGTCCAACACCACCACACATCGCGCCATGTTCGGCGCGGGCTGCTTCTGGGGCGTCGAGATCGCCTTTGGCCAGATCCAGGGCGTCCTGACCACCGAGGTCGGCTTCGCGGGCGGCCAGGTCAAAGACCCCACCTACGAACAGGTCTGCGAGGACACCACAGGTCACGCCGAGGTTGTACATCTGACGTTTGATCCCGCCAAGATCACTTACGACAAGCTCGTCGAAGCCTTCTTCAAGCTCCATAACCCCACCCAGCTCAACCGCCAGGGCAACGACATCGGCGGGCAGTACCGCTCAGCGATCTTCGTCACAAGCGACGATCAACGTGCCATCGCTCAAGGCGTCAAGGACACGGTCCAGGCCGCGTCGTCAAAGCCGATCGTCACCACCATCGAGCCATGGACTACGTTCTATCGGGCGAGCGAACACCACCAGAACTACCTCGCCAAGCGTGGCAAAACATCATGCCGAATCAACTAAGCGACACACCCATCTGCGACGATCAAACCAACTCGGAACACGACGACCGCGTGAGCACGAGCCTCGGCGGCGATCTCATCATGCCCGGGGGCAAGGTGGACCCGCACGCCATCGCCTCAGCGATCGAACGCGCCCGCAAGCTCGCAGCGAGCAAAGGCGAAGATGGCGATGAACTCCCCCCCCTGCTCCCCGAAGTCACCTTTACGCTCCAACGCGATCTCAACACCCGGCTCGATAAATACCTCACCAGCCGCGTGACGTTCATGAGCCGAACCCAGCTCCAGAAGCTCATCACCGATGGCGGCGTCACCGTCAACGCCAAGCCCGCCAAATCCTCCACCAAGCTCACGCTCGGCGATACCGTCCGCATGCTCGTGCCCCCGCCGCCTTCCAAAGATATTTTGCCCGAAGATATCCCGCTCGAAGTCTTGTTCGAGGACGACCACCTGCTCGTGGTCAACAAGGCCGCCGACATCATCGTCCACCCCGCCCGCAGCGAGAACACGGGCACCATGCTCGGCGCTTTAGCCTGGCATCTCAAGCACAACGCGGGCAAGCTCTCGCCGCTCGGCGATGAGTTCGCAAGGCCGGGCGTCGTCCATCGGTTGGATCGCCACACGTCGGGCTGCATCATCTTCGCCAAGACCGAAGAAGCCCACTGGCGGCTCGGCAAACAGTTCGAGAACCGCACCGTCGACAAACGCTACCTCGCGGTCGTCCATGGCCGGGTCGAACCCAACGTCGATGTCATCGACCTGCCCATCGGCCCCCATCAGAACCGCACCAAGGGCTACCGCGAGAAGAACGTCGTCCGCCACGACGACGCCGGCAAGCACGCCATCACGATCTGTCGCGTCAAAGAACGCTACCACACGCCGCACATGGGCGAGCTTACGCTCGTCGAACTCGAACTCAAGACGGGCCGCACCCACCAGATCCGCGTGCACATGAGCCACCTCGGCTGGCCGATCGTCGGCGACGACATGTACAAGGGCAGGCCGTTCACCGACCCGACTACAGAAGAGATCATCATCGAACGCCAGGCGTTGCACGCGGCGCTCATCAGCTTCGAGCATCCCATCGAGCGCACGCCGCTGACGTTCACCGCACCGCTGCGGAGCGAGTTGTCTTCGCTGATCGAGCATCTGCGCACGGGTCCGTGCGAACCCATCAACGCCGAGGGCTCGATCCCGCTTGACCGTTTGGGGCTTTGACCGCCATGGTTCTTCTTTCTTGTGGCTCGGCCCTTCGGGCTGTTTTTACGAGCCGCGACACGGTTCTGGACGAGCCGCGACCGTCAGGGAGCGGTCTTCCGGCGTTCTTTACAAGCCCCGAGCGCACGCGAGAGGGACTTCTTTGGTGGCACGGGCATCTTGCCCGTCTCTTCACAAGCACTTCTTGCGCTGCTAACGCCCTGTAACCTTAGATAACCTACCTGCGACGCTCTCTTACATGCTTTCGATGCTCCGTTGAAGCCCTTTGATGCTCCATCAAAGCAACGCGCAGCTCCATCAAAGCCCTTTGATGCTCCGTCAAAGCAACGCGCGGCTCCATCAAAGC
>CAYUVO010000124.1:139-6568 GCA_964448185.1 uncultured Phycisphaeraceae bacterium
TGTACGGTCGTCGCGCGGTGCTGTACGGTCGTCGCGCGGTGCTGTACGGTCGTCGCGCGGTGCTGTACGGTCGTCGTGCGCTGCCCTGCGAGAGCCGTACGCTGCTGTATGGTCGCCGTGCGCTGCTTTACGGTTGCAGCGTGCTGTTGTACGGTCGTCGTGCGCTGCGTTACGGGAGCATCACATGGCTCCAACCGGCGGACCATGCCCGCTCTGGCGCCCCAGCAGAGGTCCGCCCCTTCCTTTCGCCAGAAGGTTGGTTATCGGCGGGGTGAGGTCCATATCTGGAGAGACTGGGGCAGGGAAGGATGGGAAAGTCTCTATTTAGAGGGCCACTGATGGGTCCTTATCCGTTACCATGCCCCGCTTCGAGCCCAAGCCCAAGCCCAAGCCCAAGCCCAAGCCCGAGCCCGAGTTCGAGAAGGAGATTGAGATGAAGAAGATGCAAGCGACGTTCGCACTGTGCCTGGCCATATGTACCACCGCTGCAAGCGCTCAGAGCCTCATCGGCGACGCCTACATCGCCAATGTGCTTGTCAACGGGTCAGTGGGCGCCGCCAATAACGACACGGCACAGATCGGCCCGGATGCCATCGGCAACTGGGGCGGTGAAATCGGCTATGACGTCGAGGCCTCCTCCATCACCGTGAGCTCACTTCTCAATACCAACGGATGGATTCCCGACCTCGCGTTCGAGTTCCTTGATCTCGACTTCCTGCCCGCGGGTTCGGAGATTATTGGAGTGAGCGTCATCAACGCCTCCGGCGCGGGCTGGGATCTGATCGACGACTCCGACGTGACCTTCACGGCCAACAGCGTCACGATCGACGCCTCCAAGATCGCCGGAGCACTGACCGCGTTTGACCAGACGGTGACCGTCCAGCTCATCACCGGACCTCCGCCGCCGAGCCTCATCGGCGACGCCTACATCGCCAATGTGTTTGTCAACGGGTCAGTGGTCGGCACCAATAACGACACCGCGCTGCTCGGACCGGATGCCATCGGCATCTGGTTCGGCGAGATCGGCTATGACGTCGAGGCCTCCTCCATCACCGTGAGCTCACTGATCAATACCGGCGTATGGATTTCCGACCTCGAGTTCGAGTTCCTTGATCTCGACTTCCTGCCCGCCGGAGTGGAGATCGTCGGGGCGTTTATCACCAATGCCGCCGGCACGGGCTGGGACCTGATCGACGACTCCGACGTGTCATTCACGGCCAACAGCGTCACGATCGACGCCTCCAAGAGCGGCGGAGCACTGACCGCGTTTGACCAGACGGTGACCGTCCAGCTCATCACCGGTTCCGGGGCGAGCCTGATCGGCGACGACTACATCGCGAACTTGCTTCAAGACGGGGCAGTGCTCGGCACCAATAACGACACGGCTCTGCTGGGCCCGGATGCCTTCGGCAACTGGTTCGGTCAGCTCGGCTATGACGTCGAAGCCTCCTCCATCACGGTGAGCTCACTGGTCAATATCGGCGTATGGCCGACCGGCGTCGCGTTCGAGTTCCTTGATCTCGACTTCCTGCCCGCGGGTTCGGAGATTATTGGAGTGAGCGTCATCAACGCCTCCGGCGCGGGCTGGGATCTGATCGACGACTCCGACGTGACCTTCACGGCCAACAGCGTCACGATCGACGCCTCCAAGATCGCCGGAGCACTGACCGCGTTTGACCAGACGGTGACCGTCCAGCTCATCACCGGACCTCCGCCGCCGAGCCTCATCGGCGACGCCTACATCGCCAATGTGTTTGTCAACGGGTCAGTGGTCGGCACCAATAACGACACCGCGCTGCTCGGACCGGATGCCATCGGCATCTGGTTCGGCGAGATCGGCTATGACGTCGAGGCCTCCTCCATCACCGTGAGCTCACTGATCAATACCGGCGTATGGATTTCCGACCTCGAGTTCGAGTTCCTTGATCTCGACTTCCTGCCCGCCGGAGTGGAGATCGTCGGGGCGTTTATCACCAATGCCGCCGGCACGGGCTGGGACCAGATCGACGACTCCGATGTGTCATTCACCGCCAACAGCATCATGATCGACGCTTCCGAGGTCGGCGGAGTAGTGACGGCGCTCGACCAGACGGTGACCATTCAGCTCATCACCGGGCCCGCGGCACCGCCCTGTCCGGGTGACATCGCCGACGACTTCGGTACGCTGGGCAGTGACGGTATGGTGGGCTTCGGCGATTTCTTAGCTTTGCTCGGCTTGGTCGGGCCGTGCCCCGGTATGACGCCCGGTTGCCCCGGCGACATCGCGGACGACTTCGGCACACTCCCCCCCCTCGGCGGCTCCGATGGCATGGTGAGCTTCGGCGACTTCCTCGCGCTGCTCGGCCTCGTCGGGCCGTGCCCGTAAGAAGAGCGAGCGTAGAGACATCCCCCTCGCTCACACTCGGGGCTCGCGGTTCGCGGCTCGTTCGGATGGGATTCACTCGCGGCTCGTCAGACACGACAACGCACGCCCGGCCTACACTCATGGCCGACCTCTAGGCGAGGTAGCTCAGCTGGCTAGAGCGGAGGATTCATAACCCTCAGGTCGGGAGTTCAAGTCTCCCTCTCGCCATTCCCCCCTCCCCCCCCTCGCGTCCAACCCCCCTCGCGTCCCTCAATACAACTGCCCTCATCACGTCAGTGAAGGGGCGATCGGCTCAACTTGTGGCAAGACCAGCCGCAACGCGGTAGGCTGGTGGTCGTCCCTCAACATCACCAGCGGGCCAAGGGTCAACCCCCGAACGGCAGTGCTCGTCATAGAAAGACCATCGCCATGGAAACTAGCTCACTCGATCAACGTGTCGCTCGGCTCGAAACCTCCACCCGCAGATGGAGAATGACCGCGATCGGCCTCGGCGGCGTGCTCGCAGGGCTGATGATCGCCGGTGCCGGAACCGCTAGGCCAGCCGCGGGCGATGTCCGCGTCGTCAATTGGGGCGATCTGGTCGGCGCACGAGGCGTCTTCAACGAGGACGGCACGCTCAAGACCAAGACCGGCTCGACGGCGATGGCCACGAGGATCACGGGCGGCTCGATCGATGAGGTCAAAGCTGTCACCAAGGTGGGCGGCCAGGTGACCGTCACCGGCGCACCGATCCCGGGTCTGCCTCGGGGGCGTTGAGACTCAGCACCTCTAAGAACGGACCGATGGCCGGGCGGCGCATGGAGATGAAAGAAGCGTGCATCTACAAGGTCGTCGACGGCAAGATCGTGTCGTGCAAATACTGCTACCACGTCCCGGGCTGCTGAGGGCTGAGTTCGTTAGGCCCGGCGACGCTGGCGACGGAACATCGCGGCTCCGCTGATGGCAAAGACGCCCATAGCACCCGGCGATGGGATAAACGCGAGGCCCTGAACAAACGGTCCTACGTTGGCGACGTCGCCCGACTGGAGCACGGTGGCTGTCGCGATATCGAACTCGGCGAGGAACGTCGTGCCGCCCACGCGCGACGCGATGAGCCGGTTGGTGTTTGCGTCGTAGGTGAGCCCGCGCCAGTTGCCGCTGCCAAGGCTGTCTGAGAGTGCGGTTGGCGCGAGGGTGACGACATCGAGCGTGTAGATGCGGTCGTCGGTGTCGCTCAATGCAAACAGCGTGTCCGTGGCTGCATCAAATGCGAGGCCTTCGAGGTTGTTGATCTGTGCGGTCCCGACGGTGCCGGTTTGCCCGCTGGTCAGATCGAGGAACGAGACGAGCCCGTTGTTGTTGGCGACCCAGAGGCGGTTGCGGTTGGCGTCGTAGGCGAGCCCGTTGGCGTTGCCTACGAAGACGTTGCCTGTGATGGCGACGGCTTGGGCTGTATCGGGATCAACCGAGAAGATCGCGCCCGAGCCCGCGTCGAGGCCATAGAGCTGGCCGGTGTTTGTGTTGGCTGCGAGGCCGTTGAGATTGAAGGCGTCGAAGGAGGTGTATTGGCCGACGTCGGTGTTGGTGAGCGAGGGCACGTCGATGATCCCGATGCGGTCGGAGCCGACCTCAGAGCCGAAGACCTGGGCGTGGGTGAGCGGTGCAGTGGCAAGAACAGCAGCGACAGCAAGGCACGGGCGAACAGACATAGCAACTCCCTCTGGTACGAATTCAACCAAACCTGATTGAAACCTACACGCGCCCGAGGGATTTGCCAGTGGGTTTTACCGGGCGGAGCACAATCGCATCACAATAGCGAGAGGTCATCGGTCGCAACTTTAGAGCCGTTCAAGGCTTGCGTCTTCGAGCCGAAGGCCCGCACGGATCGCGAACTCGGCGAGTTTGACGCGGGTCGTCGTCTTGAGTTTGGCCCGCAGGGAGTCGCAGTGGCGTTCGATCGTGCGGGGCGAACGGTGGAGCGTTTGGGCGATCTCTGCGGTGGTCATGCCGTGACCGATGAGCGCGAGGACCTCGAGCTCGCGCTTGCTCAAGGTGTCGAGCGGCCCCAGGTGTGTGAGCCCGCTTTCGACAATCTCGAACTCCTCGGGGTTGGTCGGCTCGGACGTTCCCGCGACGGTGAGGACCATGAAACTCGCGTCTTGTTCGCCCGGTTCGCTCAGGAGGTGAATGGTGCTCTGGATGCGCTGGCCGTGGCGGATGTGGCGGATGATCGCGGGCTTGCCCGTGAGATGCACACGATCGAGCACCGCGCGGCGCTCCGCAGCCCACTTGGGGCCAAACAACTCACCGATGGATTTACCCGTCACAGCTTCGGGCGTGGACTTGAGAAACAGATCCGCCGAGCGTGCGTTGACCGAACGTACGACACCGTTGCTGTCCACAATGGAACAGCCGACCCCCGGATCCGAGCAGATTATGCTTCTCAATGCTACAAGAACTTCATCACAATCTGCTTGGTCGGGATTCGCTTTGGGATCGGTCATTGCGCCAGCATACCAAGTTGGTGGACATGGTGAGTAGTTCCCGCCAAATAAATAAAACGACGCTCCTGCCATAGAAACGTCGAATACAAGCTGCTTATCTGGTGATCTTGCCAGTACTTAGGCCGGTACTCAGGCCGTGACTTGATCGTCGATGCGGGCCTCGGCAGCGTTCTTCATGACCGATTGGATCCCGTTTTCCATCGAGGCGGCCGAGTTGTACATCTCGCTCTTGCCGATGGTCTGGCCGTTGCCCGCCTTGAGCACGAAGTACGGCTGATCGCTCTTGGCGGTCTTGCGCTCGAACCGGGCGTCCTCGACCCCGTTGGTCTTGACCGAGGCAATCCCGTTCTCGGCGGCGTCCTTTGATTCGTAGAGCTCGCTGGTGAGGATGATCTCGCCGTTGCCAGCTTTGAGGTTGAACATGTACTTGCCGCTGGGGCTCTGCTTGAGGTCGAACTTGGCTGCCATGGGGTGTCTCCCTTTGAGATGTTCACTTCGCCAGAAGTGAGTGTGTGATTTCGGTTTCATTGTAGAGTGTGAATCAGCGGCGATCTTGCGTGGGCAGTGGTGTGCAATCGCCCGCTCGCAAATCGGAACAAAGAACAAACAGGCAATCAGGAGAATCTCATGGCCGAATCCACCAACATCTCATCGCAGAACGCCAAGGCCGTCGGGCTCGGGTTCGGCACGCTCATCATCATCGCACTGATCGTCTTGTTCTTGGGTCGCGCGAACCTCACGCCGCTCGAGGTCGAGATCGCCGGGCTGCGCACAGATGTGCAGGCTCTGCAGGCGGACATCAACACGCTTCGTCTAGATCTGCGGCCCAAACTCGTCACGCCCGATGCTGGCCCATGACTCAGTTCTCCGTTTGATGTAGACTGGCGCGGCGGTGGTGAGCCTACCGCACAACCCAATCCATGGAGATGCTGACATGAAGAACCCCGGACTCAATGTGATCGTGGCCGCGTGCCTCTTGGGCGGCATGATGCTGACCGCCTGCGAGACGACTTCGAGCCCCTACTACCCCTACCCCCCCAGCCCCCTGACCTACCCCCCCAACCCCCAGCCCAAGGCTCAGAACGAGCAGCGCGCGTCGCAGGCCATGGCATTGCTCTCAAAGCTCGACGGCGAGTGGGAGCTCGCGAACCCCACCGAGGAAATGCCCGAGGGCAAAGCGGTGTTCCAAGTAAGCAGCGCCGGGAGTGTCGTGCGGGAGCTCATGATGCCCGGCTCGCCCCACGAGATGACGAATCTGTACCACATGGACGGCAACGACATCGTCTGCACGCACTACTGCGCCGCGGGCAACCAGCCGCGGATGGTCGCAACCGGCATCACGAGCGTCGATGGCATGCCGGCGCTCAACTTCGAGTTGGACTTCGTGTCCAACTTCGTCGAGGGTCAGGACCACTACATGGGCGGCCTGCGCGTCGTCTTCGAGTCCGACGACCGCATCCGTCAAGAGTGGACCTCGTTCAACGCCAAGGGCGAGGTCGCCAACACGATGACGTTCGTCATGCAGCGGGTGAACTAAACGCGGGCCGGGGGCGCCCGGGGGGGGGGGGGGGGCGGGGGGGG
>CAYUVO010000125.1:0-6499 GCA_964448185.1 uncultured Phycisphaeraceae bacterium
GGGCCCAAATGACCCAGAGTCCCGCAACCTCACCACGCCACCGTAAGAAAATCTCGCTTTACATATGCGGGGGGGGGGGTGGTAGAACCGATTCATACAGGTACGCATGCCGAGTACACATCAAGGCACTCTCAGCCAAGGAGTTCACACATGATCGGGAATCTAGTCGTTTCAGCGATATTGGCGATGGTCTCTCAGCCTGATCGCTCCATGGATTTCACAACGGACTTCGCCACGGGCGAGCATCTGATTCTGACACTTGAGAACGCCAGTTTCACGATCGCCGATGGCTCCACGCCGATGCAGTTCCAAGGGTTCTACATCGACAGCAATGGCAACAGCTCGGAACTCAACCTGAACACGACGCTCGGAATCGTGAAGGCCGCCACCGAAGACTGCATCGAAACCATCGCAGGCCCGGCTCTCTCATTGGGTGTTTCGAGCGATTCGTCATGGATCGGCCTCTCGCAATCTTCGACGACCGACCCCGCTGGAATGGTCATCACCGAAGATCTTGCCACCGGCGACATCTCCACGCTCTCAATAACCGGGGACTTTGCAGATCTCGAAGCAGCCTTGCTCGCGTTCCACTCATTGGCCAGCTACCAACTCGCACTTTCACAAACCCTCGCCGCTCTCGTATCCGAGGCAGGGCTCGTATGCACCAATGGGCACACCACTCTTGGTGAGTGTAAAAACGCCGCAAATACAGTCTGTGGGACAGGGTGTGTGAAGCCGATCACGTTCAGCGTCGAAACCAACGACGATGGTGACATCATCAAAAGTACCTGTGAGTTCACCTGCAAAGACGATTGCTGAACTCGGTGCGACAGCTCGCCGCTCACGCCAGCTGAACGCGGCCAGTGGCTCGCTTCTCGCTGAGCGACACGCCCCACTGGCTCAGAGCGGTCCCCACGAGCATGATCCACAACAACGCTGCGACGTACCGCAACGCACCCGTCGGATCTGGGAACATCACAAGGCCCGCAGCAATCACGCTCGCAGCAGCAACGTAGATCGCCACCGACCAAGAACTCGTGCTGATGAGCATCGCAAGGCCCAGCACCAGACACGCGCTGAGCACCGCGAACGCTGCGGGAACGTTGGCAGCGACCGCTGGTGAAAGAGCATCCAGAGGCACGTCCCACGTCACCGCAGCAAGCTCGCACGCACCGATCCACGCCGGGAGCCAAAGGCCCGCCGTCGTCCCGAGCACCCCCACCGCGATCGCGGGCGGATAGAACAGCTTGCGGCCGACCGAATGCGCCCCGAAATACAGCGCCCCGAACGCAAGCCCGAAGAACACGGGCATGGGCGCGGTTTCGCCGTAGACCATGAGCCGAAGGGCTCCGAGCCCGAGGAACGCGACCGCGGTAAGCCACGCGAGCCACAGCCCGACGCGCTGCGCCACGGGGCTATCAACCCGTTCGGAGAAAGTCGGGATCACCGGCGTGTTGTCGATCTCACGCTCGGCAAGCTCCTTGCGGAACCGCGACGTGGTGATCTGGAGCTGGTTGCGGAGCCGGCCCGCGAGACTCTCCTGCTTGCTGAGCTTGTCGGTGAATTCCTGCTCTCGCTGCTCGGCCCTAGAAACCAGCTCGGCCAAACGACCCTCAAGCTCTTGCTTGGTCCGCTCGGCGCTCGCCTCGATCTCCTTGATCTTGGGCTCGAGGTTCCGGCGTTCTTCTTCGTACTGCGCCAGAAGCTGGCGATTGTGCGCCTGATCCTCGCCCGAAATCGCCTCGGCAGCCCGACGAGAAATCTCCGCCTCTCGCTGCTCCAAATCAGATGCCCGACGGATTAAGTTCGCCCGATCCTCCGCCACCTCCTCCTTGAGGCTCTCGAGCTGGTCACGCTCATCGCGCAACGCCGACTGCTTGTCCAACGCTTGACGCTCCCGGCTGCCCACATCAGCAGTCCGCTGCTGAATATCGAGTTCAAGCTTGGCTAGCGCGGCCCGCCTGCGCGAAGCCTCAGCATCGGTCCGCTCCATCGCCTCGCCCTGCGAAGCGATCTCCTGACGCAGCCCTCGCAACTCCACGTTGCGATCCGCGAGTTCCTTGCGAGCCGTATCGATATCCTCGCGCTCGGCTGCCAACGCGGTCTCGGCTTGCACCTGCCGCTCATAGGTGGCGCGAACAGCCCGAAGCCGTTTTACCAGCGTATCGACCACCTCGGTGACATCGGGCACCTCGGCATCAGACGAAAGCGATGGGTTCACGGACGGCGAATCATGGGAACTAGTCATAAAGCGATACCTCACCATCAGTTTCGTCATACGGACGCAAGCCCCGCACATCCGTTCGCCAGTCTCTCTCTCTTCCTCGGCAGCCCGTTCCGTTCGTGACCTTCGTGCCGCTCACTAACGTCCCAGAACCAACCGACCAGAGCGAACAACCGGGGCCTTCACCGGGTCGAACACGCTCAATCCCGCACACGCTCGACCCCCAAAACCACCCGTACAAGACGCGTTACCTCATCTCATCACCGAGCTCTTGCCGACTACCATCGCTCCACCTTGAAGCAAAGCACGCCATCACTCCCCGAGCATCTCCCTTCGCCGATGGGCGTCACGTTTGGTCACTACATGGAGTTGTGCGCCGCTCGCAGCATCCGCACCCCCGCAGCTACCGCGATCTATCACGCCGCCTTCCGCGAAGGCTCGCTCCCCGCACCGCACTCGCCGCTGCCCATCAGCCACACCACCAGCGAAGACACCCCTGAAGGCGTCACCACCAAGTTTCTGACTTCCATTCCCGGAGCCACCAAAGGACCGCTCGCGAGCGATCCGCGCAGCGAGACGCTCGAAGTCGAATCCGTCATCATCCCGATGCTGGGCCGATCGGGCATCCCGACGCTGACGTTGTGCGTGAGCTCTCAGGTGGGCTGTGCGATGGGCTGCGAGTTCTGCGAGACCGCGCAGATGGGCCTGATCCGCTCGCTCACCGCTGAGGAAATCGTCGCCCAGTGGTTCAACGCCCAGCACGTCTTGGGCCAGACCATCAGCAACATCGTGTTCATGGGCATGGGCGAACCCATGGACAACCTCGACGCGGTGCTCGGAGCCATCGAAGTCCTCACCGATCATCACGGCCCGTCCATCCCCATGAGCAAGATCACCGTCTCCACCGTGGGCCGAACCGACGGGCTCAAACGCCTGGGTGACAAACTCGCCCAACCCGGATGGAAACGCCTCCGCCTCGCCATCAGCATCAACGCGCCCAACGACGAGATCCGAAGCAAGCTCATGCCCATCAACCGAGCCATGCCCATGGCCGAACTGCGACAAACCCTGCTCGATCTGCCCATGAGCCCGAGCCGAGCGATCTGCTTCGAGTACGTGCTGATCCCCGGAGTCAACGACGCGCGCGAGCACGCACGAGAGCTCGCCGAATACCTGAGCCCATGGACAGCCAGCGAAAACCAACTCAGACCCCGTGGGCTTGTCAACGTGATCCCGTACAACCCGAGGCGGGATTCGCCCTGGCCCGCGCCCCAAGAACACGCGGTCGATGAGTTCATCGGCTGGCTGAGCGACGAGGGCATGTTCGTCAAACGCAGGCGGACCAAGGGACGCTCGGCCATGGCTGCCTGTGGCCAACTCGGCGCAGCCCACATCCGCAAACGCCGATACGTCAGCCTCTCAACCTCGACCAGCACCGACCCCACCCCCCCAAAAAACCCATGACGTCTGAGACCGCCGCCACACATCGCCTGCCGCCTCGACGAACCGTCCTGGGGATCGTGCTCGGGGTCTACGCGCTGCTCGTGCTTGCTTCGCACATGTGGGTAGCAAACCAATCCGCACCAGACCTCGAACACGACGAGCGACTCGAACTCCCCGTCATGACCGCCGACGGCCCACTGGCGGAACAAACCGCCCGCGTGCGAGTCCAGCAATGGGCAGAGCCCGCGCCGGAGCACCTTCCAAAAAAACCAACCGTCGTCCTCCTCCACGGCTCGCCCGGATCTTGGGGCAGCTTCAACGCCCTTGCGCCGAGACTAGTAAACGCTGGCTACCACGTCATCGCTCCCGACCTCCCGGGCTTTGGCGACAGCGACAAGAACCTGCCCGATCTAGGCGCACGCTCACACGCCCGCACGCTGCTCGCGATGCTTGACTCGATACAAGGAGAAAGAGGGGGGGGGAGGGGGGGGCGTGCGCACGTCGTTGGTTGGTCCAACGGCGGAGCGGTCGCCCTGCACGCAGCCGACATTGCCCCAGAGCGCATCGCAAGCATCACGCTCATGGCTTCGGTAGGCGTTCAGGAAACCGAGGGCTCGGGGAGCTACTTCTTCGAGCATGCTAAATACAAGCTCGGGCTCGCGCTCCATACGGCGCTGCGATGGTTCACGCCGCACTTTGGCATGCTGAACCGCGACGATGTCGCGTGGCTGAGCAACTTCGACGACTCCGACCTGCGCACCATCCGCGAGATCATGGAGAGCACACGCACGCCGACGCTGATCTTGCATGGGCGTCACGACTTTCTAACTCCCGCGTGGGGCGCCGAGCTGCACCATCGGCTCATGCCCGAAAGCCGGCTCGTCATGCTCGACGCAAGCCACTTCATCCCGTTCATGCAGGCCGATGAGGCGTCGGCCTTGCTGCTCGAACACTTCGCACGCCACGACTTGCCGGGCGCGATGGCGCGCACGGACGTGGTTGATCTCGCGCCGATCCCGCTGGCGGGCATGGTCGAGCGCACACTGCGGGCCATGCCGTGGTGGGTGCTGGTTCTGCTCATCGCCTTGCTCGCTGCACGCTGGCCCGAGCTGGCTGCTGCGACCGTCGCGGTCATGGTCATCTGGATGTGGATTGATATCGGTATCGGTGCGTTCGCGTTGTTCATCGCGATGCTCGAACTCCATGGCAGACGCACCAAGCCATCACCCGCCGATGCGGCAACATGGATCCGCCGTGCGCACACACACCCGGCGTGGACAGCGTGGCGGCTTCGGTTCATGCCTTGGGAACGGCGAGCGGGATTGGCTGCGGGCCGCGTCGCGGTGGCGCCGTCGTTTGGGTGGGCGATGGGCTCAGTGCTCGGCACCAGCGTGTGGGTGTTGGGCACGCTCGTGATCGCAACGATCATCACGGTGTTGTTCCAGTCGCGGCTTGGTTGGTTGCCGCAATGGGTCGAACCATTCGCAGCTATCGCCATAGCAACCGCCGGTGTGCGCACGAGTGTGCATCTGCTCACCCGCACAGGTCGCCAACGGCTCCATGCCGGTTTCGCCCGACTCTGGACACACGAGTTCTGGCCCGCGTGGGCGTACTACCTGCCGGTAATGCCGTGGCTGATCGTGCTCGCGGTTCGCCATCGAGGGCTGATGAGTTGGACGTGCGCCAACCCCGGTGTTCCTATGGGTGGCGGGATCATCGGCGAAAGCAAAGGGTTGATCTTGAGCACGCTCGAAGCTGGCTCGGCTGATGGCTCCGGTTTCGCCGACGAATCGGGCGGTGCGCTCCACGCCCGGCTCATCAAACCCATGAACGATCCGCGCGCGCGCACCGATGCCATCGTCGAACTGATCGAGCGCGACCCGGCGCTGGGCGGCTGGCCCGTGATCTTGAAACCTGATTCAGGGTTCCGGGGGTACGCGGTGAGGAAAGTGGCGGATCGCGCGGGCGTCGAGCGGTATTGCCGGGCGATGCCCCGGGCGTTGATCGTTCAGCGGTACCACGCCGGACCCGAGGAGTTTGGGGCGCTCTGGCATCGCAACGCCGACGGCTCGGGCTCGATCTTCGGCATCACCACCAAAGCCATGCCGATGCTCACAGGCGATGGACGCCGAACCCGCGAACAGCTCGTGATGCGCGACCCAAGGTTCCGGCTCCAATGCGACGTGCTCCTGGCCCGCCTCGGAGTCGAACGCGACACCATCGACCCGGCGGGCGAGCAGATCTCGCTTGGGTTCGCGGGCAATCACTCGCAGGGCTGTCGGTTCGGCGATGGTTCTGATCTCATCACCCTAGAACTCACCGAAGCTCTGACGAGGTTCGCCGACTCGTTCGAGGATCAGGGGATGGACTTCGGGCGGTTTGATCTGCGGTGCGTGAGCGCTGCGCAGCTCAAGAGTGGCGTCGGACTCGGGATCGTCGAACTCAACGGCACGACGAGCGAGGCCACGCATCTGTACGCGCCGGGCAAGCCGATGCGGTGGCGATACCGGGTGCTCTGTGAGCAGTGGGCGATTCTGTTTGCGATCGGTGCGCGTCGCCGCGAGCAGGGCACGCCGCCCGTGCGGATCAGGGACATCGTGCGGGGATACTTTGCGCACTACCGAGATCGGCCCGAGGAGACGTCGATTCTGTGAGGGTGCCATCTCTGGTGTGAAAATTTGATTGGTGGGCTTGTGGGGCGTGACCTCTGTGGATGGGGTTCTATAGTGGAGGCCCGCTGGCGGCTTGATGCTGGTACTGCGGGCCTATAGCTCAGTTGGCTAGAGCGCACCCCTGATAAGGGTGAGGTCACAGGTTCGAGTCCTGTTAGGC
>CAYUVO010000126.1:0-6355 GCA_964448185.1 uncultured Phycisphaeraceae bacterium
GTTTTTCTTCTGGCTGGATGTCCGGGTCCAACGGCCGGTGCTTGCGGGGCTCGGGGCATGTATTTATATACCCAGCCCCCCCTCCCCCCCCCCCTTCCAACTCCCCATGCCAGCTCCACCGCGTAGTCATTACCGGGATCGGCGCATTTACCAATCTTGGGCCGGACGCACCCTCGACCTGGAAGGCCATGCGCGAGGGCACCAGCGGCATCAGCCTCATCGAAGGCGATGAGTTCACCGCCTTCCCCGATTCCAAGTGGGCCTCCAAAGTTGGCGGCCAGATCAAGCACACCAACCCCGACGACCTCCTCGATAAACGAGAAGCCAAGCGGCTCGACCGATGCACCAAGCTCGGGCTTATCGCAGCTGACGAAGCGGTCAGAGCCTCGGGAATCGACTTCGCCAAAGAAAACCCCGAACGCTGCGGCGTCATCATCGGCTCTGGCGTCGGCGGGATCAGCACCATCGAGACAAGCGTCCGTGTGCTCGTCTCGCGCGGACCCGACCGCATCAACCCGTTCACCGTCCCCCGGCTGATGGTCAACGCCATCGCGGGCAACGTCTCGATCCGATACGGGCTCCAAGGCCCGGCATCGGCGCACGCGACCGCCTGCGCCAGCTCGGGCCACGCCTTGGGCGATGCGGTGAATCATCTCCGCCGAGGCCTTGCGGACGTCATTCTTTCGGGCGGTTCAGAGGCTGCGTGTACCCCGCTGTGCGTGGGTGCGTTTATGACCATGAAGGCCCTGACCACGCGCAACGACGAGCCCACCAAGGCGAGCAGGCCGTTCGACGTCGATCGTGACGGCTTCATTCTCGCTGAGGGTGCTGCGATCTGCGTGCTCGAAACCGAAGAGCACGCCAAAGCACGCGGTGCCAACATCCTCGCCGAGATTGTTGGCTTCGGAAACTCGGGCGATGCCCAGCACATCACCGCACCCGACGCACAAGGCCGAGGAGCGGCGCGGTCGATGCGGATGGCGATGGCCGACGCGGGACTCGATCCCACCGAGATCGGCTACATCAACGCCCACGGCACATCGACGCCGCTGGGCGACAAAGCCGAGGTCGCTGCGGTGCTCAACGTCTTTGGCGATCATGCCAAAGCCAGCGCGGGCGGCAAGCTGATGATGTCGTCCACCAAGTCCGTCCACGGCCACGGCCTGGGTGCTTCGGGTGCCATCGAATCCGTCGCGTGCCTCCACGCGGTCCGCGATGGCATCGTCGCTCCGACGATCAATCTTGATTCGCCCGATGCGGACTTTGATATTGATCTCGTGCCCAACGTGGCCCGAGAGCAAAAGATCCGCTACGCGATGAATAACACCTTCGGCTTCGGCGGGCACAACGTCACGCTGATCGTTGGCCGCTACGACGGCTAAACCCTGTTTGACGAATCAGATTCTGACGAGCCCCTTCCGGAAGGAAGGGGGCAAAGCGCAATCCGGACCATGGTTGACAGGCGTTGGTCTAGCCCATCACTTATTCTAGTAACCGCTTGTCATAATCAGGATGCTCTAGCAACATCTCTTCTTGCAGTTCCTTTGCTTCCGAAACATATTGTCGGCCACATAGCTCGGCCACAATACAACGGAAGGTGTAGCACCACTTCAGCTCAATGCAACACTTCGCAATGCCTATAGCCGCATCTAACCGAAATCCCTGTGACTTGGCTTCTTCAAAATAACCTATTGCCACCACAGGCGCGTCACCATACACATATTCTGCATACCCAAGTTCTTCAAGAGCGTCTTCGCGATATTCTGGGTCCTGTGACGCTCTCTCGAAACACTCACGCATAAATTCTACGTCAAAGTCGTTCTTGACATACTTTGCGAGCATGCCAAGCAAAAGCCACGCTTCTCCCGACGGAGAACCGCTCCGCAACTCTTCTCTGAATCGATGGAGGGTGTCCGCCGAGATGGTGACAGAATTATCGAGACAGTCATCTAGCCATTTTGTAATCTCGCTGATTTTATCTTCGTCGGTCATCTAGCACCCGCCTTTCCTCAACACATCTCGGAGCGACAAGCCTGCTTGTCTCGAAGCATCTAGCGGATCATACATCTCCACATCATCCTCGAAGTGGCACGCGGGATCAAGCGTGTTCATCAGCTCGATCGCAGAGCCACGCCGTCGCACAAACTCTCTGCTGGCACACGGTTTGCGTTTGCGGCCCTCGCCCCATGTTCGACCGAAAAGCTCGATGCTGCTCAACTCTGATTCGATTCTCTCGCTCGAAGTCCCCGTGGTCGCCTATCTCGCCAAGCGAACGCTGAGCACCGCCGAGGTGATGCGGCTGAGGCCCGGGTCAGCCTCTCCGCGCTATAGGCGTGATTGACGCGGCACGATCGAGTACGCTCTGGGATAAAGAGGTCCATGCGGAGCGAGGCTGAGTATCAAATCGAAAGACCCGCTACAAACTGAATACTCGATGCACAGCGACCCACCCTTGGAGAGTGAACTGCGTCCTGGCCAACGATGGGTCCTAAATCGACTCTTTGCGTTCGTCTCTCGGCTCACACGCTACTCCGTTTTTTTCCCTTCAGGCACCATGCCATATTGGCCAGACTTGTGTCTCCTCTGCGGGGAGCCCGAGGCCAGCAGGCATTGCACCGAACGCCTCGTTCGTGCCGGGATGTGGTCAAGCCTGGTAGGATTTGAACCGTTTCAGAAAGCTCCCCTCTTGGAAATCCCGGTCTGCGAAACATGCTTTCGAACCGCGCGCCGACAGAAGATACTTGAGCGGCTTCTCCCCCTGGTCGTTCTCATTGTTCTGTTGCTGAGTGGGCTCACACTCGCAAGCTGGCTCCAGTCGTTTTCGACCACCTTGGGCAGCATTGGTGTCGGGTTCGCTGTCATCGGATCCGTCACCATCTCCATCGCCCTGTCGTTCGTGATTGGCACACCATTCGAGATCGTTGTCACCAAAGATTCGTTTCAGTTCACCTTTCGATCAGAATACATCGCTCAAGCTTTAGCGAGCGAGAATGGACTCGAAGTAACAGTGTCACCCGAAGAAGTGTCATGAGAGAGGGAGAGGATGGCACAAACTCGAACGGCACACGGTTTGCACCGCTCTAGGCTACCTATCACCCTCGGCTTGACGGAGAACTCCATGTCGCTCAAATCAGAATCCGTCCTCTCGCTCGAAGTCCCCGTGGTCGTCTATCTCGCCGAGCGCAGCATGACCACCGCCGAGGTGATGCGGCTGATGCCCGGCTCGATCATCGAAATGTCCAAACAAGCTGACGAAGACCTCGATCTCTACATCAACAACCATGCGATCGGCACCGGAGTCGCCGTCAAAGTCGGCGAAAACTTCGGCCTCAAAATCAGTTGCATCGGCACGCCCGAAGAATGCCTCGCCGCCGCCATCGAGAGCGCTGCTCAACGCAGAGCCGACGAAGAAGCCGCCTGACACGTTCTGTTCTCTTTCTGGGATGCTCGAAACCGCTCAGCGCACCCGGCCCTTGCCGCGCACTATCCGCCCGATCGGGTACACCGTTTCGCCCATTTTGCGCAGCCGCTGCGCGACCGCCTCAGCGAACGTCGGACGCACCACCACCACATACCCGATGCCCATGTTGAACACCCGACGCATCTCGGCGGCCTCGACCCGCCCCTTCTCACCCAGAAACTCCAGCACCGGCGGCACGGGCCAACTGCTCATATCAATCTTCGCGTCAACATCCGGTCCCAACGACCGAGCAAGATTCTCGGCGAGCCCGCCGCCCGTGATGTGCGCCATCGCGGTCACGATTTTTTTGACGCGGTACGCCCGGTTGAGCTTTGTGATCGATTCGGCGTAGAGCCGGGTCGGTTCGAGCAACGCCTCGCCCAAGGTTGGACGCGAGCCGTCCACTGCTTCGAGCTCGGGGTATGCCCGGTCGAGCTTGAGCCGGGCTTTCTTGACGATCGCACGGATCAGCGTGTAGCCGTTGGAGTGTGGCCCGCTCGACGCAAGCCCGAGCACCACATCGCCCGGTGAGGGATGCCGAGACTGCATGGCCCGCTTGAGTTCGACGACGCCTACCGCAAAGCCGTTGAGATCGAAATCCCCGTCGGCGTAGAGATCGCCCATCTCGGCGGTCTCGCCGCCGAGCAGAGCGCACCCCGAAAGCTCGCAGCCCTTGGCCACCCCCGCGAGCAGTGCTGCCATGACTCCCGCTTCGACCTTGGGCACCGAGAGAATGTCCAAAAAGAACAACGGCTCGGCGCCCTCAACAATCAAATCGTTGACGTTCATCCCCACTAAATCGATCCCGATCGTGTCGTAGATCTGCATTTCTTGAGCGATGCGGATCTTGGTCCCCACGCCGTCGGCACAAGCGCATAGCACGGGTTCGCGGTAGTTCCTCGCGAAGAGCTTCTGGTCGAAATCCAGCCGAAACATCCCAGCGAAGCCCCCGGGGTTGGGGATGACCCGCGGGCCGTGGGTCCGACGCATCAGCGACGGGAGCTGCCCGATGAACCGGTCGTAGCGGTCGAGATCGATCCCGCTCGATGCGTAGGTCATCCCCTGAGACGGGGTTCGTGAGGCTTTGGTGGGCGGGCGTGTGGTGGTAGCCATGGGTGCCTCAAGCATAGAGGAACGCTTCGGCTCGCACAGGATCGGCGGCGTTGCCGTGGGGCTCTGGCGACTACAATCCCGCTCAATATTGCACACGCACTCGACCGCCTAGAGGAGCTTCCATGCCCAACTACCTGTTCACCAGCGAATCCGTCTCGATGGGTCACCCCGACAAGATCTGCGACCAGATCTCTGATGCGATCCTCGACGCGATGCTCGAATCCGATCAGCACTCGCGGGTCGCCGTCGAGACTCTGGTCGCTACCGGGCTCGTGGTTGTCGCGGGCGAAGTGACCACCAACGCCTACGTCGAGATTCAGGACGTCGTCCGCAAGACCATCAAGAACATCGGGTACACCACGGGCGAGATGCGCTTTGATGCCGAGAGCTGCGCCGTGATGGTCGCGCTCAACAAGCAGAGCGAGGACATCGCTGCGGGCGTAGACCGCGAGGGCGCAGGCGATCAGGGCTTGATGTTCGGGTACGCCTGCAAGGAAACGCCCGAGCTGATGCCGCTGCCGATCATGCTCAGCCACCGCTTGGTCGCCCGTCACGCCGAGTGCCGGCGTGAGGGCATCATTCCGGGCCTGCGCCCCGATGCCAAGAGCCAGGTCACCGTCGAATATGACGAGGACAACAAACCCGTCTCCATCGACACCGTGGTGCTCTCCACCCAGCACGACAAATCCTGGAGCGGCGCATCACGCCAAGAAGAACTCAAAAAGCAAGTCATCGACCACATCATCAAACCCGTCCTCGGCGAATGGTGGAACCCGAGCATCACCGTCCACATGAACCCCACGGGCAACTTCGAGATCGGCGGACCCCACGGCGACGCCGGGCTCACCGGTCGAAAGATCATCGTCGATACCTACGGCGGACGCGGTCGCCACGGCGGAGGCGCGTTCAGCGGCAAAGATCCCACCAAGGTCGATCGTTCAGCCGCCTACATGGCGCGGTACATCGCCAAGAACATCGTCGCAGCCGACCTCGCCACCGAGTGCGAAATCCAGCTCAGCTACGCCATCGGCGTCACCCAGCCCACGAGCGTCAAGGTCGAAACCTTCGGCACCGCCAAAGTCGATGAAGAGAAAATCGCCAAAGCCATCCGCACGGTCTTCAGCCTCAAACCCAAAGATATCATCGAAACCCTCGGCCTGCGTGCCCCCATCTACGCCGCCACCGCACGTCACGGCCACTTCGGTCGCACGCCGGGAACCACACCCGACGGCAAACACCCGACGTTCACCTGGGAACGCACCGACAAAGTCGATGCCCTCAAAGAAGCGCTGGCCGCTGCTCAAGTCATGGCGTAATAGCACCCTCTTGGCAAAGCCCCGAACGCAAGCGAGGGGAATCTTTCGCCTTCGCTACGCGCCCGAGCCGTACAACCCGTGCGCACGGATGTATCGCTGGACATCCGGGTGCAAGACCTCTCCGAGATTGCCGCCGGTGGCGAGCGATTCACGGATCGCCGTCGCGTTCGTCGGGCGCACTTCAACAGGTGCGATCCGCCGCAGCCACCACTCGCGTTCGACTTCGCTCCACACGCCCCCACCCCCCGCTGCTTCGAGTGCTGCATCAAGCGACTCTGCATCCATAATCGGTGGCCTCAACATCACCACAGGCTGCGCAAGCTCTAAAATCTTTCGATATTCACGCCAACGGTCAAACGCACCGACCTGATCCGCACCCATCAAGAACGCCAGCTCAGCTCCATCGTCGAGCTCTTCGCGTGCGCACGCCACCGTGTCCACCCAGTACGAGGGTTCGCCCTCGCGG
>CAYUVO010000127.1:0-6278 GCA_964448185.1 uncultured Phycisphaeraceae bacterium
AGGCCTCGCGGCGTGTGATCACTTATCTCCGCACACTCGTAGTCAAAGAGAGCCCCAACAACTGACCACCCCCCACCCCCCACCCCCCCACCCACCCACCCCACCCCCATCCTCCACCACCACTCTGATTCAGGTGGAGTGAAGAGTCAGCACTCAACTCTCAGACTCTGCTTTTCCACACCCCAAGGGGTCCGGGGAGGCCGGGGCTGTTTCTCATGAACTGGCTAGCCTGTGAAAATCCGGCGTCATGGAACCACCGGGTACGCGCCAACGTGGACGGCGTGGGCGGGCTATCCTCTCGACCAGAACATGGACAGGTGGCCGAGCGGCTGAAGGCACCGCTTTGCTAAAGCGGCGTACGTGTCACAGCGTACCGGGGGTTCGAATCCCCCCCTGTCCGCTTTCACCGCGCGCCACGCCCCCCACCCCCGTGGCAATATGCCAGTCAACGCTGAATCACCACCGGGATTTCGATCACCTGCTGCGCCGGTGCCAGACAGCTCTGCTCATCGCACGCCTGAAACCCGATCAACACTCGAAGAACCACACCGCCTGCCGAGAGCGTTGTGCGGCCGTCTTCCGAGGTGCTTGTAAACTTACACACCACACGGATCTCGACATCGCCCTCGAACACGTCGATCTCTGATGGCGAGTAACTCGCCGACATCTGCATCGGTTCCGGGTACTCAACACTCACAACCTCAATGGGCAACTCCGAACGAACATCCACCGTCGTCGCGATGAGTTCCTTGCTCGAAGCAGGGTTTGCGTTGAGATGCCAGCCATCTGCAATATCGAGCGAGACCAGCACCGTGAACGTATCACCTACTCGAGCCATGCTACTTTCTAATGCCGCTTCGATCTGTACATGCGATGCCGAATCGGTCGGGCTCGCCTGCGCATCCTCCTTAGGCTCCATCGGGGCCATGCTCTGCATGGGGATCTCCAGCGGCCGATCAACTCTCTCAATTGGTCCCGCCAATGCAACATACCGCTGCACTGCGTGAACCATGTGCAGGTGCCCCGCGGGAGAGCCCGAGACGACACCTGAGAAGGTCGTAAGAGTTTCTTGTGCCCGCACAAGCCAGCGGTCTTCGTCGGTGAGTTCGGCCAGATCAAGCAAGGCATTGGCCATCGCCGAGTTGCCCGACGGGATCGCACTGTCGCGGGCGCTCTTAGAACGTGCAATCAAATCCGCAGCTTCGACCGCAAAGTAATATCCACCAGCCTCTGCATCCCAGAACAAACGATCCGCGTGATCCGCCAAGGCCACAGCAGCATCAAGCCAACGTGCCTCGTCCGTCGCTCGCGAGAGCACCGCGAGCCCCTGAATCACAAACGCATAGTCCTCGTGGAAGGCGGCCTGCTCGCTGACACCCGCTCGCCACACCCGCAACAACCGGCCATCCTCGGTCGTCATGTGTTCAAGGAGAAACTCCGCAGCCCGCTTCGCAGCATCTATATACGCAGGCTCCTTCAACGCTTGCCCAGCTTGTGCCATCGCCCCGATCATCAGGCCGTTCCAACCTGCGACCACCTTATCATCAAGCCTCGGCAGCTTGCGTTGATCCCGCGACGTCTTGAGCTTGGCAAGCAAGGCATCTGTGCGTTCCCGCAGTTCCGCGTAGGGCATATCCAGATCCGATGCAAGTTGCGTCATCGGCTTACGCATATATAAGGTGCCGCCATCGGGATGCAGATGCCCCGCAAAGATCGGGACATCTTCCAACGCGAACACCTGATCGAACAGCTTGAGTTCGTCGGCGCCCAAGAGTTCAGAAAGCTGCTCGCCATTCCAGACGTAGTACGCTCCTTCGATCGCGTCCGTCTCTGCATCGAGCGCCGAATAGAACTGCCCCTCGGGACCGGTCATGTGCTCGGCGACATACCCAAGCACGCCATGAGCGGTGTCGGCGAATGACTTATCGCCCGTGACCTCATAGGCCCAGGCGTACGCGATCGCAAGCTGAGCTTGGTTATAGAGCATCTTCTCAAAGTGCGGCACACGCCACTGGCCATCGGTTGCATAGCGGTGAAATCCGCCGCCCACATGGTCGTACATCCCGCCCGCCGCCATCTGTTCGAGCGAACCAATCGCCATCTCGAGCGTCTTGGCATCTTCGGTTCTTTCGTAAGTTGCGAGCAAGAACGGATACGTGAATCCCTGCGGGAACTTGGGTGCCACACCAAATCCACCCCACCGCTCATCGTGCCGCGACGCAAGCTGAACAACTGCTCGATCGGAAACCGCGTCTGTCAAATCCACCGTTGGGATCTGCTCTAGACGTCCTAATAGGTTTTCACGAATCGCGGCTGTGACCCGCTGCGAAACATCGAGCACCTTGTCTGGTTCGTTAGTCCATGCGCCGTGCATCGCAGCAAGAATCGTCGGGAACCTAGGCTGGCCGCCGCGATCGGTTGCGCCGAAGTACGTCCCCGCGTAGAACGGCTCAAGCTCGGGTGTCAAGAACACACTCATGGGCCACCCGCCGCGTTGCGTCATCAACTGCGTTGCGGTCATGTAGACCTCGTCGATGTCGGGGCGTTGCTCGCGGTCGACCTTGATGCAGATGAACTGCTCGTTCATGATCGCTGCGATCTCGGGGTTCTCGAACACCTCGCGTTCCATCACGTGGCACCAATAGCAGGTCGAATACCCAATGCTCAAAAAGATCGGCTTGTCCTGCTCCTTGGCCGCTTGCAGCGCCTCATCACCCCACGGATACCAATCCACCGGGTTGTGCGCATGCTGAAGCAGATATGGGCTCGTGGAATCGGCGAGACGGTTGGTGTATTTCCACGACCCGTCCGCGTTGTGCAACTGCGAATGGTGCTGCGCCGTTGTTATTCCATTGCAACAACAGAGCACACTTGCCACGAAAATGATAGCAATATATTCTTGAAGGCGCATAGGTGTCTTTCTCTTGAAAGATGCGTCGAGTCTCTCGCCTTACTCTAACGAAATATCAACACCCGTGCTCAACCGCATTACACGTTGAAATATTTCGCCTCGGGATGATGCACGATAAACGCGCTCGTCGATTGCTCGGGGTCGATCTGGTAGTTCTCTGTGAGCACGCATCCGATGCGCTCGGGCTCGAGCAGCCGCCAGATGATGTCCTGATCGCTCATGTCCGGGCACGCGGGATACCCCGGCGAATATCGGCTGCCCGTGTAGTGCTGACGGAACAACTCCTTTGCATCGGCGCTGTCTTCTTGTGCGATCCCGAGTTCTTGACGGATGCGTTGATGCCACGCTTCGGCGAGAGCTTCGGCGCTCTCAACGCCCATGCCGTGGAGATAGAGATAGTCTTTATAGCGATCGGTATCAAACAACCGCTTGGCTTCCTCGCTCACCCGGCTGCCCATCGTCACGCAGTGCAACGCGAGCACATCCTTCTCGCCCGAATCCACCGAGCGAAAGAAATCCGCGATGCACAGATGCTTTTTGCCGTTCTGTCTTGGGAATCGAAAGCGCTCGATCTCTCTGGCATGGTCCTCTGGATCAAAGATCACCAGTTCGGTGCCCTGCGACTGGCACGGCCAATACCCATACACCAGCTTGGGATCAAGAATCCCGTCGTCCTTACACTGCGCCTTGAGCTGGTCAAAGGTGGGGATGACCTCGTGCTCGAGTAGCGTGTTATATTCATCGTCGCTGAGCTTGCCACGCTTGAACTGCCACTGGCCTCGGAACAAAGCAACCCGATTGATGAACGGATAGATCTTATCAAGATCAAGGCCGGTGACGACCTTTGATCCCCAGAAGGGCGGCGTTGGAACCGACACATCGGCTGCAACATCCGATCGCTGCGTCGATGTTTCCACAAGCACACCCGTCTTGGAGGCTTCAAACTTATCTTGGCGCGTACCCTTGTCCGCGTTGGCTCGCGCGATCACTCGCTCAGCCTGCGACCGCTTGGTCAGCCGCTCGTTGATCTCATCTGCGATGACACCCAACTCGCCACCCGCGATGTGATCCATCACACGCAAACCCTCGAACGCGTCCTTGCCATACAGCAACGGCCCGTCGTACACACGCCGCAGATAATCCTCCGCGTAATGCCGAGTCAGCGCAGCACCGCCAAGAATCACCGGAATCTCGATCCCGAGCTGATTGAGCTCGCGGAGGTTTTCCTCCATCACGTTCACCGACTTGACCAGCAATCCCGAGAGCCCGATCGCGTGCGCCTTGGTATCGTGGTACGCTTGCACAATATTAGATATCGGCTGCTTGATTCCAATATTATGTACCGTATACCCGTTGTTCGAGAGAATGATATCAACAAGATTCTTCCCAATATCGTGGACATCACCTTTGACCGTCGCGAGCACGATCACGCCCTTGGTCTGTCCTTCGACCCGATCCATGCGCGGCTCAAGAAACGCCACCGCTTTCTTCATCACCTCGGCAGACTGCAACACGAACGGCAACTGCATCTTGCCCGAACCAAACAGCTCGCCAACGGTCTTCATCCCTTCGAGCAGATGATCGTTGACGATATCGAGCGGCGAATAGCTCCGCATCGCATCTTCAAGACACTCATGCAATCCTTCTTTATCGCCGTCGATAACATGCGCACGAAGACGTTCATCAAGCGGTAACTCCGCCTTAGGTGGCCCGGCGTCCTTCACCGAAGTCACGTCCCTGAACAACTCAATAAACGAGTTCAACGGGTCATAATCGCGTGAATATGGCATGGTCAGGCGATCACTCCGGTGCTCTGGTCGATCACGGGCAGGCCCGTGCCGCCGCGCTCGATATCCCTACGATCATATATAAGATGCGTCGCGACGCGATAGTGCTCAGGGTCAATCTTCGCCAGCGGCAAGATCTTCGACGCATGCACAATCGCACTCGTAAGCCCCGCATTGATCAGCTCATCGAGGAACACCGAGTTGAGCACCTGACGAGCAGCGGACTTGAGACCGAATGATACATTCGACAGGCCGCACGTGATCTGAACCTCCGGGTACTTCTCAGTAATAAGACGCACCCCCTCAATCAACGCCAATGCCGAGCGACGATCATCTGCCATCCCCGTCGAGATCGGCAGCACAAGCGGATCGATAAACACATCGTGAACCTTCAACCCATGAAGTGCCGTCGCCCGATCAATCGCACGGCTTGCAATCTCCAGCTTACGTTCCGCGGTGCGCGCCATCGCAGCCTCCGGGTCTTCGTCGATCGTGCCAATCACAAGGGCCGCACCGTACCGACGCGCAAGATCGCACGCGGCGTCAAACTTCGCATCACCATCCTCGAAGTTCGCCGAGTTGATGATGCACTTCCCGCCCGAATGTTGGAGCCCCGCCTCGATCGTCGCAAGCTGCGTCGAATCTAGCATCAACGGCACATCCACCTGCCGAACCAAACGCTTGACGATCTCTCGCATGTCCGCCGCGTTGTCACGTCCCGCATAGTCAACATTCAGATCGAGAATGTGGCTCCCATCGCGGACCTGTGCGCGCGCGAGTGCCACCACGCCGTCCCAATCTTCCGCTTCTAACAACTGCTTGAACTTGCGACTCCCCGAAGCGTTGCACCGTTCCCCGACGATGAGAATCGAAGTGTCCTGGCGATGCTCTACAGGCTGATACAAGCTCGTCGAACTCGGCTTCATCACCGTCTTCGATACCTTCTTTGGCGCACGCCCCTCAAACGCATCGTGCATCGCCTTGGTGTGCGCGGGCGAAGTGCCGCAGCACCCCCCCACCAACCCGACGCCGTCCTGCTCGATGAATCGCTCAAGTGCCTCCACCATCGCATCGGGCCCCAGCGGATACTCCGTCCGACCGTCCACCAACTCCGGCAGTCCCGCATTGGGCACCACCGTCAGCGTCCGATCCCAATGCTTACCAAGATACCGCACGTGCTCAGCCATCTCCGCCGGCCCCGTCGCACAGTTCAATCCCAGCGAGATGATCGGATACTCGCGCAACGCATGCGCCGCTGCCTCGATCGAACTGCCAACGAGCATCGTCCCCGCCTGCTCGATCGTGACCGACACCATCAAAGGCGTCTGCTCGGGCGTTCGCCCCGCGTCATCGAGCGCATCAAGCATCGCGTTGATCGCACACTTCACATGTAATAAATCCTGACACGTTTCGAGCAACAACGCATCCACGCCCCCCGCAAGCAAACCCCGAGCCTGCGTGCGATAACTCTCAAACAAATGATCCCAACTGATCTGATCGAGTGTTATTAGTTTCGTGTATGGCCATATGGATAATATCGGAATTGGAGTCGTATGATATGTTGTATGTTCATCGGATGT
>CAYUVO010000128.1:0-6185 GCA_964448185.1 uncultured Phycisphaeraceae bacterium
CGACCTCCGGGTTATGAGCCCGACGAGCTACCAGACTGCTCTACCCCGCAATCATGGGCACAACCCTAGACACACCCCCACCCTCGATCAACTCGCCCCCCCCCCACTCCACTACCCCCCGCTGCTCAAGCCTCCAAATCCAGCAACACCTTGATCCCCTCGCCCTAGATCATCGTCGCAAACGCCTTCTCGTAGTCCTCCATCGGGAACTCATGCGTGATGATGTCGTCAAGCTCGAGCCTGCCGCTGAGCAACAGCTCCTCCATCTGATACCACGTCTCGAACATCCGTCGCCCATTAATCCCAAAGACCGTGCAGCCCTTAAAGATCACGTGCTTGTTGAAGTCAAACGTCGGACTCTTCGCAAGCAATCCCAAGAGCGCTGCACGCCCGCCGTTGCGCAGCGCCGCGAACCCGCTCTCGAGTGCCGGGCTCGCACCCGACATCTCCAAGAGCACATCGACGCCCTCGCCACGGGTTTCGTCGCGGATCTGTTCGATCCAGCCATCACCCTCGCGCGCGTCAAACGCCTCGACCGCTCCGAGCTTCTTGGCGAGTTCGAGCCGGGGCGGGTTGATATCCGTGCAATAAATCCGTCCCGCGCCCGCAGCCTTAGCAACCGTCACCGCCATCAGCCCGATGATCCCCACACCTGAAATCAGCACGCTGCTCGCGCTGACGCCCGCAGCCATCACCGTGTGAACCGCATTCCCCAATGGGTCCATCACCGCTGCATACTTATCCGGGATCGATTCATGCACCGGCCAGATGTTCTCCTCGGGGATCGACACGAAGTCTGCAAAGACGCCGTCACGATCCACGCCGAGGATCTTCGTGTCGCGCGCGATGTGCGCGTTGCCCGTGCGACTATTGAAATCGAGACCCGCGGTGATGTGGCCCTCAGCGCTCACCCGTTGTCCGACCTTGATCCGGGTCACCGCTGAGCCCACCTGCTCGACCACGCCCACAAACTCGTGCCCGGTGACGATCCCGACCGGGATGCGCGCCGAGGCCCAGTCGTCCCATTCCCAGATATGCCGATCCGTGCCACAGATCCCCGCCTTGCGAACCCGCACGAGCACATCGCGCGGCCCCACCTCGGGTGCCGCACGATCCGCCACGAACTCCAACCCCTCACCCGCACAATGCTTGATCAATGCTCGCATCAACGCTCCCTACCTGTTCCACAAAGGATCCCATCGCACTCTCGCTCACTGCTTATTCTCAGCCCTCGATTTGCAGCGACAACCATATCCCGTCCGAGATCTCGATCTGAACCCGCCCACACATGCCCGATCATGCCCGATCATGCCCGATCAGTCCCATTTTTGCCCAATCGGGTTGCCCGATGTGGCCAAGATCGCCCCCCGCCTGAACGCGGGAACGTTTGATCGGTACCATCCGGGCCGATGGCCCATGCCGCTCGACCCAGCTCGATCTCGTTCGCATACCTCGCAGCCACCTCGCGTGGCGGACGCAGTGTGGGCCTGCGGGCTGCCCGCAGCGAGCGTGCCCTGGCCAGCGGCCTCCGCAAAGACCGCCTCACGCTCCTGCGAGCCTGGAAACTGCCCGCGTGGATCGCCCTGACCCCAGAGAAACTCTCGCTCAAAGACGAGGCCCAACTCAACACCCAGCTCGCGGTCCTGCTCACACGGCACGTCCCGCTGGTCGAAGCCCTCGAAGTCGTCGAGACCGTCGTCTCCCGGCAAACCCGCCCCATCGTCGAACGCCTCCACGAACTCGTCGCGGGCGGTGCCTCGTTCTCGGATGCGTGCGCACAAGTCGGCGTCTTCGATTCAGTCGCGGTCTCGGTCTATCAGGCCGCCGAGCGGACGGGTGATCTCGGCGGTGCCTCTGCCCGACTCGCCGAGGCTTCCAAACGCCGACTCGCGGTCCGGGGCAAGGCCGCCACACTGATGGCCTATCCGCTGGTGGTGATCTCGATTAGTGCGGTAGTCATCGTCGCGATGCTCACGACCGTCGTGCCACAGATCGGTTCGGCCATGGCGAGCCTGCCCGGCGAGATCCCGTGGTACACCGCAGCGATCGTCAACCTAGGCACCGGGCTGCGCGACAACTGGCTCATCGCGATGTCGGCCTTTGGCGCTCTGCTCATTCTCGCCATCGTGCTCCGCAAGCCGCTGCTCAAAGCGTTCGCGTCGTTCTCGCGCAAGCTGCCCGTGTTCAAGGACGTGCTCTTGGCACAGGAATCCGCCCGGTTCTTTGCGGTGCTCGCAGCGATGACCAGCGCCGGCGTGCCGCTGACTGATGCGCTGGGCGTCGGTGTCCAGACCGTCAACCTTCCCAAGCTGCGCGCTCAGCTCAACAAGCTCCGCACCCGCCTGGTCGAGGGCGGCCTGCTGATCCATCTCATCGACCACGTCACCATGCTCCCCATCTCGACGCGGCGTCTGCTCATCGCGGCCGAGCGCGCGGGCGATCTGGATACCGCGTTCGCCTCCCTGAGCGAGGACCTCGCCGACGACGTTGATACCAAGACCCAGCGGCTGCTCGCGCTGCTCGAACCCGCCTTGATCGTCGGGATGTTCCTCGTCATCGGGACGATTGTTCTTGCGATCCTGATCCCGCTGCTGACGCTGCCCAATCAGGTCGGGTTCTAACCATTTTCTTGTGGCATGGGCGTCTCGCCTGTGTCGATCGATTTCTTATGGCACGTCGTCGGCTGGCACGTTGGCCTGCCTGAAATCACAGCGATTAGGCCAACATAAAGCTTTCTCTAGCCTCATCTATGTGATAAGCTTAGATCAAAGCCACCTCGGGCGGTGTAGCCGGGCATTCCACTCGGGAAATGTCGGGCCATAGGCCAAGAAGAGAAGATGAAAAGAGAGAGCAAACGACCATGACCCACCGCCCACTATCCGTTTTGCTCGCGGCCATCACGGCAGCGCTCGGCTTCGCAGCCGCAACCGCCGCTGCCCAGCCCGTCTACCTCAACGACGATGCCGGCGTCACGGTCGCCCTTGGAGCGTCCATGCCCGCCGAGCCCTTCCAAAACCGCACGACCGCGAGCAGCCTCGCGAGCATCATCGACCTCGATAACGCGTCCGTGGCCGATACCCACGCCCAGTCGACCCACGTCTGGATTACCGACCTCAGTCTCGAACTCGATTTCGACCTCGGCGCTTCGTACGACCTGACGACCATGCACTTCTGGAACTACTTCACCGAGTCGTTCGACGTCGATGACATCGACATGATCTTCTTCGACGAAGCCGGCACAGAAATCGGCCAGATCCTCGACCTTGCACCAAGCCTCAGCGCCGGCAACCCGGTTACCGCCGAGAACATCGAGATCGCCTTCCCCTCTGGCGTCCGGTTCATCAACATGACCCTCTCGGGCACCAACGGCGAAGTCGACTTCCAGAACATCGGGTTCACGGGAACGCTCGTTCCCCCAGCCCCGACATGCCCCGGCGACATCGCCGACGATTTTGGCACGTTGGGCAGCGACGGCATGGTCAGCTTCGGCGACTTCCTCGCGCTGCTCGGACTCGTAGGGCCTTGCCCCGGCGGCCCCCCCCCTCCGCCGGGTTGCCCCGGCGACATCGCTGACGACTTCGGCACTCTCCCCCCCCTCGGCGGCTCCGATGGCATGGTGAGCTTCGGTGACTTCCTCGCGCTGCTCGGACTCGTCGGCCCGTGCCCGTGAGTGGCCTGGCGGCCTAGCGTCTGCTCATCGCAGCCGATCGTGCTTGCGATCCTGATCCCGCTGTTGACACTGCCTAATCAGGTCGGGTTCTAGGCTCACACCTCACCCCCGCGGCTACGTCCCGGGGGCCGTGTTTGAGAAGCTGGTGGTCTGAGCTACGTACTCCTCAGGCGATTTCGATCTTGAGCCCAGGTGGTCCCAGCGGCATGGCCCATCGTTCATTGTATATATCGAGTAACTGCTCAATCTGTGCAATACAGCCAGATGGCGATAGATCCCCGAGTTCAGAGATGTTTTGCCCAATGAACTGATCGACACTAGCCACAACAACCTTTCGGACGTCTACGCCTGCGCCCTTAAGTTCGTTGAGCCAAGCTCCAAGCCGATCGTGGCGAACTAGCAGCCATGGCTCGGCTCCATGTTCGTTAACAATGGCTGCAACCTGCCCGATGTGTTTCTCATCGGGCAGTCCCATCGCTACTTCGATGACCGTCTCACCAAAGTCGAAATCGCCTCTGCGCCCCGTGGAAGCATCTCCAAGATTTGCCCCCGCAACCGTGATTTCATCTGCTCGGTGCGGGAAGCGCAGGAGCAGCTTTGCTCCCACGAGGTACTGGGCAACAGGACCGGCGAGTCCACGGGTGTCAGCCTGTTCAAGCAGGTCTCGGATCATCGCAGAGGCTGTTCTTGCTTGGGCATAGGCTATAAGTGGGCTGGTCTCGTGCAGGCGGACCAATTCTTTGCCCAAGTGTCGCTGGAATCTGTCGAGCAATGCCAGACGATCTAGCTCCTGTAACTCCGCGGCACCGTTTGATTGAAGACAATCTAGAAGAGGCTGGGCCCACTCGTGAATACTTGAAGATCGCCGACCATGGTTCTTGTTGATGACGGGAAGCATCAGTCTTTTAGCCGCGTTATCTCCGTACGTCTCATGCCCGATGAGAGACTGGCCCGCTGAAGAAAGGTGAGAGGCCAGATCGAGCTCCGGGTGTTCCCTGAGCCGTTCGAGTAGGGCGATGGCCGCCTGTAATCGTGCTGCAACAGGCCTGCCGCTCTTTGAGAGGGGCCCCTCAAACAACTTCTTCAGGCATTCGTTGGCCATTTAGATCTCCAGTGCAACTCGGCGTGATCGTCGGGCTTCAGCAGAGGAAACCAAAGAATTGAAATAGTGCTCGGCGATCCAAGAGATTGCGGGCACGCAAACAGCGTCGCCGAATCCAAAGAGAGCCTGATTGTCCGGCACGGTAATACTAAAGCCATCAGCCCCCATCAGGCGTGCGCACTCATGAGGGGATACCAGACGCACAGAGAACCGACCGTAGCCCGCTTTGAAGAGTATCTGACGTCCGCTGCCTCCCTTTGGAGTGCGTAAGCAGCCCGCGATTCCATCGGTTCGCAGTTCTGCCATCGAACGCTTCTTTCCGTCGGGCTGGAGCCTCACGCGGCGAAAGGCGGTCGCGTATGACCATCTGCGTTTGGCAATGAGAGCATCCGCTTGAGCACGATGCTTGTCGGACAACTGCCCGTAGAAGTACGCGCATCGTTCGGCTGACCACCATCGCTCTGAGCCGCTTGCAACGTGTTCGACAATGTCGGCAAAATCAAGCTCAGACCGGACCGGGGGCTCGGGCAGCGGTTTGATTGACCAGTTGACCCCTGGGTGATCGGTGATGAAGTCCACGATGGCTTTTGGGCGGACCCGAGACGGCAAAGCAGTGTGCGAGTGTGTGCTCTCGGGTAGCAAACTTCCGACTACAAACAGCCGTTGCCTGCTCTGGGGCACAAACCACCGAGCATCAAGCATGAATGTATCGACGGAGTAGCCAAGCGCGTTGAGGGCCCCGAGCGCATCATGAAAGTCCTCGCCTCCCCGGGAACTCAGGAACCCGACCACGTTCTCAAGGAGCACAAGAGGCGGGCGTCGTTCATGCATGTTCACCAGAACATCTCGGAAGCCCCAAAAAGCAGAGGACTGCCGGCCTCCGAGCCCAGCCCGCCCTCCTGCGAGTGACAGGTCGGTACAAGGGAACGAAGCAGTAGCAAGCGCGATATCGGGAATCGATGCGGTATCAACGGCATGAACATCACCGAGTTCAAAGTGTTCGTCTGCATCACCGAACTGAGCGTCGTACATCTCCCGCTTGCCCGGGTCTATGTCGTTCGCATAGGCCAGTTGCCATCCGAGGGATTCCAAGCCCATTCGCACGAGGCCAATCCCAGCGAAGAACTCAGCGAACCTCGGCCCCGGATGATCCCCGTGGGGTTTGCCGCACCACAACTTGCCCTGTTCTGTTCGCATCAAGATAGGGTACGCCCCGCTGCCAAGGATCGCAAACACGTCCCCCCCTCAGCGGCTCCGATGGCATGGTGAGCTTCGGCGACTTCCTCGCGCTGCTCGGACTCGTCGGGCCTTGCCCCGGCGGCCCCCCCCCTCCACTCGGCTGCGACGGCGACATCGCCGACGACTTCGGCACTCTCCCCCCCCTCGGCGGCTCCGATGGCATGGTGAGCTTCG
>CAYUVO010000129.1:0-6085 GCA_964448185.1 uncultured Phycisphaeraceae bacterium
TCGAAAGCATGTAAGAGAGCGTCGCAGGGAGGTTATCTAAGGTTACAGGGCGTTGCGAGCGCAAGAAATGCCTAGAAGAACACAGGCAGGGAACGCGAGCCACCGGATAAGTCCCCCTCGCTTACACTCGGGGCTTGTAAGAAAGATAACAAGGCCCTCTCGCTTACACGAGGGGCTTGTAAAGAAAAGCCCGAAGGGCCACGAGCTTGCGCGAAGGGCTCGTCAGAGCCATGACCGCCGGGTCTCAGACTGCCATGATCTCCGCAGACTTGGCCTCGAACGCCTTGTCCATCTTGCCCTCGTAGCTCTTGAGCAGCTCTTGGACTTCCTTCTTGAGCGAATCAATCTCGTCTTCGGGATAGTGCTTGCCCTCTTGCTTGGCGAGCGAGGTCGACGCCTTGTTGGCGTCGCGCCGGGCGTTGCGGAGGACGACCTTCTGCTCTTCGCCGAGCTTCTTGGCCGTCGCGGCGAGCTGCAAGCGGCGTTCGCGGCTGAGCGTGGGGATATTGATCCGCAGCGTCTTGCCCTCGGTCACCGGGTTGAGCCCAAGACCAGCAGCTTCGATCGCTTTGCGGATCTCGCCCAAGGCCCCGACGTCGAACGGCTTGACGAGAAGCTGAGTAGGTTCGGGGACACTGACCGCGGCGATCGCCTTGAGGTCGGTGGGCGAGCCGTAGTAATCGACCTTGAGGTATTCGATCAGCGAGGGCGACGCCCGGCCCGCTCGCAGGCCCTGGTACTCCTTGGAGAGGTAGTCCATGGCGTGGCTCATGGCCTCTTCGAGTTCGAGCAAGATGGTGTCGGGATCGGTGCTCATGGCGTGTTCCTTGTCAAGTCAGTCAGGGGGCGAGATCGTAGGGTGAGCGTCTGGGCCGGGCGAGCTAATACGCCAGCACGAGCGTGCCCACGCGTTCGCCGCTGACAACGCGACGGATCGAGTCGGGTTCGTTGAAGTCAAAGACAATCAGCGGGATCTTGTGCTCGCGGCACATCGCCAGAGCCGTCATGTCCATCACCCGAAGCTCACGATCGAGCGCTTCGCTAAACGAGAGCTGCTCGTAGCGGGTCGCGGTGGGGTCTTTCTTGGGGTCGGCGGTGTACACGCCATCGACCTTGGTAGCCTTGAGCAGCACGTCGCAGTCGAGCTCGCGGGCACGCAGAGCCGCGCAGGTGTCGGTGGTAAAGAACGGGCTGCCCACGCCGGCTGCCAGGATCACGACCCGCTTCTTGGCGAGGTGCCGCAAGGCCCGAGCCCGGATAAAGGGCTCAGCGACCGAACGGACCTCGATCGCCGAGAGCACGCGAGAATCCACCCCCTGTGCGAGCAGGGCTTCTTTGAGGGCCAGCGCGTTGATGATGGTCCCGAGCATGCCCATGTAGTCGGCGGTGGCTTGCTCGATCTTGCCCGCCTCGGCGAGCTCGGCGCCGCGGATGATGTTGCCCCCGCCGACGACGACGGCCATCTCGGCACCGACATCGTGAGCCTCTTTGACACGTTGGCCGATGGTGGCCATGGCCTCCTGGCTGATCCCGAAGCCTCCGGGCTCACAAAAAGCCTCGCCGCTGAGCTTGAGGAGGACCCGTTTGGGGTTCTTGACGCGATCGGGAATGCTGGGCTGAGCTGCGGGCAAGTCGGCGGGCATGGTCGGCGGACCTTTCGGAAGAATCGGACCCCAGCGGTAAAGACCCCAGAGTCGGGGCAACGCCGATGCGGTGTTGTGGTACCATAGACGATCGGGGGGTGCGAATAGGGGATGGCGGGGGCAGCAGGCGGGGGGGGGGATTCTGAGGCAGGGGCGGCAAGGAGGCTGCCCGAAGCACCTCACCACCACGAACCCGATCGAACACGATCGAACCCGAACGAACCACGGATGCCACGAACCACCCCACGAACCCAGCACTTCCCAAGGAAGTTTGCCCCTCGCGCCTACCGAGGCGGTGGTCAGAGCAGCGAGTCCCAACCGGATGATCGCCGGGTGCTCGGGCTGTTGAATGTCCGGGGCACGCTGGCGATCGGGCTGGCGATGTCGATTTCGTTTCACCTGTTATTGATGGTGTTCGCAGCGTTGATGCTCGTCAGCGGCGGGGGCAGCGGCCAAGGCGACCCTGAGCGTCCGCCGGGCGTGGTGGACCTTGCGGTGGTGACCGCGAGCGAACTCCGCGCGATGCAGAGCGATACGTCGCTGCCGACGGTGCCCGTGCCGACGTTCGAGCAGCCCGAAACCCAAGCGATGGAGAGCATCGAGCTGGCCGAGCTTGACACGACCCGTTCGGATGTTTCGCTCACCAAGCGAGCGATCGAGGGGCTCGGTGCGGGTGATCTGACGAGCGGTTCGGAGCTGGCAACCGGCGGCGGCGGCGAGGGCGGCGTGAGCTTCTTTGGCGCTGAGGCGGTGGGCAGGCGGATCGCGTATGTGATCGACATGAGCGGTTCGATGGCCTCGGGCGGCAAGATCGAAGCGGTGCAGGCCGAGATGGGCCGATCGCTCACCGAGCTGCGTCTGCCGATGGAGTTCTTTGTCGGGATGTACAACAGCGCCGGGTACCCGTTGCAAGGGTTCGAGGATTGGACGGGCGCAACGCCCGCGATGACCCGCGAGGCAAGGCGTGCGTTTGCCCATCGTGCGAGCGAGATTGGCGGCTCCACGTTGCCGGTGTACGCCTTCGAGATGGTCTTTAAACTCCGGCCGCTGCCTGATGCGATCTTCTTTATGACCGATGGCGATTTCAGCGATCAGGACCAATCAACCGTTCGGATCATCGCGCTCAACTCACAGCACAAGATCCCGATCCATTGCCTGACGTTTATCGACCGCTCAGCAGAAGCCCGGATGCGGCGCATCGCTGAGGAATCGGGCGGAACGTACACGCACATCGACGGCCTCAAACGGAGACGACGTTGAACGCTCTGCAGTTGCCATTTCGAATCAGAAGCACCTCGGTAGTGGTGCTCGCGTGCTTGTGTGTGAGCCACGCATCGGCGCAGCTCGTGTTGCGGCACGGCGAGCCTTCGCCGGTGGGCGACGTGGTTTCGGTGAGCCCGCAAGGCGTGGCGGTGGGTTCGCAGGCCGTGGCGCCGGTGCTCGTGCCGTGGGCAAGAGTGCTCAAAGCCGAGGGCTATGTGGGCGACTACGCAGAGCTTGCAGATCTCGCGTGGCGTGCTCCGCTGCGTGTAGCACGCGACGACACGCTGACCGCTGAGCCCATGTTCGAGCGATTGCTTGCATTGCTCGGCGAAGACACCGGCCCAACGACCACAGCGGCGTGGTTCGGCTTGATGCGGTGCCAGCAAGCGCGGGGCGCCAATGACCTCGCGATAATGAGCTGGTCAAGGTGGGTGGATGCGAAGGCGGATGCCGGCTCGCTTGCGATCTATCGTGCGCGCAGCACGGGTCGAAACCGTGCTCGCATAGATCAGATCACCCAGCCCGCAGGTCCATTGCTGGTTGAGCTTGCTCCGGTGTGGCCTCGCAGCGCAGAGCCGACGGTGCTCGCGACAAGCGAGCAGGGCTCGATCACGACTCGCGGCGGGTTGTTGCTCGCGTGGTACCGATCGGCTGCAAGGATCGCTGCGGGTCTTACGCCCGAGTTTCCAGAAACATCGAGCGATGCAGCATCGAACGATCCGAGCGTACAGTTTGTGCGGGAGTGTGTGCTGGCGCAGTCGAATGACCGTCCTCGCAGCCGCGACGCGCGGGAGAAGCTCGTCCGTCGGCTCGAATCCGAGACGAGCGATTGGACACAGGCGTGGGCGCATGCCGCCATCGGGCGTTCGTTGATCCGTGAACAAGACCGAGCGCAGCGGGAGCTGGGTGTGGTCCATCTGCTGCATGTGCCGGCGCAGTGGGGCGTGGTGACGCCTGGGCTTGCTCGTATCACGCTCGCCGATGCAGCCAGAACGCTCGAATCGTTGGGTGATTCCCGTGGCCGCGAAGCGGTCGAAGCAGAACTTCGTAGAGTACAACTCGCCAGCAATCCCTCAGAGGAGTCCTTTCCTTGATGCAACTTCCTTCTACTCATGGGCTGACGTTGACGCTTGCACAGGCCGCCGCCGATGCGCCTGTTGCGTCGCGTTCGTTGCTCGATTACATCGCCGATGGCCGCCAGGTCGGGTTTATCATCATCGGGCTTTCGATCACGGTGGTCGTGCTCATCATCGTCCAACTCGTTCGGCTTCAACGCGAACAGCTTGCGCCGGGTGAACAGGTCGCTCGCCTGGGCGAAGCGCTGCGTCGGCGTGATCTGGCAAGCGCTCTTGCGTACTGCCAGGACGAGGAGAACTCGTCGTTCCTGACGCGGGTGTTCGGCGCCGCGTTGTTGCGGGTCAGCCGGAGCCCCTTTGGCGGGCTTGAGCTGCGGACCGCGCTTGAAGAAGCGGGACAAGCACAGACCGCCCGGCTCTATCGAGGCGTCGATGCCATTGCGGTGATCGCATCGGTCGCGCCCATGCTGGGTCTGCTGGGCACGACGATCGGGATGGTCGGAGCGTTCGACACGCTCCGCAGCGGGGGGGGCGTCGCCAGGCCCGATCAGCTCGCCGGTGATATCTCCGTGGCTCTGATTACCACGGTGCTCGGGCTGATCGTGGCGATCCCCTCGACGGCGGTGCATGCGTTCTTACGCAACCGGGTCGAATCGTTGGTGAGTTCGGTCGCCGAGATCATCGAAGATCTCGCAGCCATCATTGAAGCGGGTGGCGGGGCCGTCGCAGCGAATCCGCCCCAGCGTCCAGCCGCGCCCCCCACCCCAGCGGCTCCCCCCACCCCAGCGGCTCGCGCGCAAGCTACAGGTGGCGCGGGCGGCCCAACGGGGAGAAGCGGTTGAACTTCCTGACCAAGCGCAAACGCAAGTGGGGCGGGTTCGACATGACACCCATGATCGACGTGGTGTTTCAGTTGTTGATCTTCTTCTTGTTTACGAGCCGATTCACCGAGACCGTGCGCACGCCGATGGACCTGCCTCCGCAATCGGGCGACGGCGCGATCGATCAGCCCGCAGACCTGATCGTCGAGGTGCTCGCGAAGGGAACACTGCTGATTGATGGCGAACCGACCACGCTTGCGGGCTTTGAGGCGAGGCTCGAAACGCTGATTCTTGAGTTCGGCGATCCGTCATTGGTCGAGGTGCTCGTGCGTGCCGATCAGACGGCTCGCTCTGGATCGGTCAACGAGGTCGTGTCGATCATGGCGGCGCGAGACGTGCGGTTGTGGCGTCTGGGCACCGCCGTTCCCCGCGGGGAGGAACCCTGAGCGATGCGTTTAGGCCGCGACCATCAAGACGTGGGGATTCACGAGGCGAAGCTTCCTATGACGCCCATGATCGATGTGGTGTTCATGCTGCTCATGTATTTTTTGATCTCGACGACGCTGGCAGACCCAGAGAGTGATCTGGCGACCGCGCTGCGCGCACAAGAACAGCCCGGCCAGAGCAGCGCGTCGGACTTTCAGCCTCAGGTGGTCGAGGTGGTGATGGAGAAGGGGCGAGTGCTCTACCGCATGGGTGCGCGTGAGATGCGCACGACGAAGGCGCTCGGCGACTTGCTCAGGCCGCTACCGAAAGATCCGGGCGTGTTCGTCAAAGTGGCTGGGGATGTTCCGGTGGGTGATGCCGCCGCGTGCATTCAGGCGTGCAAAGACGCGGGATTCGTCCGGGTGAGCTATGTGCCCAGCGAGTAACCCACACGCATTGACCGCGATGCTGCTGGCAGCGGTAGTGTGTGCGCACAGTTGGTGTGCAAGCCTTGCGCACGCGCAGATCGACACGCCGTCCGCAGCGATCAGTGAGGATTCGGTCGAGCAGTATCTTGAAACGCTCGGGCTTGATCGGCTGCGTGCTGTGCATCTGGAGCACCGGCTTCAAACACTCGAAGGCGAAGCCCGCGGGTTGGCTGCGACAAGGCTCGCGACGCTCTACGGCAGGCTGCTCGAACTCGATAAAGACCCGGTTTTCAGGCGTGAACTCGAAAGACGAAGCCGCCAGTTGCTCAAGCTGGTGCCGCCCGATGAGGTCGATGATCTTCGGCTCACCATCGTCAAGGCTCGATACTTTCAGGCCGAGCGAGAGAGCCAGGCTTCATTGCTCGCCG
>CAYUVO010000130.1:0-6023 GCA_964448185.1 uncultured Phycisphaeraceae bacterium
ACCTCCGACCTTCTCGCCCCGAACGAGACGCGCTACCAAGCTGCGCTACACCCCGGTGGTGTTTTCCTGATCCGCCGTTACCGGCTCACGAGGGCTCGACTATATCCGCCCACCACCCCCGTGGCGATCAACACCCGACGATCAATTACGGATATCAGCAGTCTCCGCCGGGAACTGGGGCCGCTCGCTGTAGACGTTGTCCTCGATCGTCCCAGGATCCCCGTCAGGACCAGCCGAATAGAAGTACGCCCGCGTCCCGCCGCCCGGACAGATGCCCTCGTCGGCATCACCGGGATCGCCTGGCGTGATGCGCCACGAGCGACTGAATCGCATGCGGGTGATCGGGGTGATCAAAGCAAGTTCTGGCGTGTCAACCACCAGTTCGGGCCGAGCCGCTGCCATTCCTCCGTCGAGGTACTCGCCCCAGCCGCCGTCATATGCCGGATGCACAAACCGGATCTGGTTGCCCCAAGGATCGAACACTCTTTGAGCTTCGAACTCAAACGCATCTGGTAACTCTACGAGTTCAGAACGGCGGATGGCTGGATCTAGCGAGCCGATGACGCCAACTACAGAGTCCTCGTCGGCCATTGAAGCCGTATACAGCGAGAGGCTCGGGAGCGGCTGCGGCCAATCTGCTACATCAGAAGCAGTCAGACCATCCGCGCCAGTCAATCTTCCATCAACTATCGGCAGTCCTCGATACATTTTGGGCAGCTTGTCGCCCGTCGCTGCCGTCCACGCCTCGACGCTCTGATCGAGCACTCGGATCGTGTCCGCAGCTGTCCGCGACTTCGCCGATCTCGTCACCCCGCCCGCCAACGTCATCGTCAGCGCGATCAGAATCGAAAGCACAGCGATCACCACCAACAACTCGACGAGCGAAAAACCTCTCGCCCCTGTGTGTTGATCGAACCGTGGCTGCGTCGCCTCAGATGGAGGCTTGTTTGAAAGCTTGTGAGTCATCGTGGTTCCCCTTGAGGGCATCGGCTAGGCCACACCTTGCAGCCGCCGCTGCCGTTCCCTTGCACGATCATACGCCCCATCGCGATGCGAAGATCCATCATTGGCCACGTTGGTCGCCACATGTTCGGGGCAACGCTCGGTTTTATACACCCAAAGACTCAACGCCTACGGGGCTTGCCGCGATCCTTGGAGGCAGCAGAGCGTGCCGCGTCATTCGCCTCGCTCGCTTTCTGGGCAGCATCCTTCTTGGAATCTTTCGATCCCGAAGCCCCCTCGTTCGTGGCCGTCTTCGGTGACGTCGCGGATGTCGAGGGCGGAGCGTACATCGCGTCGCTGCTCGAGAATTTCCCACCCCCCACTCCTCCACTCCCACTTGCACCACCGGGTGCTGGGGCGCGGCGCGGCGGCTGAGCCTGCGCAGGACCAAAGCGTGCCTTGAACACCAGATCAGTCACCCGATCACGGATCGTCTTGTTCATACCGATGAACATCCGCGAACCCTCGCGTTTGTACTCAATCCGCGGATCAAGCTGGCTGAACGCGCGGTACCCGATCGCATCACGCAACTGGTCCATCTCGTACAGATGGTCTTTCCACGACGAATCAAAGATGTTCAGCAGGATCGCTTGTTCGAGTTGCAACAGCTCGCCACGCGCAAGCGTCTCGACCTTCGCACGAATCGAGTCCGTCCGCTCGTCATCGTCAAGGAACCGCATCTCCTCGGGCGCGGAAGTCTTGAAGTGCTCTTGGAGCCAAGCATCGAATCCGTCGAGACCATCGGTCGCTACCGCTTCGTCGATCAGCTTCTCAAGCCGACCTTCCTCGACCGCCTTGGTCGAAAGCTCCCTCAACCGATCCGCGACCTTGTTCGGCGGCGTCTTCTTGAGATCCTCAAGCGTCAGATCAGAACCGAACCGTTGACGCGCCCACTCCACAAGCCGACCGATCGCAGCATCCGGCCCCTGCTCGCGCGCCGCCTGCATCGTCTGCTGCATCGCCACTTCAACGGGAAGCTCGACCTCCCGCTTGCGGTACGCCTCGCGTGCGATCTTGAGAATCACCTCGGCCGGATCTTGCTCGTCCGCTTTGTGCGCCTCTTCAAGCTCGCTAATCTTGGGCGCACTGGCGAACTTCGCCTCGCACCAGCCCGCGAGCTTCTTGAGCCCGTAGTCCTTCTCGAGGAACTGATACATCCCTTTGAGATCCGCTTGGTCGATCGCCTTCTCAGCCGCATCGCCCAACAGATCCAGCACATGCCGCCGCTCGGCAGCGCCGCCCTCTCGAAGATCACCCGAATCAATCTCGACCCCGAATCGGCTCTTGGCCCAGTTGACAAGCCCCGCCGAGTCGTAGTCGACGCTGACTTCCGAACCCTCCATCGGGATGTATTCGCCGAGCGTCACGTCGATCATCGACCGCGCGTCTTCTTTCGCCAATCGACGGATCACCCGATCCATGTCCTCAGCCTCTTTACCCCGCAAACGGTCCGGCGGGATCGAACACTCAAGCTGCTCCTTGGCATATTCAGCCACGCACTCAGCTGCGTAATCCGGGGCAAGATACTCACTCACCGCGTCATCGACCGCATCACCGATGTATTCAAAGATCAGACCGCGAACATCCCGGCCCTCGAGCACCCGTTGTCGCTGGCCATAGAAGAACTGCCGCTGGTGTTCCATTATCTCGTCGTACTCGAGAATGTTCTTGCGCACCTGGAAGTTGCGCTCCTCGACCTTCCGCTGCGCACCCTCGATGCGCTTGGTCAGCATCCCGCTCTCGATCGCGTCGCCTTCCTTCATGCCCATCTTGGAGAGCACTCGCATCGGCGTCTCGCCCGCGAACATCTTCATCAGATCGTCGTCGAGCGCCACATAGAACCGACTCGATCCGCGATCACCCTGCCGACCCGAACGCCCGCGCAGCTGGTTATCAATCCGTCGGCTCTCGTGCCGCTCGGTTCCGATCACATGCAGCCCGCCCATCTCCTCGATCGTCGCAAACCAACGAAGCCTGTGCAGCAAACAGCGACTCGATTCATCAAGTTCCTCGCGCATCGCCTCGGCGCTCATCGTCGGCACCTTCTTGGCATCCGCCCATGTGTGGTCGTTGACCCACTTGCGTAGCAACTCCAACTCAAGCTCCGCAAACTCCATCGTCTCCGCATCTCGCTTGCGCATCCCAAGCTCCGCTGGCGCAATCTTGCGGTACACGTCTTCGCGCAGCTCCTCGTCGCTCGCCTCAACCGTGAGCTTGCGACTCGCGATCCCGCGACGCAGCCAGTGATCGAGCAACGTTTCGCGCGTGATCGGCTGGAGCACAATGTCCGTGCCACGACCGGCCATGTTCGTCGCGATCATCACCGCGCCCAGCGCACCCGCGTCTTGAATGAGCACCGCTTCGTGCTCGTGCTGCTTGGCATTGAGCACGTTGTGCTTGACCTGATGCTTGCGGGTAAGCGTGTGCGCCACCAGCTCGCTCTTCTCGACACTCGTCGTGCCCACCAGGATCGGCCGACCTATGTCGTGGAACGTCTTGATCTCGTCGACGATCCGGTCCCACTTGTCCTTGCCACGCAAGAACACCATGTCCGTCTGATCGAACCGCGCGATCGTCCGGTTGGTCGGGATCGAAACCACATCGAGCTTATAAATATCGTGGAACTCTTGGGCTTCGGTGTCCGCTGTGCCCGTCATCCCCGAGAGCCGCTTGTACATCTTGAAGAAGTTCTGGATCGTGATCGAGGCCACCGTCTGCGTCTCGGGCTTGACCGGCACCTGCTCCTTGATCTCCGTCGCCTGATGCAAGCCGTCCGACCACTGCCGGCCGATCATCGGACGACCCGTGTTCGTATCAACAATCACCACGCTCGCCTCGGTCTTGCCCGTCATCCGATCGGGAACCTCCATCACCACATAATCACGGTCACGCTTGTACACCGCGTGCGCACGCAACGCCTGCTCAAGCAGGTGCGGCATGTCCATGTTCTCATCCACATAAAACGACCCAATCCCCGCTGCACGCTGCGCCTCGGCGACCCCCTCGTGCGTCAGGTGCGAAGACTTGCGGTCCATCTCCAGCTCGTAAAACTGCACATGCTGATCGCGGTCCCGCTCAAGCTCGGGCAGCTCCTTCTTCGCCGCTTCAAGCCGCTTCTGCATGTCGGGAACCTCTGATTTATCCCGAGTCTGCCGGATATCACCCTCAAGACCCTTGATCGTTTCCTGACACCGCTCGACGTCGTCTTCGCGATCCGTCCAAGGCTGCTGCTTGCTCACCAGATGCCGCGCGAGCTTGTCCGCAAGCTGATACCGAGGCTGATCGTCGTGCGCCTGGCCCGAGATAATCAGAGGCGTCCGCGCTTCATCAATCAGCGTCGAATCAACCTCATCGACCACCGCGAACTGCCGACGCCGCTGCACCTGCATGCTCGCCGACGGCTTCATGTTGTCACGCAGATAATCAAACCCGAACTCCGCCGTCGTGCCGTACACCACATCGCACCGGTACATCCAACGCTTAAACTCCTCGAGCTGCACATGCGAAGGATGGATCGCTCCTGCCGTCAGCCCGATCGCATGGAAAAACGGATACGTCCAGTCACGGTCACGCTGCACGAGATAGTCGTTGACCGTCACCACATGCACCTGCTGATGCTCGATCGCTGCCAAGTAGCACGCCAACGGCGCCACAATCGTCTTGCCCTCACCCGTCTTCATCTCGGCGATCTTGCCCCCGCTGAGAACCATCCCACCGATCAACTGCACATCAAACGGCCTCGCACGAAACGGCGGCTTGCTCAACTCGTACACCTCACGAACCGCGTTGTACAACTCCGGCGGGATCTCAACCGTTCGCCAACCGGGCACCGCCTGCGAATGCCCCAGATGTTCGTCGTTCGCGTCCGCCTCGCCCTCGGGCGGCTGACCATCACCCGCGTCCAGCGTCCGAGGCAACACCGTTGGCGTCGATGAAATCTTCGCCGATACTTCCGCGAACAACGCCTGACCACGCTCGCTGAGCAGCGTCGGATCAAACCCCTTCTCTGGGTTGAAGATGTTGCGGATCCCCACCGAACGGTCCATCGCCTCACGCGAGACCGCGAACACCTCGGCGAGCATGTCGTCGATCTTCGTCCCGCCATCAAACCGCTCGCGGAACTCGATGATCTTCACCCGCAGCTGCGCATCGGTCATCTCGCGGATCGACGCCTCCATCGAGTTGATCTGATCAACCCGCGACGTGTACCGCTTCACGAAACGGTCATTGCGCGAACCGAACATCGAGTTGAGGAACGGCCCGATCACTGGAAGGCCCTGATTCTTCTTCATCATTCTGCTCTCTGATGCAGCCTGCTCGGGCCGCTGCATCTGCACTCGCCCGCATGCACCGCCGACGAGAAGTTCATTGAGTTCGTATCCGTTCTTGACCCCATATCGGCCAAGAACTTGCATCAGTTGGAAGTGTTTGAGAAAGCCCGCGGGGCTTGTCCGCTTGTGTGACAAGCAAGTTTCCCTGCGTGCCGCGAGCGTCCGTTCAGACGGCGTTCGAGCTAGGCGGCGGCAGCACCGAATCAAGCCACCCCACCATCGGCCTGCGATCCGTCACCAACTCGCACACCAGCGAATCGCCGGGAGTCTCTTCGGGCAACACGCACAGCCGCCCCGTCGCGCCAGCCCACGCCATCTGAGTGTCGCTGCACCCAGCAACCCAGACGCAGACCAGATCCGCAACGCTTCCAACCGCACTCCCACCCCTCGACAATGGCTCTACCGCCGACCCCACCGAAGCAGAGCACAACGTCGCCATCAGCACGAACCAACTCAGATGCAAGCTCGCACCTGTGCCAGCCACCATGCCAGCCCCGATGGGGTTCTCAGCTCGGTTGGAGAATGAACGGTTCATGTATGAACAAGTATCGGCTCGCAATCCCCTCCAAGCAACTCAACACGCCCACTTGTGCAGCTTCTCATGCCTTCCGATCCCTCACCCCCCCATCCTCCCACCCCCCCACCCCCCCACCCTCCTCACCCCACCAACCCTATCATCCTCCTGACGTC
>CAYUVO010000131.1:0-5982 GCA_964448185.1 uncultured Phycisphaeraceae bacterium
GAGCATCCGGTGTCCCTGATGGAGCATCCGGTGTCCCTGACAGAGCATCCGGTGGCCTTGACGGAGCATCTGGTGGCCCTGACGGAGCATCTGGTGGCCCTGATGGCGCAAGAAACGCGCCTTGCCCCAGCCCAGCTCCACCCCTCGCTCACGCTGCCCGCCCCAATCGGGCTCGTTGATCCGCCAAGCAGACCCTAGAAGTCACGCCGAACGAAGATCACCAGGCACAGCCCGATCACGAAGAACTCGAAGATCAGCGACGTGCCCAGCACCCAGCCCACCGATCGAGCTCGGTACCGCTCTTGGAGGCGGAGGTTGGCCTCGTCTTGATCGACGGGCAATTCATCGTCGTCGAGGTCGCCATCGAGATCAAACATCGGCTCGTCGTCATCAGTGGGCAACTCGCTGAGATCAATCAGCCAGCGTTCGAGCAACGCCCCTGTCTCGCTTGTCTTGGGCAGCACGGTTTTGACTGTCACGACCATCCCGAGCCAAGGCTTCATCTTCCCGCGTGTCTCTTGGATCCCATCGACCCGCTCCCGGTTGCGCGCAATAAACGGGTTCTTCGCCTCGATCTCGTCGGTGCTGGGCACCCAGTCGTCGGGATACTCGTGGCTCTGGGCATTCGCCCTGATGAGCAGCTTGGAAGTGTTGGACTCCATGCGTTCGAGGCGTTCGTTCTCGCTGTCGATGCGGACTTCCCACTGCGTGTCGAGCATTTGCAGGATTTCGTCGGCCAAGTTGACCATAAACAACCCCGCCCACGCGAGCATCGTCACCAGCAGCGCCGTGATCGTCGAACGCGAGATGAGCCCGATCAGGGCGCAGATGCAGTAGAGATAGCTAAAGAAAATGACCACGATCGGGACCGCCAGAAACAGCCGAGGCTCCCACATCCCGGCTCGAATCCCGAACACCAAGAACGAACCCAAACTAAACACCGCGACTTGCAGCCCCACGAACAGCAGCCCCGTGGCGTACTTGGTCAGGAAGAGCCGAACGCGCCCGATGGGCTTGCTCAGGATCGACTCGATCGCCCCGCCCTCGATCATGTCGGGGATGATCCCAGCCGTCGAAACCAGCGCGAGGATCATGGCGACCCAGGTCAGCCACAGCGAAATGCCCAGATTGCTGAACAGAGCTTTATAGAAAAACTCTTGAGAGATGATGTTGGTGTTGACCGGGATGAACTCAAGATCCCAGAACAGGATGCTGATGCCCTTCTCATCAATCCCCAGCGACGCGAACACGAGGATCACGATCCCGCTGAGGACCATCGTGATCCAGAACAGCTTCTTGGCGTTGAGCTCGCGGTAGGCGTCGAGGAACAACGCAGCGGTTTGCATCGCTTTCAAGAGTGGGCTCCTTGGCTGCGCTTTGTATTCTTTGTCGGGCCGGCGCCGGGGTCTGAATCTTCACCCACCGTGTCGAGGAACAGTTGTTCGAGCGAGGGGCGGTACGCACGGACGGATCGAATCGTCACCGAGCCCGCCCGCAAGCGGTCGATCACGGGCTGGATGACTTGCGGGTCTTCGGTCGGGATGCTCGCGACGTGATCGCTGATGCTCAAGCCCTCGATTCCTTCGAGCAATGTGCGCACGCGATTGTCATCGGCGTCGTTCTCGGCTTCAAACGCCACTTCGTATTTGCGGTGAGGAGCGGTGAGTTCGTCGATCGAGCCCTGCTGGCGGACCTCGCCCTGGACCATGATCGCGACGCGGTCGCAGACCATTTCCAGCTCGCTCAGCAGGTGGCTGTTAATCATGACGGTCTTGCCGCGCTCACGCATCGCGCGGACCACATCACGGATGTCACGCCTGCCCACCGGGTCTACGCCGTCGGTGGGTTCGTCCATGAGGACGATGTCGGGGTCATTGATGAGGGCTTGAGCGATGCCCACGCGCTGGCGCATGCCCTTGGAATATTGCTTGATCTTGGTGTCCGCCCATCGACCCATGCCCACGAGTTCGAGCAGCTCACCGACCCGTTTCTTGCGCTCTCCTCGGGGTGTCCCCGCCAGAGCGCCGAAGTAGTCCACGACCTGCGCACCCGTGAGGTAGTCCGGGAAGCGGTGGTGCTCGGGCAGATAGCCAACGCGGGCGAGCGTGGCTTTGTCGCCCACGGGCTTGCCGAGCATGGTGCCCTTGCACTTGGTCGGACTGATGACGGTCATCAGGATCTTGACGAGCGTGGACTTGCCCGCGCCGTTGGGGCCAAGGAGCCCGAAGACCTCGCCTGCTTCGACCCGCATGTCCACCCCGCGCAGGGCGTGGATCTTGCCTTTGTAAATCTTCTCTACCCCGGTCAGGTCGATCGCTGCGGTCATGGAAGGTTCATCCTCGACAGGAAAAGAGTTCAACACAGAGAACACAGAGGCAAGAGAAAGAGGCGGAAGAGGGGGGAAGAAGGGGGGGCAAAGAGAAGAGAAATAAGCCGGGGACGCGAGCCAGAAAGAGATCAAGCCTCAGAGTGAGAGTTCACCTTCTGAGCCATGACACTGAGCCACGACATGGAACACATGCCAATGTTTGTGGTTGTCCGAGGCATCACTTCCCTCTCGTTCTTCCTCTTTGAAGCGTTCGACTTTCAGTATATCGCTCATCGCGAGCAATCCTTTGGCCTCGTCGAGCGTGAAATGGCTCCGGTCTTCGATGGTCGCCCAGGTGTCCCGATCGCCGAAGAGTTGGCCTGCGAATCGCCCACCGGGGCGGATCGAGCCCAAAATCGCACGCCAGAGGGTCTCAAAGTGGCTCGGCGGGCAGAAGGGCAGCGAGAAGCTCGCGTTGACCAGATCGGCGGGCGGCAGCTCGCTGATGCTCTCGAAGGACCGCATCTGCATGGTCAGGTGTTCGGGGCTTACGAGGTCGTCTCGGGAGATGAGTCGGCGCAGGCCGTCGGGGTGGCCGTCGATGGCGAGGACATTCCAGCCCCGTCTGAGCAACTCGGCGGTGTCGCGACCCTCGCCACATCCGAGGTCAATCGCGAGCTTTGGCCGATCAGCGGTCGGTCCCTGATCGCCGTGGTCGAAGGCATCGAGAGCATCGAGCAGCGTTTGTCTGGGTTCGCCTCCGGTGACTCGATCGAAATAGGTAGGCCAGTCTCGTGTGCCCGCGGGGATCCAGGCGGGGGGGGCGGGGGTGGATGGGGTGGATGGGGGCGGAGAGGGAGTTGGGGGGGTGTTGGATGGGGGCGTGGTGGCCATAGAGATTTCCTGTGCTGAGTGAACACGATAGGGTGGCCATAGCTATGTACCCGGATCTGCGCACATTTGTGGAAGCTCTCGACGCAGCGGGCGAGCTGGTTCGTGTTGCCGAACCGGTGAATCCGGTGCTCGAGATCGCAGCGATCGCCGACCGGGTGTCGCGTACCGTGACAGCACCGAACCCGCCTCATCTTGCGACACACCGAACTGATCCGTTCCACCACAGCGCGGGCGGCCCAGCCCTGCTCTTCGAGAACGTGGTCGGCTCGTCGATGCCCGTGCTCATCAACGCCTTCGGGAGCTATCGCCGAATGGAGATGGCACTGGGCTTGGAGGATGGGCTTGAGGGCTTGGCAGCCCGACTCGATCAGCTCACCAAGCCTAAACCGCCGAGATCGCTCGCCGAGGGGATCGAACTCGCCCGCGAACTCCTGCCGATGCTACGGATCGGTCCCAAACGGATGCGTGGGGCAAGGAGGACGGGGGGAACGGGGGGGGGATGTCAGGAGATTGTTGATCGGGGTGACGAGATCGACCTCACACGCTTTCCGTTCTTGCGGTGCTGGCCTTTGGATGGCGACTTTGCGGCGGTCGGCTCCCCCCCCTACCCCGCGGACATCAATAGCCATGTGCCGGGGATGGGCCACCCGTCGATCGACGCAGCCCGATGGGAGGCCGAGTTTCGCGGGCGGTACATCACGCTTGCGGGGATTCACACGATTCATGCGGATGATCGTGATGCGAGCAAGCCGGCGAGCCACAACATCGGGATGTACCGCGTGCAGTTGCTCGGCAAGAACCGCATGGCGATGCACTGGCACCTGCACCACGACGGCGCACGACACTGGCGGTCATGGAAGAAACTCGGCGAGCCCATGCCCGTGGCGATCGTGCTCGGGGGTTCGAGCGTGCTGCCCTATGCAGCGACCGCTCCGCTGCCACCGGGCATCAGTGAGCTGCTCATGGCGGGGTTCTTAGGTGGTACCGGCGTGCGCATGGTGCGTGGTTCGAGCGTGCCGCTATGGGTTCCAGCCGATGCCGAGATGGTGATCGAGGGCTACGCGAGCACGCAAGCGGGCGAGATCGGCTGGGTGCCGGGCGCCACCGACGAACCGCTGGGACCGGGCGCTGTCTTTGAAGGACCGTTTGGCGATCACACCGGGTTCTATTCGATGCCCGATCGCTACCCGGTGGTCGAGGTGACGAGTGTGAGTCGTCGGCGTGACGCGATCTATCCGACGACGGTGGTGGGCTCGCCGCCACAAGAAGATTACTTTCTGGGCAAGACGACCGAGCGGATGTTCTTGCCGATGCTGCGTGTGCTGATACCGGATATCGAGGACTACGACCTGCCGATGTTCGGAGCGTTCCATAACTGTGCGCACTTGTTGATCGACAAGCAGTACCCGCTGCATGCGCGCAAGGTGATGCACGCGGTGTGGGGCGCGGGGCAGATGGCGTGGACCAAGACGATCTTTGTCGTGGATCAGGGGGAGGGGGGCGTGAGTGGTGGTGTGGACGTCCATGATTGCGCTGCAGTGCTTGGTGCTGCTGCGAGGTGGTGCGATCCGGCGCGTGATATTGAGCGCGTGCGTGGCCCGCTGGACATCCTCGATCACGCTGCTCCGAGGCTCGGCGCGGGCACGAAGCTGGGCTTTGACTGCACGCCCAAGTGGCCCGGCGAAGAAGCGGGCAGCGCAGTTGCGATCAGCCCGGGCCTACGTCAGTGGGTGGAAGGCACCATCGCAGAACATTATATTCAATCCGTCGAAGCGGTGAGCGGCGTCGTGCAAGCGGCGCTGAGCGAGCGTGCCCCGGGTTGGTTGTTGGTTTCAGCGGAACACAGTGAACAACCGGGCTTTGGTCGGACCGTTCGTGATCGCGTGTTAGAAGTTGAGTGTGAATCGCCCCCGCCGTTTATAATCGTGGTTGGTGCGCACACAGATCTGGCAGACGTGGACCGTGTGTTGTTCGAGTGGATGGCGCACTGCGATGCGGGGCGCGACGCAGCAATCGTCGATCATCCTTCGGGTGGCAAGATGGGGTTTGATGCCACGCCCAAGACGCCCGATGACGGCACCGATGCGCAGCCCGTGCGCGCGTGGCCGCCCGCGATGGAACATCATGTGCGCACGCGCGAACGCCTCGACGAGCTGTGGCCCAAGTTGGGTATCACGCCTGCGTCAACAGGTCATTCGTAATGAAACGAATGTGCCACTGACTCCCCCCCCCGTCTTCGGGGTCAGTGCTGTGTGTGACTCAAACTGCTGTTCTTAGATCACGCCAGAGCGATCAGGGACTCAGCGAGGACTATCCTCGGCCATGAAAGCGATCCTATTTGCAATAGCAGCGGGCCTGTGCTGGGGCGTGGGCGAGGTGTTTACCAAGAGCGTGCTCCACACCGGCAAGATCGGGCCGATGACCGCCGCCGCGGTGCGCACGCTCGCGGCATTGCCCGTGCTGTGGGCGATGCAGTGGCTCATGGTGCATTCTTTTAAGAGCGAACCCGCCGACTGGGCCCGTGCCGGCGGGCCGATCATGGCCAAGCTCCTGCTTGGTTCGGGCGTGATCGCGGGCGGAGCCGCGCTTGCGTTCTTTTACAGCGCACTTAAGTTTGGTGACATCTCAAAGGTCAAGCCGATTGCGTTTGCGGTCGCGCCGTTGGTGGGGGTGCTCCTCGGCTGGCTGGTGCTCGGCGAGACGATGAACCTGCGCAAGGCGACGGGCGTGGTGCTGGTGATTGCTGGGGTCATCGCGCTGGCCGGGGCGTGAGGGGGGGG
>CAYUVO010000132.1:0-5910 GCA_964448185.1 uncultured Phycisphaeraceae bacterium
GGCGGCGGTTCATGGGGCGGCGGCGGTGGTGGCGGTGGCGGCGGCAACTCCTGGGGCTAAAGCCTCCAGACTGCAAGCTCGCTTACGCGACTCCATCCCACCAACATGACGCCATCTGATGGCACATAACACACGCACCGGGTCCCACATGGGGTCCGGTTTTTTTGCATGCACGCCTCATATTGAACGAGTGCAAATCTCATGCATTTGAGATTGCTATTTGTCTTTCTTGTTTTTTTTCGACTTCTTTTCTTTAGTCGCTGCGATGACTCGCGTTCTGAGCTGCTTGCCGCTCTCGAGGTTGTAGCCGCAGTGGATGCACATCACCGAGCCCGGATCAATGAACGACTGGCACTCGGGGCACGGCTCCTGCTTGGTCGCCGACGAATCCGCGAGCAAGATGTCCATCACATCTCCGCTGGCCATTTCGGCTGCTGCTCCACCAGCCGCCGCAGCTTCTGCGTCCGCCTTGGCTTTGCGTTTGGCCTTGAGCTTGGCAACGCACGGCTTGCAGATCCCCCGGCCCTTTTTGTCCACCTTGAACTCGATCGTGCGTAGATCCGCACCACACGATGCGCACTCGGTGGGCTGGCTCTGATCAGATGCGGGCGGCGGTGGGGGGGGCGGCATGGGCAGAACCTCACTAAGAACGAAAGGGCTGTGGTCTTGAGCTACAGGGTACCGCGCAAGAAAGCCCCGCGACGCCGAACGCCACGGGGAGGGGGAAGTCATTGGTGTCAGGGACAGCCCTCAACGGGCCGGTCTCCTTAGATAAACGTTGCGATTTCCGAGAGCACCTCGGTGCCCCAATCGGCATCGCCGGGCTGCCACGAGCTTCGCAGTACGTCGCCTTCTGAATCCGCACCGACGACGTTGAGCGTGCCGTCGGTCGAGACAAAGCTCGATACGGCGGACTGCGGGTCGTATGCGTTGTCCGCAGCACCGTCAGTGATCTGTGAGACGAGCCACTGCCCCCCGAACGAGGGCACCCACCAGTAGATCACCAGATCGCCCTGCGAGTTGACCCCGGCGTAGTTCATCCCGCTCCAGCTCGTGAAGTACCCGGTCATCACCTGTGCGATCACGCGGTCGTCCACATCGCCGCTGTTGTCCGCGATGTCGCTCAGGTCGTTGCTGACCCAATCGCCAGCGAAGTCGGGCACCCACCAGGTCACACGCAGGCTGCCCGATGAATCGAGCGCGGTGAGGTTGATGCCGCTCCATGTGGTGAGGATCACGCTGAGCCCACTGGCGAGCTGTGGCGCGTTGGTGATGTCCGAGAGGTTGTCGAGTCGCCATTCCTCGAACGTGCCGGGCAGCACCCAGATATTCTGGATGTCGCCATTGGTATCGAGCCCGACGATGCTCCACTGGTTCCACGCGGTGACATAGCTCACGATCTCATCAAGCACCGGCGTCACAAAGCCACCGGCCTCAAGATCGGTCGAGATGTCGTCGAACGCCCATGTCGTGCTGTCGGGGCCTAGTTGATAGAACGTCACCAAGCGGTCACCCGAGGTGTAGCCCGCGAGATACTCCCGGCCGTCGAGCGTTGTAAATCGTGTCATCGCTCGCGCGATCGCGGTCGATCCCGGAACCGTGGCCCCGATGTCGAGCGCGGTAAACGAGCCGTCGGCCTGCTCGGTAAAGATCAGGATGGTCGAGTCGGTCAACACCGCTGCCCGCGTCAAGCCCTCAGCGTTCGACCAGACCTCGGCCTGACCCGTGAACGCCCCGCTTACGCCCGCGTCATCGGCGAGCCTTCGTGCGGTCCATGTGCCGTCGGCAGCCTGCTCAAAGAGCAAGGGCGAGCCGTCGCCAGCGATGGCGAGCACGCTGTGCAATCCGGTGTTCGCAGTCGCCAAGACTTCCGATCCGCCCGCTGCCGTCTGGGCCGCCGTGATCGTGACCGCCACGGTGCTGATCGTGCCGTCAACCTCAGCGCCCGGTCGGCTTGTCGCGGGTCGGATGAGCAGCGTCGCGTTGCCCAAAGGCAATCCCGCCGAAGTCTCACGCGAAACCGTCACTGTGCCGGTGCCCGTGGCGGCGTTCTCGCTGTAAATCCCTTGCCCCAGAATCTCACCGTTGTCAACCGCACCGTTGCCGTTGAGGTCGATGAACACGTCCACCGCCAGAATCGATCCCGCAGCATCGGCGAACACCGGACTCGTCACGTTGACCGTAAACGGACGGTGACGCTCGATCGAGGTCGTTGAAGCGCCCGTGTGATCGAGCAACGTAACGGTGGCGAAGCCCGGGACCGCTTGGAGCGTCACCGTGCCCGTCGAGGCGTTCCCAAGCAACCCCGTGTTGTCCACCGGGATCAGCAGCAGCGTGCTCGTCCCAACGGGAAGCTGCTCGACGGGGAGCACCGTGGTGCCACCGAGCGGGATCGTGTCGATCAGTTCGCCCGCGTCAGCCGTGCCGTTGTTGTTCGCATCGCGGAACACGCGGATGCCCGAGACAAGCCCGTCGGGGTCGTTGGCGGTCGTCACGTTGATGACGACTTCACGGCTGACCAGCGTGACGGTCTCAGCCCCGAGCGTGACCGTCGGGCGGAAGCCCTCGGTGGCACCGATGTCCACGCCGTTGCCGTCATCGCGGTCAAACCCGCGTGCGTCATTGGTCAGGGTGTTGGGGTTTGAGCCAGCATCAAGTGCCGGGCTGGTTTCCATGGGCATGTGCGTGAACACCGGCCCGCCGAAGTCGCCCAGATCAGTCAGCACCGGATCGGTGTTGATGAGGTTATTGGTGTTCGTGCCGAGGTCATTGACGTCGAGATCCGGATCGGTGCTGTCGGCGTCGATGTTGCCCGCAATGATCGAGCTGCGAACATCAATGGTGGTGCTCGTTGCTCCGATGCCGCCGAGCTGACCTCGTGCGGTGTTGGCTGTGATGGTCGAGTTGTCAATGCTCACCGTTCCGGTTTGATCAACCCGCAGCCCCGCACCGAAGTTCGCCGTATTCCCCGAGACGGTCGTGCCGACGAGTGTCAGGCTCGAGCCGCGGAAGTAGATCCCGCCGCCGTCACTGCTCGTGGACGTGTTCGCGCTGACCAGTGAGTCGATGAAACTGGCCCCGACGCCGGTTCTCGCCTTGTAATACCCGCCTCCGCGGATCGTCGAGGTATTGCCCGAGATGGTGGTGCCCGTGATCGCGGCGGTCAGAGAGGCGTCGTGGATTCCGCCGCCGTCGCGTGCCGCGACGTTGTTCGAGATCGTCGAGGTGGTGATTGCAAGCGTACCCGCGGTCGAGAAGATGCCCCCGCCGTCGAGCGTGTTGGCTTGGTTGCCATTGATGGTTGAACCGGTGATGCTCAGCGAGTAGCTCGCTTCATCATTGATGCCCGTGAGCATGATCCCGCCGCCGATGGAGCTTGCGATGTTGTCGGAGATCGTCGTACTCTCGATCACGATCTCAGCGTTCTCGTCGCCCGAGACATACAACCCGCCCCCGGCGGTCGCCGTGTTGTTCGTGAGCGTTGATCCAAGGATCCGAACCGTCGGATCGGTCGAGCTCGTATTGAAGGGCTTGCGTACATACATCGCCCCGCCGTCGTCCGTAGCGCTGTTCTCGGTGAACGTGCTGTTCTCGATCCGCAGCGTGTTGCCGATCGCGTGGATCGATGCGATCCCGCCGCCCCGACTCGCCGAGTTCATACTGAACGTTGATTCGGTCACGACCAGCGATATCGCCAGCGACTGAATCCCGCCGCCGTCGGTCGCTGCGGTGTTGGACGTGAACGTCGATTCGGTGACATTGACCGTCCCGCCGGCGCTGAGCACGTTGAACCCGCCCGCCGAGTCGCCCGCCGTGTTGCCGGTAAACATAACCGTGTTGAGCGTGGTGGTCCCGCTGGTGCTCATGGTCAGATTGAGCCCGCCGCCGTTCTGTCCGGCAGCGTTCATCGTGATCCCGGTGTTGGTGACCGAGAACGTCCCGCCGTTGGCCAGTTCAACGAGGATTCCGCCGCCGTTGTTGCCCGCCATGTTGCCCGAGATCGTCGAGTTGCTGATCGTCAGCGTGTCGCCGTTGGACTCGAACGCGATCCCACCGCCGCGCACCGAAGCGGTGTTGCCCGAGACGGTGGTGCTGGTGAGCGAGAGTGAAGTTGCCCCGACGACGATGATCCCGCCGCCGTTGCCGCCGTTGGCCATGTTCCCCGAAACCGTCGCGTTGGTCAGGGTCACCGTGGTATTGGAGGATGACGACCCGATCCCGCCTCCACCCATCGCAGAGGTGTTGCCCGAGATCGTCGAGCCGTTGACCGTCAGCGAGGTGTTGTTGTTCATCCAGATCCCCCCGCCGCCGAGTGAAGCGGAGTTTCCGGTGATCGAGGTCGAGGCGTCCATGGTCAGCGAGCCTCCCGCGAGGTACACCGCGCCGCCCAACGCTCCCACGCTGTCGCGGATAATCACGCTTCGCAGCTCAAGAGCTTCGGACGAGCGAATCGCGCCGCCGACTTCGACGCCCGAGTTGCCGTTGATGAGCGTCAGGTTCTGGATCAGGACCGCTGCGTCGCTCCCGTTGCCGTCATCAATTTCAAAGATTCGCGTCGTGTTCTGACCCGAGATCGTGAACACGCCCGAGCTTGGACCACGAACCGTGGTCGCTCCACCGATGTTCAACGCTGCGGGAACGTTGAGTGTCATCCCGATCAGGCTGTCGGAGAACACAATCTCGTCGGCACCCGGATTGGCATTCGCATCAGCGACCGCTTCGATGAACGAAAACTGGCCCGGGCCGCGGTTGCCGTCGTCGTTGGTGTCGAGTGAATCAACCACGAACGTCGAGAGCAGTTTGCGCTCTTCGAGCGTCTCACAACACATGGCCCGTCCCTGCGAAGTCAGCAGGCGACGAACAAAACGGAAAGGACTCAAACCACGATCGCTCGGTGCGGTGCGCATGAAAAATCTCATCTGAAAGTGTGTAAACGAGTCTGATCTGATCGCTGCTCAGGTCGGTACCCGCAGCAGCACTCCAATGCTTGGTCATAGAAAGAAACGTATCAGTAGCTATTTCGGTCGTCGCAGCCTGTGAGGGTCAGGATTCGCGCCCATAGCAACTCCCCTCACGCCCAACCCTCAGCCCGTTGCACTGCAGAACCCTGCCAAAGCACGAACGGAACTCGTCATGAGGTGAATCCCGCTCGCGATCGGTACTGCAACTCAAAGTCCGAGAGCTGGCCCAACAATCCAAGATGCGCCACACTCGGCACGTTTGCAAGCGGTTCGAGCAACCACTTTGCACGAAGATCAGGTCGAGCCCCGGGGATGCTCTGGTACTCCGTCGTAAATGTCACCACAAACACCGCGCCCGTGGTATCCACCAGCACTACCGACATCCCGCCCGCCTGCTCAAGAGCAGTGTCCCGAGGATCGAACGTTGTCTGCCCGTTGCTCTGCGTGTCTGTGAAGGCCAAGAACGTCGGCGCGCTCGTCAAGGGCTGACCGGTGATCGGGTCATTGAAAACGCTCGAAGTGAACGGCGTCAGGATCCAGCCGTTCGCGTTGTTCCCAAGCTGATTCCCTGCCGATTCTGGTGACCACCACAGGCTTACCAACTGACCGTTCGAGATCCCTTGGATGCTAAACGCACGCCACGCGGCGATCACCCCGGTCATCGAGCCCGGCTCAAACTGCACGCTCCCCGTCAAACCACCAGCTTCAGCCAGATTCGTGAGCACCCACGAGTGTTCGCCGTCGGGTAGTTCATGAACCACCCCACCGTGCCAGAGTGACCACACATTGCCCGAGCTGTCCTGGAACCAATAGTTCTCAGCCGTCCAGTCCGCCTGCGAATACGCCGGGTCGGGCACCACGCTGATGAGCAGATCCCGGATGAAGTCGCCGTCCGCAAGCCCGCTGGGAGCCGGATCCTCGAATAAGCTAATGCACTGATCGCCCCTCA
>CAYUVO010000133.1:0-5833 GCA_964448185.1 uncultured Phycisphaeraceae bacterium
CCAACAGCCTCTACCTGCTCGCCGACTGGTTCCGCCAGCTCTGGGCCGAGAGCCTGGGCAAGCGCGTTGACAACACCGGAGCTGTCGTCCACACCGGGTTCACGCCCATCAAAGCGCTGGGCACGACCGATCAGCACTCGCAGGTTCAGCTCTACCGCGAAGGGCCGAACGACAAGGTGCTGTGCTTGGTTGATGTTGAGCAGCTCGCTGAGGATGAAGTGACGATCCCCACCGGCCTCGGCGTCGAGACGCTGACCTACTTGGAGGGGTCATCGCTCGCCAAGCTCTTGGCGGCTGAGAAGCTCGCCACCGAGTACGCCCTGGTTGAAAGCCAGCGTCCTAACTTTACCATCACGTTCCCGCGCGTCGATGCCCACCACGTCGGCGAGTTCATCTATCTCTGGGAGATGGTGACTGCGTATGCCGGGCTGATGCTCAATATTGATGCGTACGACCAGCCCGCAGTCGAGCTGGGCAAGCAGGCGACCTATGGCCTGATGGGCCGCGAGGGGTTTGGCGAGTTCAAGACGAAGGTCGCCCAAGGCCTCGCGAAGACGGAGTACAGGATGTGAGCGGCTGGTAGTGGTTCACTCTGACAGGCTGGGGCTGGTCATTGGTAGGAAAAATCCAACCAAGGCGCAACCGCAGGCACACCGGTTGCGAAGGGAACAGTATGAGCAAGATTTTCCAGATCCACGAAGAAGACCTAGCGGCCTTGGAGGCCACGCTACCGCAGTTCGCGGATCGGCTTAGCGCAAGCCTGGACAACCGGCTTCGGGTCCAAATACGCCGCGTTCAGCAGATTTTGCTGAACGTGCGTTGGGACTACGGACCGCACAGCGAACTTGAGATCATCCCCGCAGACGACGATCACGCTTCGTAGACAATGGCGTTGCTGCTGCCCTTCACCAAGTCGATCACGTGCAAGCAGTCGGACTTGTTGTGGTATGATTCGCCATGCGCGATTGTCTCGTGGTTGGCTGCGCGTAGCCTCCACCGCCAAAGGTCCGATGCGTCCCGGTAAATCTGGAAATACATAACTGAACTCCTTGATTAGAACCACCGACCGCATGAGCCCGGCCAGGGTCTGCGATCGGTGGTCTTGGATCTGTATCTATGGGGCAGCCGGACTCATACGGGTAATAGTAGGCACATGGTTCCACTAGATCAAGTTAACAAGACACTTGCCCACAATGGCTTGTGTAGATTGTGTTCTGTCCGGGCCACCACTGGGGCTTGTTCCACGTGTTTGGGCGAGGGAAGGTAATCGGTCACACGCCCACCGATTTGGGCCTCTTGAGCCTCAAGGTGCTCCATCAACTCGATTATCTGCATCCGCCGGGTTGCGATGCCCGCAGCAACCGCAAGGCTGCTCTTGGACACCCGCGATCACGGTCCGCCAAACGCTGGCGGCTCGACTGACCACGGGCTCAGCGATCTTGGCGTCTCACTTGGAACCCCTACGCGACTCTCGGTGGGACGGGCATCTTGCCCGTCGTTTGCCGTCGCCCGCTTCCTGACAGTCGGGGCTTGTGAGTCACCTTCCTGACAAGCCCGAATGTGGGAGGCAAACGGGGCTGCTCTGCCACTAAACTGTCTTTTTCGTGTGCCACGGCTCTGCGAGCCGTGTCTTTGACCGCAAACACACATGGCACGATCAGCACGGCTGGCACAGCCGCGGCACATGAGATCCGACATCCCCTCACCCCAACTTTGGGGAGGGAGGCGTGAGCGGTGGACCTCTGGTTCCTGACGAGCCCCTCGCGTGATCGAGGGATTGTTCTTCCAGTGGCTCGCGCATCTTGCCTGTGTGTGCGAAGACACGGCTCACAGAGCCGTGGCACAAGAAAAAACACCTGTGATACGAGAAATCCGGGCATGATTCAGGCGTGTCTCACACCGCTACGGCTCCAATCCGCCATGCAACCGCTCTCGTCTCACATGCCTACCCGCTCGCGGCCGCTGCCCCCGCCGCCGAGGCCATTGAACCCCCGGCCAAGGCACGTGTCCCGATGGCCCAGACCCGTGCCTTGGTCACCGTGGCACGGGCCTTGATGGCTGTGGCAGGTGCCCCAGCGGGGTTTTCACATGAAACCGCCGCGTCGGCATGGATGGGATGGGTGAAGACGACGGGCAAGATGCCCGTCCCACCGGCTTCCTCCCCCCACCCCACCCAAACTCCCCCCCACTCCCCCTCGCTGACACTCGGGGCTTGTTGAGAACGCCTCCTGACAAGCCCCGAGTGTCAGCGAGGGGGTTTTTTAGCAGTGAGATCGAGCACCGAACCCAGCCCAAGTGGGCGCCGCGAGGCTCGTTCGTTGGCCATGCGAGCGGGACTGACCGGCAGCGCCAGCCGCTGAGCGTCCGGGAACCGCCGATCAGGGGGCGATAACCGTACCAAAGTACCCTTCCAAACTGTAAATACTGCCTAGTGCAACATTTATGACAAATAGATGTTGATCTTGGCCCTATTGCCGTGGAAACTACCAGCTATTGCCAAGAAGGCTCCCCAAAGGGAGCGGAGACAAGAACTTATGCCCCAAACGGGCACCGGGCGTGATCCACCCCGGAAACTGGAGAGAGACTATGCGTTCCATGATGGCGCTCGCGCTGGTGGGGCTCGCTTCGGCGGCCTCAGCCCAGTCCTACTGCATCGATTTCACCACCGAGGACGACTTCGTAACGCCCCTAGGCAACGGACAGATCATCGATACCGAGTTCGGCAACCTGCTGACGATCTCGAGCACCGGCGGCGCCGGGCTTGCGATCTTCGACTCGGACCCCGCCGGCCCCAACGCGGGAAGCGAGGACCAGGACCTGCTCGTGGGCCTTGGCAACCTGCTCATCATCCAGGACGAGAACGAGCCCGCGTCCAGCGGCGGGTTCTTCAACACCCCCGATGACAGCGCGTCGAGCAGCACGATCACGTTCGACTTCCTCGCCCCCGCGCTGGTCACCTCGATCGACCTCGTGGACATCGACTCGAGCGTGACCATCAGCGTCATCTTGACCGATGGCCAAGGCGACATCCGCACCTACGACGTGCCCAGCGGCTGGACGTTCGACATCGCCGCCAACCCCGCCGCCGACGGCTACGCCACGCTCGACCTGACCACGCTGCTCGACCAAACGGGCGAACTCGCGGTGGTCGCGACAGCTTCCGAGGACCTCGGATTCGACCTCAACGGCGTCGTCCAGATGACCGTCATCTCGACCGGCTCGTTCGCAATCGACAACGTGAAGTTCGTGCCAGCGCCTGGCTCAGCTGCGCTGCTCGGTGCTGCGGGCCTGCTGGGCTTGCGCCGCAGGCGGGCCTGAGAACCTGAGAGCGAACGCCCTCTTTCATCATCTCGCGCCCCGTGGGCCATGCGCTCGCGGGGTGTTTTCACTCCAAATCATTCAACCCACTCCGCTCATTCCGCGACTGCATCGAACCCGGCGGCCCTACGCCACTGGCTGAGCTGGCCGAGGTGGTACCCCTCGTGGTACGTCATCATGTAGAACACCGCGTCGCCGATCGTCGGAAAGAACGAACGCCAATCGGGGTTCGGGAACTCACGCGCGAGCACATCGTCGCCCGTGTTTGTGAACCGATCAGCAAACACGCTGTGAATGCGGGCAAGCTCGGCGAGCAACTCGTCCTTGGTCGCAAACTTGGCTCGGTCGCTGCTGGGCTCACCCATGCAGGTTTCGGCCCACGCCGCGGGCACGTCGCTCATGCCCGGCTCGGCCTGATCGGGATGTTCGAGGAATGCTGCGCCCATCCCCGAGGCCATGCTCAGATGCCCCAGCACCCATGCAGGATGCTTGGCGAAGGCATAGGGCACCTCGGCGAACCGCTCGCACGGCACGTCGGCCACCAGCTTGCCCGCTTGTTCGAGTGTCATCGCGTACGTCTTGAGAATGTGGTTGCGCATGGGGTGCTCCGGTGGGTTGTTCGGATGAGAAAACGAATCGGTTGATCGTCATCATACCTGCCTCGACGGGGCATGGTACCTTCTGATCCATGGCGCTTCGCGTACTAAAAGTTGTTGTGCCCCAGAGCAAACGGGGGGAAATCCCCGGGCTGTTCGAGGGCATCGAGACCAGCCGCGTGTGGTCGGTGGACATCAACGAGGGCATGTCTGAGGTCACGGTTGTGCTCGCGTCTGAGAACGTCGAGGAGCTCGCGGACAAGCTCACCGAGCGGTTCAGTGTGTACAGCGAGTTCCGGCTGGTTGTGCTCGCCGCCGAGGCCACCCGGCCCAAGCTGCCAGAGCCCAAGCCCGTCGAAACTGAATCGACCGAGCCAGTGCGTCCCGCATGGAAACCATTGATCGGGCGCCTCTCACGCGAGGAGTTGCAAGAGGATCTCGGGGCAGGCGGCAAGACCTCGCCGCTGTTCGTCTCGATGGTCGTGCTGAGCACCATCGTCGCGTGCGTGGGCCTTATCAAAGACTCGGCGTCGATCATCATCGGCGCGATGGTCATCGCCCCACTGCTCGCCCCCAACATGGCGCTCGCCCTGGGAACCACGCTCGGGGACACCGCCCTCATCAAGCAGAGCCTGCGGTCCAACCTCGTCGGGGTGGGGCTCGCGCTGCTCCTGGCCACAGCCATAGGACTGGTGATCCCCAACGACCCGGCCCAACGGGAACTCGCCGCCCGCGCAGCCGTCGACGCGGGAGACGTCGCCCTCGCCCTTGCCTCTGGCGCTGCGGGAGCGCTCGCGGTGACCGTCGGCACCTCGGGGACCCTCGTGGGCGTGATGGTCGCGGTGGCATTGCTGCCGCCTACTTGCGCGTGCGGGCTGTTCTTGGGCGCGGGCCTGTGGCGTGAGGCCGCAGCCGCAGCGCACCTGCTGGCGATCAACGTGGTGGGCATCAACATCGCGGCCAAGACCGTGTTCCTGGTGCAGCGGATCGGACCGACGACCTGGTGGGACTCCAAACGCGCCAAGAAAGCCACCCGCCACGCGATGCTCGTGTGGGTCGTTCTGCTGGCAATCGTCGTTGCGCTGCTGTTCGTTAAATTGATATAGAGACCCGGTCAGGACCTAGCCCGCCAGCTCGTCCCACACCGCAGCGATCGCCCGCGAGCGGATGCCCTCAAAGCCGAGGCCCTCCATGAAGTCGAAGGTCTGAGCGGTGGTTTCTTCCTTGGATTCGCCTGCTTTTTGGGCCGCTGCGACCGCTTCGATCAAGCCTTCGAGATACGCGAGCTGGTCTTTGACCGCTTTCACGTTGCTCACCGGGCCGTGGCCGGGGACGACCACGGTGTCGGGGGTACAGAGCTTCAGGATCTCTTGGAGGCTCGTGATCCATCCACGCGCCGTAACGCCCGCGGTGGGATCGAAGAACGGATGCAAGCCATTGAACACGAGGTCGCCCGTGTGGATCACGTCGAGCTTGGCGAAGTGGACGACCAAGTCGTTGTCGGTGTGACCCGAGCCGAAGTGCGCCATGTTTGCGTGCGCATCACCGATGTTGAGCTGCGCTGCATCACCCACCGCGACCACCGGCACGACGTCGGCTGCGGTGATCGTCTCGCCAAGGGGCACCTGTGCTTTGGCCAACGCGAGCAGTTCGAGGTTGTCCTTGTCGATCCGCCGGGCGTCGTCAACGGCTGACGAAGCGCTCGAGCGATACCGATCGACCTGCGAAGCGATGCGATCGACCGCGTTGGTGTACGCAACGATCGTTGCACCGGCGGCTGCGAACGAGGCGTTGCCGCTGGTGTGGTCGCCGTGATGGTGCGTGTTGACGAGCGTCAGCCGCCCCCCCGCCCCACTTGCTTTGCCCTGCTTAATCCCGGCATGGACCATCGCATCGCGAGCTATAGCGCCCGCGACCGA
>CAYUVO010000134.1:0-5802 GCA_964448185.1 uncultured Phycisphaeraceae bacterium
GAGGCGGTGGGTACCGACCAGATGTTGAAAGGTGACAAGCGAACCTATTTCATGGACCCGGCCAACAGCAATGAGGCCATTCAAGAGGCCCTTCTCGACTATAATGAGGGAGCTGATATTTTGATGGTCAAGCCCGGCATGCCCTATCTTGACATCCTCTACAGGCTCAAAGAAAAATTCGCCATGCCCGTCTTTGCCTATCAGGTGTCAGGTGAATACGCGATGATTATGGCCGGCGGTGCGGGCACGAGGCTCTGGCCCTTGAGCCGCCAGCACCTGCCCAAACAACTCATCGAGTTCATTCAGGTACCAGGCGGGACTCCGGGCGATGGTCCAGGCGGTCCGGGCGATGGTCCAAGTGCAAAGCCCAAAAGCCTGCTCGAACTCTCAGCGGGGCGCCTCGAAGGCGTCGTGCCCGCTGAACGCCGATACATCTGCACCGGCGAACGCTACCGCGAAGTGATCGAAGCCCAGCTCCCCGCCTTCGCGGGCGATCGGCTCCTCGGCGAACCCGCTCCGCGAGACACGCTCAATGCGGTCGGCTTTGCGGCGGCCATCTTCCAGACGCTCGACCCCGAAGCGGTCTTTGCGGTGCTCACCGCCGATCAGCTCATCGAGCCACAATCGGCCTTCGCCGAGTCGATGGACCGCGGCTTTCGCCTCGTCGAGGACGACCCGTCGCGGCTGGTGACGTTCTCGATCACGCCGACGCATCCCGCGACGGGCTATGGCTACATCCAGCGGGGCCAGCCGATCGCGGGCAATGACAGCGACTCGTGCGCAGCGTTCGCGGTCCGCGAGTTCAAGGAGAAGCCCGATCTCATGGCGGCGACCCGCTACGTCGCCAGCGGCGAGTACGGCTGGAACGCGGGGATGTTCATCTTCAAGGCCCGCACGTTTATGGAATGCCTCGAACGCTTCGTCCCCGAGAGCTACGCGGGGCTTTCTAAGATCGCAGCCGCGTGGCACACGCCCGATCGCAAGCGTGTGCTCGATGAGGTCTACCCGACGCTGCCCAAGATCAGCGTCGATTACGCTGTCATGGAACCCGCGAGCAAGGACGACCGCGTGAGCATCTGCGGCGTAGAAATGCGCACAAGCTGGCTCGATGTCGGGAGCTGGCCCAGCTACGCACAGACGCTCGAAGCCGACGCCGATGGCAATCAGCACAGCGGCACGGGTTCGCTGGTCAGCACGCAGAGCACGGGCAATCTGGTGATTACGGGTTCAAAGGATCACACCGTCGCGCTGCTCGGCTGCGAGGATCTCATCGTGGTCCAGACGCCCGACGCAACGCTGGTGATGCCCAAGGACCGGGCTGAGTCGCTCAAGGATCTCCACGGGCTCTTGCCCGATGCGTTGAAGTGAGCCGAGTTTGATATGCCCCGCTACCTCGCGATAGATCTCGGCGATAAACGAACCGGCCTGGCGGTCGGTGACGATGTAACGCAGCTCGTCTCGCCGGTGGGTCAGCTTGAGATTCCGATTAATCGCGATCAGGGCCGGGCGCTGCTTGAGGCGATTGCTAAAGCGTGCGATAAACATCTGGGGCCAGCGGGCGAGCTGGTGGTGGGCTTGCCGCTGAATATGGACGCAAGCGAGGGGCCCAGAGCCAAGCTGGTTCGCCAGTGGGCCAAAGCCCTCGGCGAGCACACGCAGCGGGTGGTACATCTCGCTGACGAACGCCAGACCAGCGAGCAGGCCGACGAACGCATGGCTCGCACCGGGCTGACGCACGGCCAGAAGAAACAGCGCCGCGATGCGCTGGCGGCTGCCGAGATCCTCAAGCGGTTTCTGGCGGAGCGACCAGAGTTTTGAAGAGCCCAACGGCGTGCCTGCAATCCCCCTCGCTGACACTCGGGGCTCGTCAAGATTCACCAATCGCGTCCAATACAAGCCCTGAGCGTGAGCGAGGGGGAAGGGGGGGTGGAATCCTCCGGCGATTGGGGCGGTACGCTCTAGGTATGAAGCCCGGTTCAATCACGCGGGCTGAAAGGATCTTTATGAGGCTTGTTGTCCGGTTGATGTTGCCTGTTGTTCTTCTGGTCGTTGGGCCTTCGTTTGCCCGGCAAGACCACCAACCCATCGAAACCGTCGATCAGCTCCTCGACGCGCTCGAAGCTGCCGACAAGGACATCGAACGCCTCAGCACGCCGGTCGCGCTCATCAAAGACTTTGCACTCGCGGGCGACCAAGAGGTCCGCATGGGCCGCCTTGCTTACCGCCGGGTCGTGCAGGCCGAGCAAGCCGAGCACGGAGCCGAAAACGAAGTTGCTCCCAAGAACCTCAACCAGAGCCTCAAGCAGTTCAACATCCGCTTCGAGCAAACCATCACCGGGCAAACGATCGACGAGAACGTGCGCGAGTACATCTTCGACGGCGAATGGCTTGTCGAGAAGTTCGTCAACGATCGGCAGTTCATCAAACGTCAGATGGTCGCGCCGGGCGAACACTGGGACCCGCTTCGGCTCGGTGAAGGGCCGTTCCCGGTGCCCATCGGTCAACGCCGGGCAGACATTCTCCGAGAGTTTGTCGCCAAGCTCGCGACCGATCCTGCTACGGGGCTCGAACATCCGCGTCTGATTGAACAAGCTGCGAGTACCTATCAGCTTGTGCTCGAACCGCGTCCCGAGCTGATGGATTCGGCAGAGTTCGAGACGGTTCGGCTTTGGTACGACCATGACACGCTGCTGCCGAGGATGATCCGTGCGATCAACTTCGCGGGCGACAAGACCACCGTGGTGTTTCGTGATGTGCGTGTGAACGAGGGCGCGATGATTGCTGAGGGTGCGTTTGATACGACGCCTCCGCCGGTGGGTTCGGGCTGGGACGTGAGCGTTGAGCCGTGGCGGAGCCCAGCTCCGATGACGGGCACGACCGAGGGCTCCGAACGCATCGAGAGTACGATCCGCGTCGAGGGTGGCCCGTGAGGCTTGGTCGCCTGGCAGCATGTGGACTCGCGGTATCGATCATCTGTGTGACGCACCTGTCGGGGCAGGTGGTCCAGGACAAGCCCACGACTCTCCAGACCAAGGCGTATCCGCGCCCTGAGCCCGCGAGCGATCTTGTCGCGATGGTCGAGGCCGAGTATTGGACGCCCGCCGAGCGCACGCGGCTCCGCGTCGAGCACGGGCTGTGGGCCGCAGAAGAACTCACCACCCCGGCGCTGACCGCCCGCGCCATGCTGATCGCCGGTCGTCCCGATCATGGTTCATTGTTCGTCGAGAGTGCTGCGCTTCTTGACCGAGCCGAGGCAATGCTCGAACGCGGCGAACTCTCTTTAGTACTCACGGCTCTTGAAAACAACGACGCCATGCGTGCGCACAGGCTGCGCGCACAAACGCTCGAACTGATGGGGCGATATCAGGACGCCGACGCAGCGGTCGAGCCCGTCGTCGAAGCGTTGCTCGAACGTTCGATTGACGACGCCGACGATCTGGTTGACGGCGTGCTGGCGCTGATGGTTCGTTCGCGAGTGCGTGGCCCGAGCAAGGCGAACGATCCGGGCAGTGCTGCTGCGGACTTTCGGACGCTGATGAAGCTGCTGGCGCGCGCACGCGACGAGCTCGACCGCCAGTCGTGGCGGGCGCGTGTCGTCGAGGCCGAGCTGTTGTACGACAAGGGCAACATCCCTCAAGCAGTCGAGGCAGCCAACGACGCGATGTTCCGCAATCCTCGCTCGGCGCAGGCATGGGCGCTGCTCGGCGAGATTTCCGTAGACGTGTTCAAGTTTGATCGGGCGCTGGCCATAGCGGACGTTCTCGATGATCTCGCTGATGGTCCCTGTCCGCGTGCAAACCTGATTCGTGCGCGCGCATCGCTGCGACAGAACGATGTAGACGGCGCGCGATCAGAGATTGAAGAATTGCTCGAACGCTTGCCGAGCCATCCACAGGCCTTGGCGTTGCACGCGGCGATCGTCGCTTCGACCTTTGACGACGAAGCTCTTGATGCTGCGCTCGATGCGTTCGACGCGCGCTTTGGCACCACGCCCCACCACGCATACCTCGCGGTGGGTGTTCGACTCGGAGAGGCGCGGCAGTACGAATCGGCTGCGGCCCATCTCCGCGAAGCGATCAAACGCCAGCCCCAGCTTGCGCAGAGCTGGGCCGAGCTTGGTTTGTTGAGCATGCAGGCGGGGCAGGACCAAGCTGCGCACGACGCGCTGCGTGAAGCGGTACGCCTTGACCCGTTCAATACGCGAGCGGTCAACTCGTTGACACTCATCGCTGAACTCGTCGAGTGGCCCACGCTCGAAAGCGAGCACTTCATCGTCCGCTACCGCGAAGGCATCGACGAGCTGCTCGCGCGTGAAATGCTCCCAGTGCTCGAAGAAATCCACACCCGCGTCACCGGCACAGACGGCTTCGATCACGAACCAACCGGCAAGACCATCATCGAGCTGATGCCCGACCACGCGACGTTCGCGGTGCGCATCACCGGCATGCCCGCGCTGCACACCGTCGCAGCGGCAACCGGGCCCGCGATCGCCCTCGAAAGCCCGCAAGAAGGCCCGGGATTTAGCACCGGGACGTTCGATTGGCCCCGTGTTTTGCAGCACGAATACGCCCACACCGTCACACTGAGCCGAACACACAACCGCATCCCGCATTGGTTTACCGAAGCGGCTGCAGTATGGATGGAAGGCAAGCCGCGTGCATGGTCGTGGTGGCAACTGCTCGCCGAGGCGCACCACAACGACACGCTCTTTCGCATGGATCAGATCAGCCTGCGATTCGTGCGCCCCCTCAAGCCCGGCGATCGCACGCAGGCATATGCGCAGGGCCACTGGATGTACCAGTACATGGTCGAGGCGTTTGGCAGCCACGCGCCGCTTGAGTTGATGGATCTCTACGCCCAAGGCATCCACCAAGACGACGCGATGCAACAGGTGTTGCACATGGGCGAAGATCAGTTCTTCGATGACTTCATTGAGTGGGCGGGCCAAGAGCTTTCAGCGGTAGGTTTGCAACTCGCCGAGGGCACACCAACGCTCACCGAGCTTGCCAAAGCCGCCAGTGTCGATCTCAAAGAGCATCCCGCAACATGGGACGGCTCGGTGCTCGACGACTGGCTCGAAACGTATCCAGACCATCCCGAGGTGCTCCATGGGGCAGCCGTCGCGCTGCTCGCACAGCGGGGCGATAAACCCCTCTCGCTCGTGCCCGACCTTGTGCCGCTGTTGCTCCAGCTTGCAGCCGCACGCCCGGTAGACCCGCTGCCCCACCGTGAACTCGCGAGGCTCGCGCTCAAGGGCGAACTCGACGGCGCCGACCAGCAAGCGGGCGCGATCGAGCATCTCGAGTTTCTTGATGTTCGTGAGACCGGCACGCCGGTGTTTGCACGAGCCCTCGCCGAGCGGTATGCGAGCGCGGGCGATCTTGCGAGCGCTTGGGCCAAAGCCAACCGAGCGGTCAACATGGCTCCGTTTGATCCGGGGCTGCGAGAGCTTGCAGCTACGCTCGCGGTGCAGACAGGCCGCCTCGACGATGCGCACCGCATGCTCAGTGCTCTTTCGCAGCTCGAACCCGATCGGCCGATCCATGCGCGCCGGCTCGAAGCCCTCGACCGCATGCGCAGCGGCGGGTAGGGGGGGTAGACCTACAGGTATTTATTGACCAATCAGATTCTGACGAGCCGCGACCGTGAGGGAGCGGTCTGGTCTGCAACGAACGCGGAATCCGCTCCCTCACGGTCGCGGCTCGTTGATCCCTTAGTGCCGACCCCATTGGTTGTTGCTGCGCCGAACGTCGGGCATCGCTTCGTCGGGGTCCACCGTCACCCACTTGACCCTTCGGCCGC
>CAYUVO010000135.1:0-5774 GCA_964448185.1 uncultured Phycisphaeraceae bacterium
CCGTTGTTGACGTCGGTGTACGTTACACCGTTGTAATGGAACGGCGCGCTTCCGAGGGAACCCTCAAACAGATCTTCGTAGTTGCTCACGCTGATATCAGCGAACGCTGAACCCGTCGCCATCGCACACACCAGTGTCATTTGAAATGCTCGCATATCTCAGTCTCCTTTTCTATGGAATCAACTTCCTTGGTGGCATCATGCCGCATGCTTCAAGCTGATGTGCCCTCCAATGGCAACAGCTCGTGACTCATCATCACAGTGGTCGGGACAGGCGGGAACGCCATGCGTATCCGGTACAGTTCGTACTCGGCAGGGTCGAGCTTGAGGCGATGCATCACCGAGTTCACGAGATCCTGATAGCCCGGGAGATCGGGTGCCTGCACAAGCGAGAGTCCCCTCCCGAGCGGCGTGATCGTGTCGCTCACACTCAAGGCATCTGAATCTCTGAACGAGATCGACGACGCGATATCCGAGAAAACCCGAAGCTCGCGCCGTACATCCCCGAACAGGCCCGCACGCACGAGAAGATCAAAGTGCAGCATCTCTGCGGGTGTGCGCACAGCGGTTCCAAAGTGCGCCGTCTTGTCGTTGGGGCGTGCATACGTCGGCGCGATGTTGCGCAAGAGTTCGCCCGTGACAAGCGTGCGTTCGCCCTGGAGCCCCACTTGCGACGAGAGGAACTCATCCTGCATGAGCCCGTCGTGTGTTTTGGTGCGTTCAAGCTGAGGCATGGGGTCCGAGCAGAACTCGGGGAGCACAGGCACGTTGTTGAATTTGGCAGCCGCTTGCGGGTCGAGCGCGACTCGTTGCATCGCGGCGGCGTGCTGCGCATCGTCGTCTACCGCAACCGATTGGTTGACCACCCAGCGTACATCGGGCCGTGTTTGGCGGAAGCCCATGAGGCCGCGGATTTGTGCAACGTGGAAGTAATCTTCGCGATCTTCTGAGGGCATCAGCACAGCGAGGGCTAGGAGCACTTTACAGTGCGCTCCCCAGGTGAAGGCGTTGCCCTCGTAGGCTTGCTGCCGCCAGCGTTCCTCGGCCCGTTGGTCCCCCATCGCAACCGACGATTCGAGCAGCATGTCGAACTCCGACTTGCTCGACGCGTGCCTCTGTATCAGCGATGCGAAGCGGTCGCCCGCGTGGCGGATGCTCTCGATGAGATCGCTTTCGATGCCGGTTGATTCGACCGCTCGCATCCATACTTCGATGCCTTTGGAGGTCGGCATGTGCTTGGCGGCCACGAACGGGTCGTCCGCGTAGGCGACCTTGATGAGTTGCCACGCGAGTTTGCGATGGATCCCGAAGGCTGCGGACACTGGCGTGACCGCTTTGGAGCCCGGGCACTTCTTCTCGATGATGCGTGCGTAGGCGTCGCGAGCGAGGCCGACGACCTCGATGGTGTCCGCGACGAAGCGTTCAGAATCGTTGATGGAATCGGCGGATTGATCTGTCTGCACGGGTGCCATGAGTGGACTGTACCAGAGAGCGGTATCATTTCAAACATTGTTTCAGAAACAAAGGCAGAAATATTTATCGCCCCTACGGCCCCACCTCATGAGCTGATCCACGGCATTCCACGCCCAGATGGACTCAAATCGGGCCCCACCCGGCTAGCATCCCGCCCATGTCAAGCACTATTCCATGTGTCAGCCCGGGTCAGGCAGAGCTCGCTCGCGAGGCTGCCCAACGTGTGGTCGAGGTCCATCGACGCCTCTCTGAGTTCCTCAGAACAGGGATTACTCTCGCGGAAGTCGACCGCTTCGTAGCCATCACGCTGGGCGATTTGAAGTGCAAGTCGTGTTTTTTGGGGTATCGCACGGGGGGCTTGCCGCCGTTCCCGTCGCACGCCTGTCTGAGCGTCAATGACTGTGTGGTTCACGGCACCGCTGCCGCTTTCCAACGCCCCCTCCAAACGGGGGATCTGGTCAAAATTGATATCGGCGTCCTTTATAAGAGATGGATCGGTGACGCGGCGTGGACGTATTCGCTGGGTGAGCCCACGAAAAAGGTCCGAGCACTCATGGATGCGAGCAAGAACTCGCTGTTGCTCGGGATCGAGCAGCTCCAGCCCGGCAACACCTATATGGAGTGGGCCAAGGCGGTTCAGGGCCATGTCGAGACGGATTGCGGGTTCCATCTGGTCAAAGGACTCGGAGGGCACGGCTATGGTCGCCGATTGCATACTCCGCCGTTTATTTCGAACACAGTCGTTGGCGGATTCAATTGGCCCGAGGGCAGCCAGCGGGTCCAGCCGGGCACGTTGATCGCGCTCGAACCGATGCTCGCGGTCGGGACCGGTGAGACGAAATCGAACCGGGGCGAGTGGCCTATCTATTCAGCGGATGGGTCTATGACGGTGCATCACGAGCATGATGTGTATATCGCGGAGGACGGGCCACAGATTCTGACCGAGGGGCTTGATGACCTTCCGGATGTGATCTTGTGAGCGAATCAACGCCACAGGGAACACGCGGGCTTGATCGGATCGACCGGCTCTTTCGAGATGCCCGGGAGGCTCACCGGGGCGTGTTGATGCCGTTCGTTGTGGGAGGATTTCCTGCGAGTGCCCCACTACCCGAGTTGCTGGTTGCTCTTGAACGAGGAGGCGCCGGTGTTGTCGAGATCGGGTTCCCGTTTAGCGACCCGATCGCCGATGGCGGGGTAATCGCTCAGGCCATGCACGCGACGCTCGAAGCCGGGCGAACGGTCGAGACGTTGCTCGAAGATGTTCGGTCGGCGAGGTCGCGGGTTGAGCTTGCGATCGTGGCGATGGTGAGTGTCTCGATTGTGCGCCGATTGGCAGGGTCCACCGGGCTGGTAGCGTTTATGGATCGGCTCGCTGATTCGGGCTTTGACGGCGTGATTATCCCGGATCTGCCGCTCGAAGAATCGGACGAATACCGGTCGGCAGCGGCCGATGCCGGGCTCGCTTTCACGCTGTTGATCGCCCCGACGACGCCACCCGAGCGGGCTCAAGCGATCGCCCATGCGTCCACCGGTTTTGTCTATCTGCTGGCTCGAACCGGGATTACCGGCGAACGCAGCGACTCGCCGAACGTAGACAACCGAGTGAAACAACTCCGCCCCACCACCCCCCCACCTCCCACTACAACTGACTCACCAGTTGACTCACTGGGCATCCCCATCGCGGTGGGGTTCGGAATCTCGACCGCTGAGCACGTCCGGGCGGTGGTGTCGAGTGCGGATGCAGCGATCATCGGGAGTGCGTTGGTGCGTCGGCTGGCGGAGGCTGCGGACCCACTGGCGGAAGCCGAGGCGTTCTGCCGATCCATGTCGGGTGGCCTGAGCTCTCAATAACGAGGCGAGAGCAGGCAGAGTTGCGATTTCGAGCGAGGGCGGCCACAATCGGTCAGCACGCGAGATAAACCGGTCGAGTAAAAGGAATACCACCTGTTTTGAGTCAACTCGGGAGCTGACCATGAGGGTGAAAAAAGGGACGCTTTGATCATGAGCAGGGTCACACTCAATGGCGGGGGCACCGCGGTCGATCCCCATCTTTCGCCCAGCCCCCACGCGCTGGGTCGTAAGGCCGAGACGACCTACGGCTGCGACGTGTTCTCACAGCGAGTGATGAAACAGAGACTCCCCAAGGACGCCTATCGCAGACTCATGCGCACTCTTGAGGCGGGCGAGCGGATGGAGTTTGAGATCGCCGACGTCGTCGCGAGTGCGATGAAGGATTGGGCGATCGAGAACGGCGCGACGCACTACACACACTGGTTCCAGCCTTTGACTGGATCGACGGCTGAGAAGCACGATTCATTTTTGATGCCCGATGCCCAAGGCGGTGCGCTCAGCGAGTTTACTGGGTCGATGCTCTTTCAGGGTGAGCCGGACGCTTCGAGCTTTCCGTCGGGCGGCATTCGCGCGACGTTCGAGGCGCGGGGGTATACCGCGTGGGACGCGACGAGCCCGGTGTTTTTGAGTCGTGGGCCGAATCATGTGACGCTGTGCATCCCGACGGCGTTTGTTTCGTGGACCGGTGAAGCGCTCGATACCAAGACGCCGTTGCTGCGTTCGATGGATGTGCTTTCGGATGCGGCGATGCGTGTGCTTGGGTTGTTCGATGCAACCGAAGGCGTGTCGCGGGTGTTTACTACGATCGGTGCTGAGCAGGAATATTTCCTTGTCGATCGGGAGATGTATCTGAGGCGTCCCGATCTTGTCTCGGCACGCCGAACGCTTCTTGGTGCGCGTCCTCCCAAGCATCAGCAGCTCGACGATCATTACTTTGGTTCGATCCCAGCGCGGGTTCTTGCGTACATGGCGGACTGCGAACGCCAGCTCTATCGCCTCGGAATCCCGGTGCAGACTCGGCATAATGAGGTCGCTCCGGCGCAGTTCGAGTTGGCGGCGCATTATGAGGTTGCCAATATCGCGTGCGATCATCAGATGACCGTGATGGAGGTGCTCCGCAGCACGGCGCCGCTGCACGGGCTCGAATGCATCCTGCACGAAAAACCCTTTGCGGGCGTCAATGGCTCGGGCAAGCATCTCAACTGGTCGCTCGCGACCGATGCGGGCGACAACCTGCTGAGCCCGCGCAATGAGGCGCACTCGAACATGGAGTTTCTCGTGTTCTTGTGTTCGGTGATTAAGGCTGTGCATCGGCACGCGGAGCTGTTGCGGGCCTCGATTTGTAGTGCGGGCAACGACCATCGGCTCGGTGCTAATGAAGCTCCGCCCGCGATCATCTCGATCTTCCTAGGCGACATGCTCATGGACATCATCTCGCAGATCGAGGATGGGCACCGCAAGAGCACGATGCAAGGTGGCAAACTCGATCTCGGGGCCAACACCATGCCTCAGATTCCCAGAGATTCCGGCGACCGCAACCGCACCAGCCCGTTCGCCTTTACCGGCAACAAGTTTGAGTTCCGAGCGGTCGGGTCGTCTTCGACCATCGCGTGGCCCGCAACGGTGCTCAACACGATCGTGACCGAATCGTTGCACGAGATGGCGGATGAGTTAGAGGCTGCGTTCGGGGAATCGCCGAGTGATGAGCAACGCCAGGCAGCGGTGAGCAAGGTGCTCCAGAAGACGATTCACGAGCATAAAGCAGTGCTGTTCAATGGTGATAACTACGAGGATGCGTGGCAACAAGAAGCGGCCAAACGCGGGCTACCCAATCATCGGACTTCGCTCGAAGCGTTGCCTGCGCTGACGAGCAAGGCATCGCTCGATCTGTTCAAGAAGGCTGGTGTGTTGTCGCGGACCGAGCTCAAGAGCCGATCCGTGATCGAGTACGAGAAGTTTGCGGTGCAGATCACCATTGAAGCGCAGACGCTTGACTCGATGGTTCGTACGCAGGTGCTTCCTGCTGCCCTTCGGCATCAATCGGAACTCGGCGAAGCTATTGCGGCCACCGAGGCTGCGGGTATCGACGCAGAGGAGATCCGTGGGCTGCTCGAATCGCATGTCGAGTTGGTGGCCAAATGCATTCGAGCGAGTCGGGCGCTGACCTTGGTGATGGAGACCGATGCTGATGGCCTCATCGAGAGCGCTGAACATGCTCAGCATCGGATCCGGCCCGCGATGCTCGATGTTCGCGAAGCGTGTGACGAACTTGAGGGCAGCGTGGCGCACGACCTGTGGCTGATCCCGCGCAACCGGGATCTTACTCAGATCACTTGAGACCTCTTGTGCAACTCGCGTTCGCCTGAACCCTGTTGGGCTTGCTATTCTGACGACCTCGGCCCCGTAGCTCAGCGGTCTAGAGCTGGCGACTCATAATCGCTCGGTCCCCGG
>CAYUVO010000136.1:0-5738 GCA_964448185.1 uncultured Phycisphaeraceae bacterium
CCCCCCCCCAACCCCCCCCCCCACACTCCCCCCCCCTCCCGCAGCCTCCCCAAACCCACCCCCGGCCCCGTGTGCCCGCTCACCTCTCTCATCCACAGCGTCTGCAAACCCCTTGCGACGATTCTTCTGGTGGTTTCCCCTGTTACAGCCCGGTTCTAGGACGTATCCTGCGGTTTTAGGCTTGCGGAATGAAAGCCATCCGTGCTTGGGCCGAACGATAAAGCTGCGGTGCTGTATCAATACAGAGTGAGAGTCTGTCTTTGGCTCTCTGGCAGTGCTGCAAAATGGACCAGCGGACGACCCCGGTCGATCTGCACAGAACTTGCGGGGAGACCGTCGCGGTGCTCAGCCAACTCACTACTTCCTTTGTCCAGCGTTTGCGTGCGAGCGATCAAGCTGCATGGTTCGAGCTCTGGGAAACCTTCGGCCCGGTCATCAGAGCCCAGCTCACCCGCTGGGGAGGCGGACGCATCGGACGCGAAACCGTCCAGGACCTCTCGCAAGAAACACTCGCAGCCCTCTCGGGCTCGATCGACCGCTACGACCCGACCCGCGGCGCCCGCTTTAGCACGTGGCTCCTGGCGATCGCCAAGCACGTCTTGGGCGATGAGATGGATCGGCGGATGGCACAAAAACGCGGCTCGGGTCGCAAGCCCACCGTGCTCGAAGAGGCATGGATGCTCGGCGGCTCACAGGTCGGTGCCGACGAGAAATACGAAGCTGCGGTCTTCCGCGCCAAGGTCGAGTCCGCGATCAGGTCCGTGCAAAGAGAATGCGACTTTGTGGATTTCTCGATCTACGAGATGCGTGTCTTCGACCACAAGCCCGGCAAAGAGGTCGCTGAAGCGATCGGGGTCTCTGAGCCCACGATCAGCAGGCGTCTGGCCAAGGTCCGCGTGCTGTTGCGTGAGCGGGTCGCCACGACGGTCGCACTCTACAGCTTCACCGAAGAAGAACGCGCCGAAGCCGAGCGAAACGGATTGGAACTCAATCCCACCAAGGCAGACGACACGATGTTCGATGACGCGCTGGCGGAGATCTACCACCAGCAGGCCGAGCTGAGGCGTCAAGATGAACGCCTCGCCGATGACTGACTCAACCTGCCCCCCGCCTGCTCGCTGCAGACAGATAGAGGACCCTCATGGATAACATCCCCATCCCACTGATGATCGTCCTTGGAATCGTGGCTGTAATTGTCGGCCCGTGGGTCGCGATCAAGCTCATCGGACTCATCGGGTTCGGTACGGCTCACATCTTCCGCTTCATCGGGGGCGTGGTCTCCGACCTTGCACGCATCGTCGGGTCGATCGTGACCACCTTCGTCTTCGTGCCGCTCGTGCTCATCAATGTGCTCATTGGCCGCTGGTCCGCCAGTGCTCACTTCGGCAAAGCCATCTCCTCTGAGATCGGTGCCATCGTGGCATGCGTCTACCGCATCGCGATCGGACACCCTGCGAGGCTGCTGGGTCTTGGCGGAGCGGTTGAGGGACTCGAACAGCGAGTGCCTCAGGTCATGGCTGCTGCACCCACCAAGGACAAGCCTTCGCGTCGCGCGGGGGCCTTTGACGGCTACACCATCATCGGTTCGCTCGCCGGCGGCGGCTCGGGCGGCAAGCTCTTCGTCGCCGAGCCCACCGAAGAAAAGTACGCCGCCTTTGAACGCACCGGGCACATGGACGTCGATCAGGTCGTCATCAAGACGTTCAGCCTCGAGGACGGCTCGAACCTGCCGCAGATCGTCCGTGAGAACCGCGCCCTGTCGGCAGCCAAGAACATGGGGCTCGTGCTCGAGCACGACCTCTCGCCGACACGATTCCACTACGTCATGCGGTACGTCCCCGGCAAGCCTCTGGGACAGGTCGCTCAAGATCTCCATGCCCGCGCTGGGGCCACCGGTCTCACCCAACAAGACCACCACGCCATCGTCGGGTATCTCGCCGATCTCACCCGCACGCTCGACACCTACCACCAGGGCGGGCTGTGGCACAAGGACGTCAAGCCCGACAACATCATCGTTGATACGCAAAGCGCACATCTCGTGGACTTCGGGCTCATCACCCCGCTCCGCAGCGCGATGACCCTCACGACCCACGGCACCGAATACTTCCGCGACCCCGAAATGGTCCGCATGGCCCTGCGTGGCGCCAAGGTCCACGAAGTCAACGGCGCGAAGTTTGACATCTACGCAGCGGGCGCGGTGCTCTACGCGATGATCGAGAACTCGTTCCCCGCGCACGGCGCACTGAGCAAGTTCTCCAAGCCCTGCCCCAATGTGCTGCGGTGGATCATCCGTCGGTCCATGGCCGACTACAACAAGCGGTACGCCTCGGCGGCCGAGATGCTCACCGATCTTGAGTTCGTGTACGCCGCCGACCAGATCGACACCCTTCGCCCCGCGGACCTTCCCAGCGTTCGTAACGGCTCCGATACGCCCGCGCAACCCATCCCGGCTGTCGAGATCAGCGACCCGAGAGATCTCGTTGATGAAGCGGTAGTTGATTCGTTCGCTTCCCCCGCACCGGTGCAAACGCCCAGCCCGATGCCCTTACCCCATCGGCCACGCTTTGTTCAGAACCCCGTGGGCTCACCCCGCCAAGCCAAGCCGCGGATTAGCGTGGTCAACTGGTGGACCGGCCAGTGGAAAGCCGAAGCCTCTGCCGTCGACTCCGGGCCCGTGCGTGTCGTCAAGGCTACTCCTAAGGCTGCAGCCAAAGCGGCGGCACGCGCCGCGAACCAAGCCGCAGCACAGGTCGCGACCTTTGCTGCTCCGTCCGAGGCCACCGCTCGTTCACCCTTCAACCAACGCATGGCAGCCCGCGAGCAGGTCCGCACTGCTCGCAAGCGTGCCGCCAATACACGCAAGAATGCCGCCAAGCGGATCGGCAATCGCCGCAAAACCAACCGGTACAGCAACAACATCAACTGGGGCACGTTCCTGGCTTTGCTTGTGGCTGTCGGCTTTGCAGGCGGGATCATCATGGCGATCGAACTCAACGCTGAAGAGCCGACCGTCAGCGTGTACGCCGAATACCCCGATAATCTCGAACTCGCTGAAGCATTGATCCACGATCAGACCGGGCCTTCGGACATCATCACCGTCCCCAGCCCTCTCGTTCTCAACGGCGATCATCTCGGCACGGGACTCTCCTTCGCGGACCATTCGCTGAAAGACTCCACCGTGCTGTTCTTGAGCGATCTTCTCCCGCCCTTCAAGGATGACGTGCTCAAGAGTCTGACCCTCGCTCATCTCAAGCTCACGGGTCTTGGCGTCAACACCATCAGCCCGCTGACCGAAAGTGAAGACGATCTCGACGAGGACGAAATCTCGGCACTCGCCGAGGTCAGCAAGACCCGCGGGCAGCGCCAGCTCAACTCGACGAGCACCAACAAGGCCATGACCGCGTGGCTCACCAAGCACGACGACATCGACGCCATCGCCTGGCTCGGGTCCGACTCGAAGCTCTACGTCTTTACCGAGAATCGCCGGAGCATCGGACCGATCTCCGAAGCCCCCAGCATGCTCACCGAAGCGCTGCTCAGCATTCGGGGCAACTGACCCGCACCAACGCTGCGAGCGTTGCTCTGGCCCGCCCGGTGTCGATCGCCTCGCGGGCCATTTCCATGCCATCTGCCAGTGAATCCGCAGCCTGTGCGACCACCAGTGCCGCTGCCGCGTTGAGCACCGCGATGTCCCGCCTGGGACCGGCCTCACCCGCGAGCACCGATCGGATCACGCCCGCAGCTTCCTGCACACTCGATGCACTCAATGCTTCGAGCGACGCCGGCGCAATACCTAACGCCACTGGATCAACCCGCTGCGTGCGCACATCGCCGTCTTCGACGATCGCCACGGTGCTGCATGCAGTGGTCGTGAGTTCATCGAGCCCATCGTCACCATGGACCACCATGGCTCGCTTCGCCCCGAGTCGGGCGAGCGTCTGCGCCAGCAACCCCACCAGCTCGGGTGCATACACCCCGATGAGCTGACGGGTCGCGCCCGCCGGGTTGGTGAGCGGGCCAATCGCATTGAAAATCGTCGGCACGCCCATCGCGCGCCGAACCGCGCCCGCGCGGCGCATGGCTGGATGATGATGGATCGCAAAGCAAAAACACACGCCGGTTTCCTGCAAGCACTTCGCCTGCACCTCGGGGCTCGCGTCGACTCCGACGCCCAGTTCGCCGAGCACTTCCGCCGAGCCTCGACCGGTCCGCGAGCGGTTGCCGTGCTTGGCGACCAAGACCCGCACCGGGCCTTTGGTGCTCGCTGCGATGATCGCAGCAGCGGTGGAGATGTTGTAGGTCTTGGGTGCTCCGCCCGTGCCACAGGTGTCGATGAGGCGTTCGTCGCTCGCGGGTGCGAATGGCACCGGGGTCACGTGTTCACGCATCACGCGAGCCGCCCCGGTGAGTTCATCGACGCTGGGCCCCTTGGCTGCGAGCGACGCCAGAATCGCGGCGATCATCGGCTCGTCGAGTTCACCCGCGAGCATGGCCCCAAACAAGCTGTGCGCAGCCTCCTCGTCGACGGATTCGCCCCGAATCAACGTCTGGAGGCACTGGGTTGGGAGGCTCGATGAGGGGTCCACGCCGCGAGCGTATCCGGGCTCTGCCCACTTGGCACTATAATGTCAACATGGCGAACAGGGCCGACAAGAACGCAGCCAAGGGCCTCCAGCAGATCGCCCATCGTGCCGTCAGACGCGGCATGCTCGCTTCGAGCCTCCGCTTGGCCGCTCTGATGCTGCCCGTTGCGTTGATCTGCGCAATCGCCCTCATCCTCTGGACCCGATGGTCGGGCTCGGACGCCATCAGTTTCGAGGCGATCCCTCTCGCGCTGGCATTGGGCGCGATCGCTGCGTGGGCGGCGGCCTTTACTCGGAGATGGCCCGCTCTGCGCGGGGCTCGCGAGCTGGACGCCGCTTTGGGCTTGCACGATCAGCTCGGCTCGGCTCTCGCGTTCGAGAACGATGGAACGTCCAACCCATTTGCGCAATGGGCGATCGACGACGGGCGCAAGCTCGCTCAGCGGGTCGATGCCCGCGCGGTCTCCGCCGCTCCTTGGCTCCCGAAGATGTGGGGGTTCGCCCTAGCCCTCGCAGCTCTTGCTTCGGTCATCGTGTGGGTCCCCACCCGCGAGATTCCCAATCCGACCGATCCCATCGCCGACCGGGCAGCGAGTATCGAAGAGGCGCTCGAAGCGCTCGCCGAGGTCAAGCCGCCTGTGGCATCCGACGAACCCGAGCTGCCCGAGGTGGCCCAGGCGCAGGAAGCGATCGACGAGCTCGAAGCTGAACTGCGTGCTGGCGAGCGTGACCCACTCGAAGCCCGCGCCGAGGCAGCGCGTCAGCTCGAAGAGGCTGCCCAAGCACTCGATGAGCGAGCCGAGCGTGCTCAAGAGGAGCTCGATTCGATTCAGGAAATGGCGAACGCATCGACTGAGCAACCAGAAGAGTCACCACCAGCCTCACCTACGGATACACCCGCCGACCAGACCGACATGCTCGAACCGTTGCTGGACTCGCTGCGGGAGGGCGATCTCGATCGAGCGGTCGAACAGGTTCGTGAGCTTGAGGAAGATGGCCGCGAACTCTCGCCCGAGGACGCCCGTCGGCTGCTCGACCAAGCCCGTGAGCTCAAAGAGCAACTCGATAAGATCGCCCCCCCGCCAGCCGACCAACAACAGCCCACCCCCCAACCCGATCAACAACAACCCACCGATCAACAACAACCCACCGATC
>CAYUVO010000137.1:0-5723 GCA_964448185.1 uncultured Phycisphaeraceae bacterium
CCGAGTTGCTTGGAGATTCAGACACGCAAGACGTCGAGACGGATGACGAATCTGATGTCGAGCAACCGCGAGAGGGCCTGAACTGATGCGTGTTGAATGGACCATGCGGCTGCTGGTGATCGCGGTGCTCGTGGGCATGGCTGCGGTGGTCGCTCGGGTGGTTCAGTTGCAGGTGTTTACGCCCGAAGCTCTGGCGGAGTACATGCCTAACCGCGCTTCGACTCGGCGCGTCGAGGGGTATCGCGGCGAGCTGTACGACCGTGCGGGCAGGCTGATCGCGACGAGCCGAATGGGCTACCGCGTGTTTGTGGATCCGGTGGAACTGGTAGTGCTCGATAAAGAGCATCCAGGCTTGCTCGACGCAACCATTATTCAGCTTGCCGATGCGGTTGATGTGCCGCCCGCCGAGATCGGCGAGAAGATCATGCGAGCGATCACCGCGAATCGCGATCTGCTGCGTTCGCTCAACCCGGCAGGCGATGCAGATGAGGACAAAAAATCACAAGGCGGGCTCGAGGTGTTGCTCGCTGCATTGCAGGCCAAGGCGGGTTCGCCCGAGGCGTCGGCGGATGACAAACCCGAGGGGCTTCGGCGGTACTTGGTGGTCAGCAAGATGCTCAAGCCTCACCAGATCGCTGCGGTCAAGAACCTGGACTTGCCGGGGAAAAAAGGGAATGGCGTGCATCTCGAACGCCGATCGATGCGCGAATATCCGGGGGGCGATCTGATGGCGTCGGTCGTGGGCAAGGTCGGGTTTGAGCAATCCGGGTTGCTCGGCGCCGAGTTGTTGCTTGATCGTGAGCTGCTCGCCAAAGACGGCAAGGTGCAGTATGTGCGGGATGCGTGGGGCAGGCCTTTATGGATCGAACGCGGCGCGATCGTGCCGCCGACGCACGGCCGGGACGTTCGGCTCTCGATTGATCTCGAGATTCAGCGCATCGCGCTCGAAGAGCTCAACCGGGGGATTGAAGAAGCGGACGCTGCGGGCGGGCGGATCGTAGTGGTTGATCCGATCACGGGCGAAGTCGTGGCGATCGCCGATGTATACCGCCATGTGCCCGGGCTCTCTGAATACCCGTGGCAGCCCAAGGACGAGAGCGGTGAGTGGCCCGTGCAGACCCGTCGATACAAGACGCTGCCCGATGATCTTCGGCGAATGGAGCACCCCGCGCTCGGGCGGGCGCGCTGCGTCGAAGATGTCTACGAACCCGGCTCGACGTTCAAGCCGATCGTGTGGGCGATGGTGACGGCTGCGGGATTGGCAGAGACGACCGAGGTGATCGATACCGAGGGCGGACGGTGGCGGACGAGGTATGGCCGAAGCATCGAGGACGTGGCCAAGCGCACCGAGATGACGTGGTCTGAAGTGCTCTCGAACTCCTCGAACATCGGGATGGTCAAGGTGACCCAGCGGATGAAGCCGACAGCTCTCCGCAACGGGATCATTCGGTTCGGGTTCGGCTCGGTGACGGGCACCAAGCTGCCGGGCGAGGCGCACGGGATCGTGACCTCGCACAAGAGCTGGTCGAAGTACACGCACACGTCGGTGTCGTTCGGGCACGAGATCTCGGTAACGCCTGTGCAGATGGTCCGAGCGTATTGCGCGCTCGTGCGCACGGGTGAGCTTGCGGGCACGCTGCCCACGCTGCGGATGACGGTGCCGACAATCGACGACCCGGCGAACACGATCCTCGAACGGGTCGTCGATGGGGACGTCGCGGCGCTGACCCGCGTGGCGATGCGAGAGGTCGGCAAAAAAGTCGAGATACGCATGGTGGACGAGGTGCCCCTAGGCGGCTGGCGGTATCCCATGATCGGCAAGAGCGGGACCGCTGAGATCCCGCTGGGCAAAGCGCCCGAGGGCTACCGCAGACCCCGAGGGGCACGCGGGTATTTCGAGGACCAGTACAACTCGAGCTTTGTAGGGGCAGCCCCGATGGAGCACCCCCAGCTCATCACGATTGTGGTCATCGACGATCCGGGACCCGAACGGATCAGGGCTCGTTCTCACTACGGCTCGGCGGTCGCTGGTCCCGTCGCCCGGCGGGTGCTCGAACGCTCGCTCGAATACCTCGGGGTGCCCCCGAGCCCGGTGGTCAACGCCGAGACCGAGATCGTGGCTGTCCGATAATCGATAGGGAACACGCCCTCTCTGCCCCAAAATCGGCCTTGGGCACACGGAACGAGGGCGAAAGTGTGTTCGATTTGCCCAGAGGCAGTTTTTCCACGGATCTGAGTGCCAACCCCTTGCACTCAAAGCCGATGCGGCTATCCTAGATCAAGTTACGAATGCCCTTTCCGAAGTATGGAAAGGCGACCTTTTGAGCGTGTGAGAGCACGCAGGAGAGAATGACATGACCAAGAAGATCGCCCTTGTGGCGGTGTGCGGCTTCGCCGCTTCCGCATTCGCCCAAACCCCCATCATCGACGGCTTCCGCGACGCCAGCTACGGCGCTCCGATCGTTGTCCAGCAGGTCCAGACGCAGTTCGGTGACGCCAGCCCCAATGGTGGCAGCGAGCTCAACGCGGCATATGCCTACGTTGAGAGCGGCCGCCTGTACCTGATGTTCACGGGGAACCAAGAGAACAACTTCAACAAGTTTGACGTGTTCTTTGACTCGGTTGCCGGTGGTGAGAACACCCTCAGCGGGACGCCCGACTACGACTTCAACGGCGGCGGCGGCTGGATCAGCTCAAACTTGGGCGGCATGACCTTCGACAACGGCTTCGACGCCGATTACCACATGATCGGTCGTTGGGGCAGCAACTACGAGGTCGATTTCATCGACCGTCAGGGCGGGACCAACGCCATGGTGCCCGGCTCCAACGGCATCGGAAGCCCGAACTTCGGTGAGATGTCCGCGGGCACCGTTCTCGCGGGCAGCGTTGGACCCAACGCCTCGGGCGCTTCGCTCTCGCAGAACCTCTCGTTCGCGATCGACAACAACAACATCGCGGGTGTTACAGGCGGTACCGGTGCGGCGGATCAGGCCGCCGCTGCTGCGGTTGACACCGGCATGGAGTTTTCGATCGCGCTGGCCGACCTTGGACTGGCTGCGAACTTCGTTGGCGAGATCAAGATCGCTGCGATGATCAATAATGGCGATCACAACTACCTCTCCAACCAGATTCTCGGTGCCGTCCCCGGCGGCCAGGGCAACCTGGGCGGCGACGGTAACGGAGGCTTCATCGGCGACCTCTCGGGCGTCGATTTCAACAACTACGCTGGCAACCAGTACTTCACGGTGTTCATTCCGGCGCCCGCATCGGCAGCCCTTCTGGGTCTGGGTGCGTTCGCGGGTCTGCGTCGCCGCCGCTAAGGCTTCGAGACTTTCAGACTAACTTCTTGCAGCGGGCCCTCAGAGATGGGGGCTCGCTGTTTTTTCGGGCTTGCGAGGGCTCTTTGCTCGGTGCCGAGGAGCCATCGCCCTCACCTTCCCCCTTGCTCACACTTGGGGCTTGTTGAGGACGCTCGCGTTCCTGTCGTGCAGGTGATGTGTTAGCGTCGGTGTGTGATCGGGCTCTTGCCCGCGACGATGGCTTGCTTGGAGCCGGGAGCTACAACCCGCTCGACGAACGCGGCATACTCGGTGCTGACACGATCGAGATCAGGGCTGATGTACGCGATAAACAAACGTTGTCCGCGTGTGGTGGACGTGTTCAGGAATCCCGATGGAGTGGGAGCGTTCAAGCGGAGTTTGCCCGAGGCTGCGTCTTGGAGCACACGCGAGAGCCCGGGGAAGTATCGGCCATTCTCGCCTTCGACGAGGAAGTGGATCAGCGCCCAGAGCTGCGCGTAGTAGTCGAGCGTCGCATCAGCGGAGCCCGCGAGGAGCACCTCGGGTCGGGCGCTGAGCAACTCACGCAGACTCAGCAGCGAGCCTACGCGGTTGGCGTCGCGGAGCCTGTCAAAGCGTTCGACGTTCGACCACGCTGCGAATACTGCACGATCACGGTTGGTCGTGCTCCATCGGAATCCTTCGCAGTAGGTGGCGCAGCCTTCGTCGATCCACGGGGCAAGCCGCGAGCGGAACGTGGTCTGGGTGTACTGATGCCAGCCCTCGTGGGCAGCGACCGCGAACGTGTCCTGGGTTCCGATGTCGAAGTAGTAGCCCACGCCGCGCTCGGCGAACCCGCCGCGTTGGATCTGGAGGTAGCGGCGTGCGCGGTGGGGTGGGAGCTGTTGTGCGGTGAGCTTCGCCCACTCATTTCGGGAGCCCATGACGTAGGACGTGATCGGGCGCACCGGTTGCGGCAGGAGCACAGGCTGGCGAATGGGAGAGAAGGCGGTGCGGTAGTGTAAGAGCGAATCTTCGAGGAACGCGGGGAGCCGCGCGTCGATCACCGGGTTGGTGACGGTGGAGTAGATGCGGTGGTGAGCAGTGCTGATGAGTTCGCCGCCAGAGCCGCCCGCGGGCCATGACGAGCGAGTGACCGATACGCGCGCCGAAGCGGATGAAGCGATTGGCGTGTGTGCTTGCGCGCTTGTCTTCGGCGTTGATTCAGTCGTCGCGCAGCCCGAGAGCAACGCTGCGCCTGTGAGCATGCACGCACCAAGATGGGTTCGCTTCACGAGAGCCGCTCCAGAGCACTCGCGAGCGCTGCGTGTTCTTTCTTGGCTTGTTCGAGCTGATCGCGTGTTTGCTGTACAAGGTGCGGCGGGGCTTTTTGCGAATACCCAGGATTGGCGAGCCTGCCCTCCATCGCGGCGATGGACTTGGCTTTGGCTGCGAGCTCGCGGGTGAGGCGTTCGAGCTCGGCTCCGGTGTCGACTTCATCCGAGAGCTGCGAGAGCCGAAGGTCGAGCCCTTCGCAGCGGATGTCCACAGCGCGCGTGGTGGGGTCGTCGTGCGAGACCGTGCCGATGCCCGCGAGAAACTCGATCACTTCGGGCGCTGTTTCAAGGATTGGTTCAATCGTGCTGCGGGCAGCCTCGGGAACGTGCAGCGTGATGCGCTGTCGCGGCTTGATCTGCTGTTGCGAACGCACCTCACGGACCACGCCGATGAGCCCTTGCACCCGCGCCCACTGGGCTTCGGCTTGTTCGTCATGAAGTGAGCCGTCGGTTTTGGGCCAACCCGCAAGACACAACAACCCATCGCGTCGCGGCGCGCTGAGCGACAAGCCCGGGACGTCGGCGGTGGTGATCTGGCGGAGCTTGTCGAAGATGGACTCGGTAACGAAAGGGGTGATCGGGTGGAGCAGCCGAAGGATCGCGTCGAGCACGCTGCGCAGCACGGCTTGCTGGGTGGGGCTCGTCTTGAGCGTCGGCTTGACCGCTTCGACGTACCAATCGCAATAGTCCCGCCAGAGCAGGTCGTAGAGGGTTTGTGCGTAGGTGCTGAACTGGTAGCTTTCGAGGGCTTGGTCGCACGCTTTGATGGCGGTATCGAGCCGCGAAAGAATCCAGCGGTCGGGGAGTGTGAGCTTGGCTTCGTCGAACTCACCATCGCCGGCCGCGTGTTCGCCGAGCATGGTGATGACGAACCGGCTCGCGTTCCAGAGCTTGTTGCAGAAGTTGCGTCCGAGGTCAAACTTGGGCGAGGTGTTCTTGCCGGTGGCTTCGTCGAACTCGACGGGCATGCGCACGTCTTGCGTTTGCGTGGTCATTTGTGCGAGTGTGAATCGCAGGGCGTCGGTGCCGTGGGTGTGGATGATGTCGAGGGGATCGACGCCGTTGCCGAGGGATTTGGACATTTTGCGTCCGTCGCCGTCTTGGATCA
>CAYUVO010000138.1:0-5676 GCA_964448185.1 uncultured Phycisphaeraceae bacterium
ACGCGGCTCGCGCTCAGCGCAATACCAAACAAACCACTTTGGCGCATAATCCTCCCCGTCGCCAACGGGGGAAGAGAAAGCGCCCTCACCCAATCGCATATTCAAGATCCGCGATCAGATCGCTGACGTCTTCGATGCCCACGCTCAGCCGCACCAGCGAATCGCTGATCCCCAGTGCTGCTCGCTGATCCGCGGGCACGCTCGCGTGGGTCATGATCGCCGGGTGTTCGATGAGGCTTTCGACGCCGCCGAGGCTTTCAGCCAGCGCGAACAGCGTCGTGCGTTCGAGCATCTGCCGCGCTTCGGCAATGCCGCCCTTGAGGAACATGGTAATCATCCCGCCGTAGCCGCGCTCGCCGTTGCGCATCTGCTTGTTGACCAGTGCGTGCTGCGGGTGGCTCTCCAAACCCGGATACACCACGCGGTCCACCTTGGCGTGCGATTCGAGCCACTGGGCGATCTGCATCGCGTTGGAGCCGTGACGTTCCATCCGCACCGCGAGCGTCTTGGTCGACCGCAGCAGCAAGAAACATTCCAAAATCCCCGGCACCGCACCCACCGAAAGCTGAATGAACTTGAGCCGATCGTGCAGCTCGCTGTCGTCCGTCACCAGCACGCCGCCGATCGCATCCGAATGCCCGCCGATGTATTTCGTCGTGCTGTGGTGCGTGATGTGCGCACCCAACGCCAGCGGGTTCTGCAGATAAGGCGTCGCAAACGTGTTGTCCACCGCGAGGATCGCGTTGTGCGCACGCGCTTGCTCAGCGAGCATCTCGATGTCCACGACCTTGAGCGTCGGGTTCGTCGGCGTCTCGACCCACACGAGCTTCGTGTTCTCGCGGAATCCCTTGCGCACCGCGTCGGGATCGGTCATGTCAACCAAGATCGATTCGATCCCGAGCTGCCCGAACACACGGTGGAAGAGCCGGTTGGTCCCGCCATACACATCATCGCACAGCATCACGCTCTCACCCGCCTTGAGCAGGTGCAAGACCGCACTCGTCGCCGCGACGCCCGAACTGAACGCCAAGCCGTGAGCGCCGCCTTCGAGGCTCGCGATGTTCTCCTCGAATGCTTTGCGCGTCGGGTTAGCTGCGCGCGAGTAGTCGTAATCCTCGACGATCACGCCGGGCGACTTCTGCACGAACGTAGACGTCTGGTAGATCGGCGTCATGATCGCACCGGTCGTCGGATCGGGGGCTTGGCCCGCGTGGATCGCGCGCGTGGAGAAGCCGTGGCGTGATGTGTCTGCTGATGATGCTGATGGTGATTGGCTCATGAAGTCTGCCTCTTTGCTAGGTGGTCAATCAGGTCGATCTGGCTGAGAATGCCCACGACCTTGTCGTTCTCGATCACGATCGCCGCCTGATCGGCTGCGAAGATTCCGTAGAGCTCCTCGACCCGCGCCTTGGGATAGAGCAGCCCGCCGATGGGTTTCTCGATGCCCTTGATAGGTGACGCGGGCGAAATCTCGCCGCTCTGCAACCCTCGCAGCACATCAACCTCATGCACAATCCCGATGGGCTTGCCCACGCTGCTAGTGATCGGGATCTGCGAGATGCCCTTGTCTTTCATCAGCGCGATCACTTCACCCACGCTGGCGGTCTCGCCGGCGGTAAAGACCTCGCGCGAACTATCGAGCAGGTCTTCGATCAGCCCGAGTCCCTTGGGCTCTTCTAGGAAGCCGTGCATCTTCATCCACTCGTCGTTGAGGTACTTGGTGACGTAGCGCGAACCCGAGTCGGGCAGGATCGCCACGATCTTCTTGTTCGCGCCGTCCTTGCCCCACTTCTTGGCGATCTCGCACGCGATATGCACCATGCCACCCGACGACCCGCCGCAGAACAATCCTTCTTCGCGGACCAGCCTGCGTGCCATTGTGAAACACTCGAAGTCATCGACCTGATGCATCTCATCAACCACGCTCGGATCAAACGCCCGGCACACGATATCTTCGCCCAGACCCTCGACCTTATAAACATAAGGCGTGGACATCTTGCCCGTCTTGAAAATGCTGTAATGCACGCTGCCCAGCGGATCAACCCCGACGATCAAACACGGGCTCTTCTGTTTCTTGAAGAACCGGCCTATCCCGCTGATCGTTCCGCCGGTCCCGGTGCCGACAACGATCGCGTCGATCTGGCCGCCCTGAGTCTGCTCCCAGATCTCGGGAGCGGTCAGCTTCTCGTGCGCTTCGATGTTCCACTGCGTGTGGTACTGATCGAGATAGAACGAGCCCGGCGTTTCCTCCGCCCTGCGTTTGGCAACATTGACATAGTGATCCGGCGAATCCCCCGGCACGTCGGTCGCCGTGATGATGACCTCCGCCCCAAACGCCCGCAAGCCGTCGATCTTCTCTTGGCTCATCTTGTCGGGCATCGTGAAGATCGACTTGTATCCCTTGGCCGCTGCCACCATCGCAGCGCCCATCCCCGTATTGCCCGACGTGTTCTCGACGATCACCCCGCCCGGCTTGAGCAACCCCTCAGCCTCGGCCCGCTCGATGATGTACGCCGCCATCCGGTCCTTGATCGACCCCGCCGGGTTCATGAACTCGCACTTGACGAGCACCTGCGCCAGCCCCGGATCAATCACCCGGTTGAGCCGGACCAAAGGCGTGTTGCCGATCGCATCGAGAATGCTGTCGCAAACCTGCATCCGGGGCTCGGTATCGGACGAAACAGGACAATCGGTGGTGGGTGAAGTCATGATGCCACAACACTATCCCGCTCACACGCGATTCGGGCCATCGCCCTCCCACAATCCCCCCCTCCTCCTGCCCCCCTAACCTCCAACGTGCGAATCCTCCTCACCAACGACGACGGCATCAGAGCCCCGGGCATCATCGCCCTCCATAAAGCCCTGATGAACGCCATTTCCACCCCCGCGAGCCCCCTTGCCGGCGCCGAGGTGTTCGTCGTAGCTCCCGCCACCGTCCAGAGCGCCACCTCCCACGGCGTCACCTTCCATCAGCCCCTCATGACCCGGCGAGTGCGGTTCAAACACGATCTCGCACCCACCCCCTCCATCACAGACCCCGCCAAACTCGGTCCCTTCGAGGGCATCTCCGTCGATGGCAGGCCCGCCGACTGCGTCAAAGTCGCCCTCTCAGCCATCTGGGCCGACCGCTTCGGCAAGGACTCCCTGCCCGATCTCATCATCAGCGGGATGAACGCAGGAGCCAACTGCGGCATCAACGTCATCTACTCGGGCACCGTCGCAGCCGCCCTCGAAGGCGCGTTCCTCGGCATCCCCTCGATCGCCACCAGCATGCACCTGGGCGCGTGCAAGCCCGACTTCGACGCCGGGGCCGGGCACGCCGTTCGCACCATCGAACGCATCGTCGAAACCGACCTCCTCGGTGCGCACACCTGCGTCAACATCAACATCCCCCGCTGCGAATCCACCGAGTCTGACGGCCTCACCTCGGGCGAAGCTCTCGAAGAACTCGGCCTCCTCCGAGCCGTCTGCGAACCCGGACGCAAACACCCACCCGTTGACCCCTACGCCAAGCTCCCCGTCCGCGTGTGCCCCATGAATGTTCATGGCCTCATCGACCGCTACGAACGCCGAGAAAGCCCGGGAGGCGATATCTACTACTGGTCCGCGGGTCACGGCCTCGACTTCCACGCCACCGACGAAGGCACCGACGTCGCCGAGCTCATCGAACGCCGATGCATCACCATCACCCCGCTGTGGTACGACCTCACCCGCCACACCCAGCTCGGCAAGTTCACCGAACACCTCGACGAAGACTAAATACTGCCCCGCGATTCGTAGGGACGGGCCATCACTCCGTGTACGCTGCACCCATGCGCACACCCCACGCCATGCTCCTCGCCTCAATCTTCGCGTCGGCCCTGAGCCTCGCCACTCCATGCTTCGCCCAAGAAGCCGACCCCGACCAGCCCGCCCCCAACCAACAAGACGCCCGCCCGTGGTGGCGTGACGCGGTCTTCTATGAAATCTTTGTGCGCTCATTCGCGGACGCCGATCATGGTCCCTTCGCTGGCGACGGCAAGGGCGACTTCCAGGGCCTCATCGACCACCTCGACTTCCTCAACGATGGCGACCCCACCACCAACACCGACCTGGGCATCACCGCCCTGTGGCTCATGCCCATCAACGAATCCGAAAGCTATCACGGCTACGACATCGAGGACTACTCCAAGGTCGACGCCGAGCTGGGCACCAACGAGCTGTTCGCACAGTTCGTCGACGAATGCCATAAGCGAGGCATCCGCGTCATCATTGATTGGGTCGTCAATCACTCGTCGTGGAAGCACCCGTGGTTTACGGAAGCCGTCCAGCCCGACAGTGCCAAGCGGACGTGGTACGTCATGCAGAATCCTCGCCCGCAGTGGAAAGGGCCGTGGGATCAGAACGTCTGGCATGACAACGCACGCGGGCACAACCGCAAAAGCTACTACGGCGTCTTTAGCCCGACCATGCCCGACCTCAACCTCCGCAACGGGCACGTCACCCGCGAGATCCACGACGCGGCGAGCATGTGGCTCACCGACCTCAACATCGACGGCTTCCGGCTCGACGCCATCAAGTACCTCATCGAAACATTCCCCGACGAGCTCGAAAACACGCCCGAAACCTTCGACTGGCTCGCCAACTTCCGTGCGCACGTTCATGACACCAAGCCCACCGGCTTCACCGTGGGCGAGGTCTGGGACGACTCCGAAACCGTCCATCAATACATCTCCAACTCGTCGGTCGATTCTGCCTTCGAGTTCGATCTGAGCTATCGGCTCATCGACGCGGTCCGTGATGGCGACGCCTCGCCGCTGCGCGCACAGATCACCAAGCTCGCCGAGATGTATCCGTACTCTGCTGGCGGAGCGGTCTACTCGACCTTCCTTTCCAACCACGACCAGACCCGCACCATCACCCGCCTCGGGGGGAATCTCAACAAAGCCAAGCTCGCAGCCACCATCCAGTTCACGCTTCCCGGCACCCCCTTCATCTACTACGGCGAAGAAATCGGCATGACCGGCGACAAGCCCGACCCCGACCTGCGAACCCCCATGGCCTGGAACAACACCGAGCCCAACGCAGGCTTCACCACCGGCACGCCCTGGAAAGCTCTGGCTGACGACCCCGCGCTCGTCAGCGTCACCGCAGCCGACCAGCCCGGCGGGCTCCGCGAGCACTACCGCGCCCTCATCCTCATGCGAGCAGCCAACCCGGCCCTGCGGAGCGACGACGTCCGGGTCATCGAATCCGACGCGCCCGGCCTGCTGATCTATCAACGCGACCAGAGCGGCCGACCTGCCCATCAAAGGGTGCTCATCATCGTCAACGTGGGCGAAGACGCCGCCGAGCTGCCCGAGGGGCTCGATCTCACGGGTACGGTCCTCTTGGGCGAACGCCCCGCCATCCCTGCCCCACCCACCGATCGGCTGATGCCCCCCGGAACCGCTGTCATCATCGCCACCGCTCTGCGCCAGCCCCACCCGCCCCGGCATCAGTCCCCCTAGACTCCCGTTCGAGATCCTGCCCCCCCCCCCACGGCCCGACAGTTGGCCTCAGCTGTGCCCCCAATTGTGGCTCCAGAGGAACACCCGCCGATGCCCTACACACTCAAGCCGGACGAGGGATACGACGTCTCCATCGAGACCACCGACTACCTCAGCAAGCACGTCGATACCGGCGACCGCTGGGTCC
>CAYUVO010000139.1:0-5607 GCA_964448185.1 uncultured Phycisphaeraceae bacterium
GTCTCGGGCAGGGCGACTTCATCCAAGACATTCATCCCGAGGACCTGGCCATGCTTGCGCGAACTTCTGAACACGACAAACAACTCGATCTGCGATTCCTGACCCACGAGCCGGCGGAGGTGTATCACGCCAAGGCGAAGGACAACCTGTCGTCGCACTGGCTGGCGGAGTTTCGGCGGTGCCCGTTGCTTTATCAGCGCAAGCGGCTGGGATTGATTCCTCGGCGAGAGAGCACGGCGTTCCTCGTCGGGCGGGCGGCACATGTGCTCGTCCTCGAAGGACGCGAGCGGTACGAGGCCGAGTTCGCGGTGGGCGGACCGATCAATCCCAAGACGGACAAGCCGTTCGGCTCGGGGACGAAGGCGTTTGCTGAGTGGGCGGAGCGGGTTGGCAAGCCGGTGCTCAGCGACGACCAGGCGGCGTTGATCGAGCAGATGGCTGCGGCGGTCAAGACGCACATCTTCGCTCGTGAGTTGCTGGCGGTTGGAGCGGCCGAGGGTGTGATTCGGCGGGCTTACGCGGGGCATCCATGCCAGATTCGGCTCGACTGGATCAACCCGGTCGATGGACGCGGGCTCGTCGATCTCAAGACCACGGACGATCTGGATTCGTTCGAGCTGAGCATCCGGGCGTACGGCTATGTCCATCAGCTCGCCTTCTACCGGGCGTTGGTTGCCGAGGCCACAGGCGTCACGCTCCCGGTTCACATCGTCGCGGTCGAGAAACGCGAGCCGTTCCGGTGTGGCGTGTGGGTGATCTGCCCCAAGTTGCTCGATGCCGCGCAACGCGACAACGAAAAGGCGATGGCCGAGCTGAGCGAATGCGAGCGACGCGATCACTGGCCGACCGGGTTCGAATCGCTCCGCAAGTTCGACCGGCTGTGAACCCATCCATCTGAAAATCAACACATCAACCCAAGGAGACCTATACCCATGAACCCACTTCAACACATCCAATCCGGCCGCCAACCCAAGCCCCGTCGCGTGATGCTGTATGGCACGCACGGCATCGGCAAATCGACCTTCGGGTCGATGGCGGACAACGCTGTCTTCATCCAAACCGAGGACGGACTCGGTGAGATCGACTGCGACAAGTTGCCGGTGGCGACACGCTACGGCGACATCCTCGCATCGCTCGCGGCGCTCTACAACGAAGACCACGAATACAAGACCGTCGTCATCGACTCGCTCGATTGGCTCGAACGGCTGATCTTCGCCGAGGTCTGCGCCAAGCGGGGTGTCGAGTCGATCGAGGACATCGGGTACGCCAAAGGCTACACCTTCGCGCTCACGCAGTGGCGGGAGATTCTCGAAGGGCTCGACTCGCTGCGCAACGAGCGCGGGATGCAGGTCATCCTCATCGCGCACGCCCGCATCGAGAAGTTCGACAACCCCGAGACCGAGAGTTACGACCGGTATGTGCCTCGGCTCAATAAGCACGCGTCGGCGTTGATCCAGGAATGGTGTGACGAGGTGCTCTTTGCAACTTACCGCGTGCACACGAAGCACACGGACGAGGGCTTCAGCCGCAAGCGGACGCAGGGCATCGGCACCGGCGAACGGATCATCCGCACGACCGAACGCCCGGCGCACATGGCCAAGAACCGAATCGGGTTGCCCGACGAGATGCCGCTCGATTACCGCATCTTCGACGCCTTCCTGCGCGGCGAGAGCCCGATGCAGCCGGGCGTCGATGCGCCCGTCGAATCAAATGTATCAACCACTGAACCACAAACACAAGGAGCCTGAACATGGCAGATCTGAGTGGATTCAACGCAAACGAAGTCGATCCCGCCGTGGGATTCGATCCGATCCCCGCGGGCAAGTACCTGGCGATCATCACTGAGACGGAGATGAAGCCGACCAAGGCGGGGACGGGGCAGTACCTGCAACTGACCTTCCAAGTGCTCGAAGGCGAGCACAAGGGACGGCTCGTCTGGGCGAGGCTCAACCTCGACAACCCGAGCGAGATGGCGGTCAAGATCGCACGGGCCGAGCTGTCGGCAATCTGCCGGGCCGTCGGCGTGCTGGCCCCGAAGGACTCGATCGAGCTGCACAACCTGCCGCTGACGATCAAGGTCGGTTGCAAGAAACGCGGCGACACGGGCGAGATGACCAACGAGGTCAAGGGGTACGAAAGCAAGGGAAGCACCGATCCCGTTGCCGCTGCATCAGTTGGGAGTGTGCCGCCGTGGAAGCGTTGAGCACATTCACGATCGAGCTGCCCTACCCGCCGTCGGTGAATCACTACTGGCGGCGGGTCGGGGCTCGCACGCTCATCAGCAAGGAAGGTCGGCGGTTCCGTCAGCGTGTGCTGGCCATCCTCGCGACGCGATGCGTCAAGCCAATGACCGGTTCGCTGACGGTCCGTATTTCGGCACACCCGCCGGACCGACGCCGACGCGATCTTGACAACATCACCAAGGCGCTACTCGATGCGCTCGAACACGGTGGCATCTACGAAGACGACAGCCAGATCGATCGGCTCGCCATCGAGCGAGCACCGGTCATCCCCGGCGGCAAGGTCGTCGTGCGTATTTCGGAGGCAGAGGCTTGATGGAACTTCGTCACTACCAACGCGACGCGGTCGATGCGGTGTGGAAACACATCGCCGGCTCCAACACAAACCCGGCGGTCGTGCTGCCGACGGGAAGCGGCAAGACGCATGTCATCGCCGAGATTTGTAGGGCGGCGGTGCAAGACTGGGGCGGGCGAGTGATCGTGCTCGCGCATGTCAAGGAACTGCTCGAACAGGCGGCTGGAAAACTCCAGGCCGTCGCGCCCGACCTGCCCATCGGGGTGTACTCGGCCGGGCTTGGTCGGCGTGATCTCGGGTACGCGGTGACGGTCGCGGGGATTCAGTCGATCTATCAGCGGGCGCACGACCTTGGGCCGATGGATCTGGTGATCGTTGACGAAGCCCATTTGATCCCGCCGGACGGCGAGGGGATGTATCGGCGGTTCCTCACCGATGCACGCGATCTGTGCGACCATCAACGGGTGGTCGGGCTGACGGCGACGCCGTACCGGATGAAGACGGGGACGATCTGCGGCCCCGACACGATCCTCAACGAGGTGTGCTTCGAGGCCAGCGTGCGTGAGTTGATCGTGCAGGGATACCTATGCCCGCTGCGGAGCCGGGCGGGGAAGTCGGTGGCCGATACGAGCGACCTGCATGTGCGTGGTGGCGAGTTCGTCGCGGGCGAAGTTGAAGACCTGATGAACGCCGAGGGCCTGGTCGAGTCGGCGTGCAGCGAGATCGTGGCGGCGACGGCGGATCGCAACGCGGTGCTGGTCTTCACATCGGGTGTTGCGCACGGCGAGCATGTGCAGGCGATCCTCCAACACACGCATGGCGTCGAGTGCGGGTTTGTCTGCGGCCACACGCCCGTATCGCAACGCGACGAGACCATCGCTCGATTCAAAGCGGGCGATCTGAAGTATCTGGCGAATGTCAATGTGCTGACGACGGGGTTCGATGCACCCAGTGTCGATTGCGTGGCGCTGCTTCGTCCGACGCTCTCGCCGGGGCTGTACTACCAGATGGTCGGCAGGGGATTCCGGTTGTCGCCCGGCAAGAACGACTGCCTCGTGCTCGACTTCGGTGGCAATGTGCTCCGGCATGGTCCGGTCGATGCGATCCGGCTTGCGGATTCCAATGCAGGTTCGGGCGAGGCCCCGGCCAAGCAGTGCCCCGAGTGCGATGCGCTCATCCACGCGGCCTACGCCGTCTGCCCGGAGTGTGGGCACGCATTCTCGCCGCGTCAGGAAGCCAAGCACGAGGCCGTCGCTTCCGATGCGGCGATCGTGACCGGAGACGAGGCTCCAGCGCGCCACGAGGAACGGGTCATCGAGGTCGGGTACCACACGCATCACAAGCGCAGCGATCCGCTCGCCAAGCCGACGATGCGGGTTGAGTATCGCGTCGGGTTCAACCGCTGGGTGCGCGAGTGGGTCTGCTTCGAGCACACCGGCTACGCGCGAAGGAAAGCCGAGCAATGGTGGCGGGAGCGGTCGCGTGATCCGGTGCCTGAAACAGTCGCCGAAGCGGTTGAGTGGGCAGATGCCGGTGCGCTTGCGCCGACACATCGGGTGACGGCGGAGAAGAAGCCCAGCGATGGCTGGGAGCGTGTGGTCGGGTATGAGCTCGGCGACAAGCCGCCACGGCTCGAAGACCCGGACAACCTGCCCGAGCCAGCGCTCGCCTTCGACGGCTACGGCTTCGATCCCGACGAGGTGCCGTTCTGATGGCGCGAGCACCTGCCCATCTCAACGGCACGCTCCGATCCCACGCGGAGGTATTCGTGGCGGCCGGGTTGTGCGCCCTGCCCGCGATCCGGCGCGGGGGCGAGAAGCGCGTCGCGCTGCCCGCGTGGAAGGCGTACCAGCAGCGGCTGCCGAGCACCGACGAACTCGGATCGTGGTTCGGCGATGACGCGGGGGCGGTGTGTCTCGTCTGCGGCACCGTCTCGGGCAACCTCGAGATGATCGACTTCGACCTCGGCGGCGAGGCGTTCGAGCCGTGGAAACAGGCGGTCAACGAGCAATCGCCGGACTTGCTCGATCGGCTGGTCATCGAACGCACGCCCTCGGGCGGGTTCCATGTCGTGTACCGATGCGCCGAGCCGGTCTCGGGGAACATGAAGCTGGCCAGCCGGGTGATCGAGAGCGACGGACCCGAGCCACTGGTCATCGGGACGAAGGAATACACGCCGAGGCAGTCGGGCGACGGGGCGTGGCAGGTCGTGGTCACCATGATCGAGACGCGGGGCGAGGGCGGGCTGTTCCTGTGCGCACCGTCGGATGGCTATGAACTCATCCAAGGCGAGCTGACCGCCTCGCCGACGATTACATGCGATGAACGGGACACACTGCTCGGCTGCGCGTGGGGGCTCGACGAGACACCCATCCCCGTGGTGGAGGGAACGCCATCGAAAGTGAACTATCCGGAAACACCGGATAGTTGCCGCTCTCGGCCCGGCGACGACTTCAACGAGCGCGGCGACCCACGCGAAGTGCTCCTGCGACACGGATGGGCGCTCGTGAAGTGCGGCGACAACGAACACTGGCGACGCCCGGGCAAGGCCGTGGGCACGAGCGCGACGCTCAAGGACGGCGTGTTCTATGTTTTCTCGACCAACGCCCCGCCTTTCGAGTCGCACAAGGGCTACGCCCCGTTCGCGGTCTACGCGCTGCTCGAACACGCGGGCGATTTCGCCAAGGCCGCGTCGGCGCTGGCGGGCGAGGGCTACGGAAGCACGCCAGACACGGACACCCACGGCGTCGATCTCTCGGGGTTCATCGCCGCCCCTCCCGCGCCAAGCACCGGGGCGTTTCAGCCCTCGCCGATCGCGGTTGGTGAGCTGGTCGCATCGTTCCCGCTGCTCCGCCCGCCCGTGATCCACGGCCTGCTGCGCGAGGGCGAGACGATGAATGTCATTGCCAGCCCCAAGACGGGCAAGTCATGGCTCACGCTCGACCTGGCGATCGCGGTGGCGACCGGTCGCCCGTGGCTCGGGCGTTACGAGACCGTGCCCGGCCAGGTGTTGATCATCGATAACGAACTCCACCGCGAGACCTCCGCCCACCGTATCCCCAAGGTCGCCAA
>CAYUVO010000140.1:0-5569 GCA_964448185.1 uncultured Phycisphaeraceae bacterium
TAGATGCCTTGACAACGACCGTAGATGGCTTGACGACGACCGTAGATGGCTTGACAACGACCGTAGATGGCTTGACAACGACCGTTCGCTATCGGCAAGGGGGCCGGGGGGGGCCGGGGGGGCGGGGGGGGGCGCATGAATGGCCGATCTCAGCGCCTCTGCGTTCTCGGCGAGACCGACGCCTACTTCTTGGGCATCGAGTAAAAACCCCCGCCGGTGTCGGTGAGCCTGCCGGCGCGGGAGAGTGCTTTCCAGATCTTTGAGTCGAATCCGGTGGGCGGCTCGATGGCGTCGATCTTGGACGTCCGGCCGCCCGTGGTGTACCGACCGCCGAGGCGGGATTCGTCGCTGAGGATCGTGATCTTGAGGCGTTTCTTAAAGGCCCGCATGGCCGCGTCGAGGTCGCCATCGCTAAACGTGGGCAGCGGCTGGCTCTTGGCCTCGGGCGGGTTCTCGAGCTGATCGATCAGGTCGTCGAGGCCGTCGGCGTCCTTGTCGGCGATGATCTCTTTGAGGCGGGCTTGGTCGATGGGCATCCGCGAGAGGAGCCGATCGGCCATGGCCCAGGCATCGACGATCTTAAAGCCGTCCTTTGCTTGGGCGATGTCGGAGTGGAGTTGTCGTAGTTTTTGTGTGAGGTTCATGGGGTTGGCATTCTATTCACTTGTGATTCCAAGAGGTGTTCCATATGTCACATTCATAGTTGCAGGCACTACATCTAAGAAGGTACTGCATTCCGACTTTATGCGCCTTTACAACGCGCCCTCTGTCACTCTTTGCCCCACATGCTCCACAGACTTTTGCCATCGAAGTGTTGGTATTGCAAGTTGAACACTTCCAGTAGTAGCCGTACTTGCCCGACATCGCGGCGAGCTTGGTTCCGCTACATGATGGACATTGCGTAGAGGGGGGCGATGGCGAACGGGCGGAGGTCTTTGCCGAGCGTTGCAGCGGCGTGTGCATGCTCTGGAGAAACTCGCTGACAGCGATGACTTCAGCCAGATTCATCTGCCAGATTCCGTACTGGCTCTCGGATTTTCCGAGAAGCGATGGAGACTGAGCATGTCTCGCCAGCTCTTCTTTAATCTTGCTGCTGACCAGATCCGCCTTGCACACGAATGATTGGTAAGGCTCGGTTGGCTCTTTCCACCCCCTGACGCGATCAATGATGCCACTCCCTGACACTGCGACAATGATCTGGGTGGGCATGTTGATGAACCCGCGTTGGTCGGTCTTCACCAAGAGTTTACCAAGAAGTCTGTTCACTCCTTTCATGGGTGCAAGCAATGCCCTTCTGTTCGCTTGGAGCATGTTCCGAAGAACCTTGGCTTGACGCTCGGCTTGGCGCAACGGCGAGTTCATTCCTAGCCAACGGCCTTGGTATGACCGAGCCCACTCGTCCCCGCCGGTTCCATCTGAGCCGATTCGCACACGGTCATGTATCGACTTGCTCTCGATGATGAATGCGCCCCTTGGATGTACCACGAAGTGGTCAATCTGCGAGACAGCGGGCGACCCGTCGGCTTCGGTCAACGCCGGGTCGTGCAAGCGGAGGTTGTGGATGATCCGCAGCGGGTCGCTGTCGGTGAACTCGCGTCGCAGATAGTGCTGCATTTGGCGTTCTGCCGCATCGCCTGCTTTTTGCATTGCTTCAGTCATCATGTCGTTGAAATGATAGCTCTATCTGCGGATGAGATGCTTGCACTCAGCTTTCACTCCCCCACATCGAGGACGGCCATAAAGGCTTCTTGCGGGATGCTCACCGCGCCGATGTTCTTCATCCGCTGCTTGCCCTTACGCTGCTTGTCGAGCAGCTTGCGCTTCCGGCTCATGTCGCCGCCGTAGCACTTGGCCGTCACGTCCTTGCGGAACCCCTTGATGGTTTCGCGTGCGATGATCTTGCCGCCGATGGCCGCTTGGAGCGGGATCTCGAACTGGTGGCGTGGGATCTGTTTGCGGAGCCGAGCGAGCAGCGCCCGGCCTCTGGCTTCTGATTTGTCGCGGTGGGTAATCATGCTCAGCGCCTCGACGGGTTCGCCGTTGATGAGCACATCGACCTTGCAGAGGTTGTCTTGGCGGTACTCGCTGAGCTCGTAGTCCATCGTGCCGTAGCCGGCGGTGATGGACTTGAGCTTGTCGTAGAAATCAAAGATAAGTTCAGCCAGCGGGATCTCGAACGTAAGAAGCTCGCGCGTCTCGGAGACATACGTCTGCGTCTTATAAATGCCCCGGCGTTCGAGCGAGAGTTTCATGATATCGCCGATGTATTTCTTGGGCACCATGATCTCGACGCGGGCGATGGGCTCTTTGATCGAGAGCACCGAGCCCATGTCGGGCAGGTCGGCGGGGTTGTGGACCTCGACTTCAACGGTCTTGCCGCCCTTGCCCCGCACGTCAACTTTATAAGAAACGGTGGGGGCGGTCTGGACGATCTCGAGGTCGAACTCGCGTTCGAGGCGTTCTTGGATGATGTCCATGTGGAGCAGCCCGAGGAAGCCGCAACGGAACCCGAAGCCGAGGGCTTCAGAGTGGACGGTCTGGGCGGTGAACGAGGCGTCGTTGAGCGAGAGCTTCTCGATGGCGTCGCGCATGTCCTCGAAGTCGGTGCCCTTTTTGGTGGTTGTCGCGGGGTAGAGATCGCAGAACACCATCTGTCTCGGCGGCTCGTACCCGGGCAGAGCCTCGGCAGCCGGGCGGAGATCGCTGGTGATCGTGTCGCCCACTCGCACATCGGCGAGGGTCTTGATGGCAGCGACGAGGTAGCCCGCTTCGCCCGGGCCGAGCTGCTTGACCTTGGTTTGCTTGGGCGTGTACTTGCCGAGTTCGGTGACCTGGTAGGTGCGGTCGAGGCCCATCATGCGGATCTTGTCGCCGACTTTGATGGTGCCGTCGAACATGCGGACATAGATGACCACGCCCCGGTAGTCGTCGTAGATGGCGTCAAAGATCAGGGCTCGGGCTTCTTCGACCTCGGGCGGGCGTGGCGGCGGGAACCTGTCACAGATTGCAGCGAGCAGCTCGGGGATGCCTTGGCCGGTTTTCGCCGACACCAGCAAGCATTCTTCAGCGGGCAGGCCCAAGACCTGTTCGACTTCCATCGCGACGTCGTCGGGCATGGCTCCGGGCAGGTCGATCTTGTTGAGCACGGGCATGATTTCGACGTCCTGGCTCACCGCGAGGTAGGTGTTGACGACGGTCTGGGCCTCGACGCCCTGGGCTGCATCGACGACCAGCAGAGCCCCTTCGCAGGCTTTTAGGGCTCGTGAGACCTCGTAGCCGAAATCGACGTGGCCCGGCGTGTCGATGAAGTTGAGCATGAACTGCTCGCCGTTGTGCTCGTGGAACACAGTGACCGCGGACGCCTTGATGGTGATGCCGCGCTCGCGTTCGAGCTCCATGGAGTCGAGGATCTGCTCCTTGGCTTCGCGGTCAGAGACCGCGTTGGTGGCCTGGAGGAGTCGATCGGCGAGCGTGGACTTGCCGTGGTCGATGTGAGCGATGATGGAGAAGTTCCGGATCTGCATAGGTCCGGGATAGTACGCCCGCGAGCGGGTCGGGTTTGCAGCCTATTTGGGAGCGGGAACAGGAGCCGGGCTGAAGCGTTCAAGAAGCTTGTCGAAACCCGGGAAGCGCTCGCCCTTGGCCGCTTGATAGAGAGCGTCGGCCTCGATGAGTGCGGTGAGTCCAAGCTCAGGATCGTCGTACTGTCGCGCATCATTAATTAGGTTGTTGAGCGCCGCCATCAGATTGCCAGTGATGATTCCCGATGTTCTAAAGCGATCATTAGACGCCATGATCTTCGCGTGAGAATCTGTTGCACGCAGTCGATCCACAGCCTCGACGCGAACGGTCATCGCCGCCTCGAACTCATGGCGACGGAGATACGCATCGGCGAGTCGCTGCGAGATCATGAGAACGATCCCGTCGGGGGTGTCCGGGTGCTCGTTCCACATGCGTTCGAGTGTTGCGGCGTACTCGTCAGACTTGAGCTCGGGGTCAAGAAACTCCAGATGCTTGATCCGAGCGGTGACGCCGCTTTTTTCACTGATCCCGAACTCGGGATACCGATCAAAGAGTTGAACGAGAGTGGCTTCGACCGCATCGGTGTCCTGTGCTTCCTGACGCACCTTGGCGATGCCCAAGAGGGCCATTTTATCATCGACGGGTGGGAAGGTGCCCTGCGGTTTCGATGCGATGAAAGTGTAGATTTCTTCTGCTTGTGCGTCGCGGCCACTCGACCGATAGATGCGTGAGAGAGAAAACGTTGAGTTTATAAATGAGCGAGACCATGTCTCGTGTCCTAGATCCCAGTGTGCAATGCCGTACTCATACGCTTCGCGGAACGTCTCTTCGGCACGGTGCCGACCACCCGGCTGCGTATAGTAAAGCTGTCCGAGTTGACGCAGGCTGTCGACTTTGTCGTGGGGGGTTTCAGGATTGTCTGCGACGGCACGAAGTACTATAGCGGCTGCATTCTGCTGACCTGTGCGATTCAGCAATGAGGCAGCGCTTCGACCCATGTGTCCATTGCCATAGTCGCCGGCGTGGATCATGGCCAACGCCTCATCACCCGCCACTTGAGCGGCAAACGCGGCCTGGCGCGTCGAAGGATCAGTGATGACCTGATCGCGAAGTTCTCTGTCGCGATCGAACACCGCATTGAGCCGTGACCACTCATCGGGGGTGCTCGGCCTGAGTTGGCCAGAGGCTGAGGTGCATAACATGGTGCTGCTGGTGACCAGCATTAGTAGGTGAAGATGAATATTCATGATAGAATAGCTCCAATGGTTACAGTTATTGTGAGGCTTCGGCTCCGCAGCAGGGATCTGCTGGCGACGGTGGATCTTCACAGCAACGACTGACTCGGCGTCCGTCCCAAGGGTCGGGATTTGTAATCGGGACATTTGTCAAGGGAGCAAGCTGGTGGCCAACACTGCTCGTGTCACTTACCTTTTCAACCGCTACTTGGTAGTTACAAAAAGTTACTACCGTTTGAGTCCCTGAAGGATAACTGACCTCCCATACAAATCGTTGCGATGCAGTCTTTACCTCTCCTTCGAGGGTTCGTTCGACCCAGGCACTTCTTGATACTGTCTCGTAACATTGAAACCGTGGAGTGAAATAAGTATAAGTCTCACTTTTTTTATAGCAGCCTTCGGCGTTAAGGGTCCACCCGGCAGTCAAGACAATCCCGAGTTCCCCTAAGAGGATATTCTGCAATGCGGTTGTAGCTTGGATACTGAGACTTGATCCCGCTGAAAAACACACCTTGAACTCAACCTCAGACGTGTGCTCTGAAGGTGATGGGATGCTGATCTCTTCAACTGGTAAGTAAGCGCACATATAGGGGGGCTCTTCGATCCAAGTCCCTTTTTTGGTTACTGTGGTGAGGGTTTCATGCAAAACCTCTACTTTATACCAATCCTGCTCAACTTCGGGGGGAGAGGCATGGTCCAGCCAACCCGGAGGGAACTGAGCAAGGTGATCGTTGATTGGGCAATCTGATGCTCCCTGCCCAGGTCCGCCGCCAGGAATCCCTTGGCTTTGCGCTGCGGAGACCAAGAAGCAC
>CAYUVO010000141.1:0-5563 GCA_964448185.1 uncultured Phycisphaeraceae bacterium
AGCTCTTCAAACTCGCCGCATCCGATCCCGCGACGGAGGACCAGTTCGGCGTCTCCGTGGCCATCTCCGGCACGACCACCATCGCCACAGCACGGTTGGACGACGACGGGAGCACAGACTCCGGGTCGGCGTATGTGTTTGATACAAGCCCACCACCACCCTGCGTGGGCGACATCGCCGACGACTTTGGCACACTTGGCGGCGATGGCCAAGTCAGCTTCGGCGACTTCCTCGCGCTGCTCGGGCTCGTCGGGCCGTGCCCGTAAAAGGCGTGGGGGGGCAGGGGTGGCGGGGGGGGCGAGCTACCCTGTGCCATGACCGCTCCCGATTCCACTCGAGCCATCACATGGACCGCTCTGCTCGCCCGTTGGACGCAGTTCGCACAGGCCTCGCTCGCGTTGCCCGACGACGACGTCGGCTCGCGATGGAAAGCCGCCGTCCCCTCGATCATCGAACTCCAAGCGATCACCCACGCTTTGGGCGAGCTTGATGCGTTGGATCCCGCCGATCGGGCGAGTGCCATCGACCGGGCCGAGATCGCTCAGCGTGCGCACGCCGACAAGCTCCACAAACTCTGGGCGGAGCACGGCATCCCGGAACCGATCCCCCAGTTGGTCGCAGAGCTGATCGACGACGCCCTCGCATCGCTCGCATCGGCCAAGAACACCGCGACCCAGTGGGTGCTCGGGGGCGATGAGCCGGTGGTCTTGAGGCATCCGGCAGACCTCGCGGCGATGCTTTCAGCGATTCTTGGCTCGCAAGATCCCTCAGCTCCAGACGACGACCACGAGCTCCGCCTCGCATCCCCCGGCATCCCCATGATGCCCGGCTCGGTGGTAGGAGCGATCGCTCGGCCCAACGCCCGGCTGATCGACCTGCAAATGGCGAGTGTTGTTGAATCGTGGCTCGCAGCTCAGGCGGGCGAGCTCCTTTGCGTCGAGGGCAGGCCGATGGCCCAGGTGTACCGCCAGTTCGACTTTGCCAAGGGCGGACCGGTCCGCGATGTGATTGCCCCGGCTCATGGCGACGTGCTCGCGGGCCAGCCGCTGCTGGTGGTGGCGTTCTCGCGGGGAGCGATCGGGACGGTGTCGTTGCCGCCGAGGGCTCCGGTCAAAGTGGGGCTCTTGGAGGTCGAAGATCGGCTGGGTCTCTGGCCCGATGCGTGAGGGAATCTCACCGGCTTGGAGATTGGATGGACGTGATCGGCGGACGGGCCGATGCGGTCGTCCTACCCTGTGACTCGCACGCTTGTAAAGAGGACTAGCACATGGCCAAACGGGCAAAGATCAGCATTATTGGGGCCGGGAACGTGGGCGCGACCTGTGCGCACTGGGCAGCTCAGAAGGAACTCGGGGATATCGTCGTCCTCGACATCCCCGACAAGGTGGGTGTCGCGCAGGGCAAGATGATCGACCTGGCCTGCTGCGGCCCGCTCGAACGCTTCGACTCCAACATCGTCGGCACGAGCGACTACAAGGACATCGCCGATTCGGACGTCGTGGTGATTACCGCTGGCATCCCACGCAAGCCGGGCATGAGCCGCGATGATCTGATCCAGACCAACGTCAAGATCGTCAAGAGCGTCAGCGAGAACATCGCCAAGTTCGCGCCCGATTCATGTGTGATCGTGGTGTCGAATCCGCTCGACGCAATGGTGTATACCGCGTGGAAGGCGACGGGATTTCCCACGAACCGCATCATGGGTCAGGCGGGCGCTCTGGACGTCGCCCGGTTCCGCACGTTCATCGCTTGGGAGATCGGCTGCTCGGTCGAGGACGTTCAGGCGTTGCTCCTAGGCGGGCACGGCGACGACATGGTCCCCCTGCCACGGCTCACCAGCGTCCACGGCATCCCCGTGACCGACCTGCTGAGCGATGCCCAGATTACCGCGTGCGTTGATCGCGCCAAAGCCGGCGGCGGCGAGATCGTCAAGCTCATGGGCACCAGCGCCTACTACGCCCCCGCGAGCGGCACCATCCAGATGGTCGAGGCGATCGTCAAGGACAAGAAACGCATCATCCCCTCAGCGGTATACCTCGATGGCCAGTTCGGTCAGAAGGGTTTGTTCGTGGGCGTGCCCGCCCTGCTCGGTGCGGGCGGCGTCGAGAAGGTGGTGGAGTTCAAGCTCACGCCCGATGAGCAGAAGCTCTTTGATGAATCATCCTCGCACGTTGCGGACCTCGTTGGTGTCGTAACCAAGATGTTCCCTGAACTGGCCTGACAGCCGCAGACCCTGTGTTTTGATACGAAACAAATGTAGATTGACCGACTGGTAGACAGTCAGTGATTCGCACTGGAGATTGAACGATGCGTCTGAAGCCCCATGTCCCGTTCGCGCTGTTGTGTTCTACGTTGATGGCTTGTGTCGGTGCTCCGGCTCTGGCACAAGATGAGACTCCAGAGGTGCCCGAAGAGCCACAGAGGCCCGCTTCGCCGCTCGATGGCGACGGCACCTACCAAGCCCACTGGACAAATCCCGCGTTCGCGCAGATCGCGGACATGCTCTCGGGCTCATGGAAATCAAACGCGGCGCTCGACGAGTTCGGCTCTGACGACTCGACCGACACGGTCATCACGTTTGCTCCGGTTCGTCTGGAGGCGTACCCCAACGCGATGTACGTCGAAGTCGCGGCGATCAACAGTCTCCACCTGCCCTACTTCCAGGCGATCCTTCAGTTCTGGGATCGCAGCGGCGATATCCACCTCCGTACCTTGGAGATGATCGATCACAAGCGCACCGACTCGATGACCGCGATGTGGATGTATCCCGCGTTCTTCCCCGCTCTGAGAGCAGAGGAGCTGCGGGGCACGCTCGATATGACGATGACCCTTTCGGGTAACGGCTGGTCCGGGTCCACTTCGTGTGCGTACCCGACCAACCAACGCGGCGCGATGGAGATGACCAGCGAGATGCGGATCACGCCCGGGTCGCTTCAGGTCGCCGACCGATTCTTTGATGCGGCGGGTGCCCTTGTTTCTGGCCCTGCAGCAGGCAGCTTCTTCGGCTTCTCGAAATGGGATCACCCGTTTACGAGCGAACAGATCAGCGACAGCGTGTGGCGGATCACTTTGCTCGACCTCGATGCGGGCTCGGCCCTCAGCGCAGGCGACAAAGTCGGCTTCCATTACTGGGGCTATCTCCGCGACAGCGACAACCCAGGCTACATGTTCGACTCATCGAAAAAACCTGGTGGCAAGGTGCTTCGGCTCGTAGCGCCCGGCAGACTTATCCCGGGGTTGAAAGGCGCCATCATGGGGGTTCAGGCGGGCGAATCACACCGCTTTATCGTTCGCTCGGACGTGGGCTATCGTGACCGCGCAGCTGCGGGTGGAGCGATCCCGATCTGGTCGGACCTGATCTTCACGTTCCAGACGCAGTACGTCACGCCGCCACCACCGCCTGCTCCGACCGAACCAGTCGGACCTGTTCCCGACGCAGAAGTTGGACCCGAGGCTCCCGCAAGCGACGGCTCGGGCGGCGAATAACAAACTCGGCTCGCTTCAGTAAAGATGAATGATGCACAGGAGGCCCGAGTTCGCATGAGCACCAAGTCACGCGATCTCTACGATGTTCTCGGCGTGGTCCGTGGCGCGACCCCCGAGATGATCAAAAAGGCTTACCGCAACAAAGCGCGATCGCTCCACCCCGATGTGGACACAAGCGACGGCGCTGCCGAGCGGTTTTCTGAGCTTCAACGCGCGTATGGCGTGCTGAGTGATCCCGATAAACGCCGCAAGTATGACCAATATGGGCACGCCGGCGATGACGTGTTTACCCAGACCGCAGCGAGCATGGACCCCGAAGATCTCGGGTCGATGTTCGATGCGTTCTTCGGAGCTCAAGGCGGACCCGGGCGTGCGAGACCCGCGCGGCGAGGGCGAGATCTGCACAGACCTGTCGAGCTCTCGTTCATGACCGCGATCCGTGGCGGGACCGAAACCATCCGGCTCGATGCTGGAACGGGCAGCGGGAGCGGGGGGGCGGGCAGCCGGACCATCGAGCTCAAGGTGCCCGCCGGCGTGCAAGAAGGCGCCAAACTCCGCGTCCGTGGCGGCGGCGAAACTGGCTTCGGCGAAGGCTCTGCGGGCGACCTCATCGTGACCGTCCGCATCGGGCGGCACCCGATCTATCGCCGGGTCGTGGGTTCACCGATGGATCTTGAACTCGATCTGCCCTTGAGTGTGGCGGAAGCGGCGCTCGGAGCCACCGTCGAGATCCCCGCGCCCACCGGCAAGACCGTGAGCCTCCGCATCCCCGAGGGCACCACTTCGGGAGCCACGCTGCGTGTGCGCGGCCAAGGCGTCACTCCAAAGACCGGCGAAGCAGGCGACCTGTTCGCAGTCGTGGTGGTCCACGCTCCCGACCCCGATCAGCTCACCGATGAAGAACGCGAACTACTCCCAGACTTGACCTCCAAGACCCCAGCGGTCGCCGATCGGTTCAAGGGGTAGCAGAGCGAGCCTCTTGCTCACTCTCCCCCCTATCCCCAATTGCCCGCTTCTCACGGGCACGGCCCGACAAGCCCGAGCAGCGCGAGGAAGTCGCCGAAGCCGACCATGCCGTCAGCGCCCAAGGTGCCAAAGTCGTCGGCGATATCGCCATCGCAACCCGGCGTGCCACCCGGACATGGGCCGACAAGAGCGAGCATCGCCATGAAGTCGCCGAAGGAAACCGTGCCGTCGGGGTTGAGTTCACCAAGTTCGTTTGCGATATCACCCGGGCAGGGCAGCGTGGTGACATCGAACACATACGCCGAGCCAGAGTTGGTGCCAGCGTGGTCGTCGCGCCATGCCCCAGCGATGACGGTGGTGCCGGAGATGGCCACGGAGTAGCCAAACAGGTCACCCGCCGCGACGTCGGACGCGATGAGCTTGAAGAGTTGCTGGCCCGTGGCCAGGTCGAAGACATAAGCAGAGCCGGGCCGGAAGCCAGCGTTTGCGTCAGAGAGTGCTCCAAAGATGGCGGTGGTCCCGGAGACGGCAACCGAGTAGCCGAAGGAGTCATCCGCCGCCGCGTCGGACGCGGTGAGCTTGAACAACTCCTGGCCGGTGGCCACATCGAAGACATAGGCCGATCCGGAGCCCGCGGAGGAGCCTGGACCCACGTCGTTATTGCGATGGGCCCCGACGATGGCGGTGGTGCCGGAGATGGCCACGGACGAGCCAAAGTAGTCTTCCGCCGCGGCATCGGACGCGGTGAGCTTGAACAACTCCTGGCCGGTGGCCAGACCGAAGAGGTACGCTGAGCCTGAGCCAAAGCCTGCGTCGGAGTTAAGGTTCGCCCCGACGATGGCGGTGGTGTTGGAGAGGGCGACGGACTGGCCGAACCGATCACCGATCTGTCCCCCTGCGGCATCGGACGCGGTGAGCTTGAAGAGCTGCTGGCCGCTGGCCAGATCGAACATGTAGGCAGAGCCGGAGGAACCGCCCGCGTCGTCGTCGAACGGTGCCCCGACGATGGCAGTGGTGCCGGAGATGGCCACGGAGAGGCCGAACAGGTCCCCCTCGGCGGCGTCGGACGCGGTGAGCTTGAAGAGCTGCTGGCCGGTGGCCACATCGAAGA
>CAYUVO010000142.1:0-5343 GCA_964448185.1 uncultured Phycisphaeraceae bacterium
CATAGTCCATCCCCCCCATCCCCCCACCTATGCCCCCGCCCAAGGCTCCCAGATCCACAGGTGAGCCGAGCATGCCTTGGGTGATTGCTTTGATCAGTGCCCCGCCCCCGCTTGCGCGCAGCACCCGGCCGGTGCGATCAACATCAAACTCGATCGTCTTGCCCACGAACCCCGCGAAGGGCTTGATGCGTGGGTCCGATGCCGATTTTAAGTTTGGTTGATCCGAGTCGTAGCTGATCTTCTTGCCGTCCGCGTCAGTGTGCGACATCTTGAGCCGGGTGTAGGCCCTTTGGATCGTTGCCACGCCCTCGTCATCAACGCTTGTGACCGTCTGCTCCGTTGTCCACACCCGCGTATCGCTCAGCGTTTGTTCGGTGACTTCGCCCATCACCTCGTTTCGGCTTTGTTGTTCGAGTTCCTCGGTGATCTCGTACGTCAGGTGCTGACCCTGCTGCCACACCCATTCGAGAAACACCCGTTGTTGAGCGTGCGCACTCGAAGCCGTGACAACCACCACGCCGAGTAATCCTGCCCAGCATCTCCCAAGTCCAGTTGTAGTATTCATCGTGTGAACCCCCTTGCGTTTGCCTTGCCCCACGCCGGGTATAACCCGAGCGTGCATCTGTGTTGCAACACCTCTAAGAAATAATCGGCTATTCCTCAATCGCATACGCCGGGATCCGCTCGCCGCCACCCGTCACCCAGAACGGCACCCACACGAGCGACACATGCTCGACTCTGATCCCCGTCTTGCGCGGCGGAAGTTCCACCCGTTCGAGCCGCTCATGCATCACGTCGGGCATCTCTTGTGCCTCGTCAAGCTCCCGCTCAAACTTTGCTTCAAGCTCCTCAAGCCGTTCCTGCACCGCCTCGACCGTCTCCTCCGCACGCTTGATATCGCCGCGCTCACGCGCGCTTCGGCTCACTCCACGCGCTGCGGTCCCGCCCCGGCGAACAGTCGTCGCCGAGAGTTTCTTGCCGCCGAGCAACGCGCCCAGCAGAGCTGCACCCGTCGAGAACACCGACGACACCACCGCGTCGCGTGCCTGGCCCTTCTGCACGTCAACCTTCTGCTCGGCCTTGCGGAGCCTCTCTTCGAGAGTCGCGAGCTTGGGCGCATACTTCGTCCGCAGCTTCTCCACCGACTCATCACGCTGCTCTCGCACCACGATCTGCTGGCCGAGCCGAAACTCGCGTTCGCTCTCGTTGGGCTGCGACATCTCGCCCGTGCTCGTGCTCTTGAAAAGCGTGATCCCGGGACCATCGAGTAACGCCGCCTTGAACGCACGAGTCCACTTCGTATACGTCGTCTTCCTCAGCGCGACCGATGGCAGTTCGCCGTGCGCACCAGACTCGGGCATCTTTACACCGAGGTCTTCAGCAAGCACGCTGACGCTCTGCGCCTCGTCCCAGTCAACGCCCACCGGCCCTGAACCAATCATCGCAAGCAGCGTCCTATCACGATGCTCCTCGATATCCAACCTGCGATCCCAGATCCGCAGCGACGCGGCACCGAGCACCCCGGCGCGATACTCCACACCCATCGCGTTCTCTCGCTGGCGTTCCACAGGCAGGTAGTACGCTTCGAGCCACTCGGGCAACGCCGGCGCTGGTGCTTCTACCGCGCTCGGCTTGCTCTCAATGGGCTTGGGCTGAGCACTCTCGCGAGCAATCGCCTCTTGCACCGGCGCTGCGAGCTTGGCCTGCGCAGCAACCTCTGCCTTGCGCTCGGCCATCAATTCCTTGATCTGGTCGCGGGTCATCGGGCCACGCAGATACGACATCACCCACCGCGTGTGCATCACCACCGGCTCATCTTCATGCACGTTGTGCAACAAGAACACCCGGCCCGTCAGCGCCGAGAGCAGCCGATCCATCTCGCGACGATTGATCGAACCCTGGCTTGCGCCTTCGAGCCCGTCGAGCACCCGTTCCTTATCGCGCTCGGTTTGCAGCCGACCGATGAACCACGTCCCCGCGTTCGATAAACCCTTGTAATCAAGGTCCACCGGGTTCTGTGTCGCTAGCACCACGCCCACTCCAAACGCACGCGCCTGCTTCATCAGCGTCAGCAACGGCGCCTTGCTCGGCACGTTCGCCACCGGCGGGCAATACCCCGCGATCTCGTCCATATACAACAACGCCCGCAGGCTCGTAGTGCCCGGCTGCGTGCGCATCCAACCCACAAAGCGGTTGAGCAGCGTGCTCACAAAGAACATCCGCTCGGCCTCCGACAAGTGCGCTATCGAGAGCACGCTCACCCGAGGCTTGCCCTCAGCGGTATACAACAAGTTCCCGATATCGAGCGGCTCGCCACGAGTCCAAGACTCAAACGAAGGCGACGCCAGCACCGCGTTGAGCTTCATCGCAAGACCCATCCGGTCCTTCGATGGATAAAACGTTTCGAGTTCCATCACACCAACCCGCTGCACCTCGGGCTTGAGCACGCTCTGGATCAGCATCGGAAGATCGATCGAGTCGCCTTTGCGCCAAGCCGAAGCCATGATCGACGAGAGCAAAATATGCTCCCGGCTCTGCACCGGGTCCGCCACGATCCCCACCAGCCCAAGCAAGCTCGTCACCGTGCTCGAAACCCGCTCACGAAACAAGTCCCCGTCTTCGAGTATCTCAGCCTCGGGCGCATCAAACGAACGCAAGATCGAAAGCTCGAGCCCCGCTGTGCTCCCGGGCGTGTACACCGCAAAGTCCGCCGATGCTTTGAGCCGCGCAATCCGTTCGCCGTCCTGACCCCACTCCCCCAGACCCTTGCGCCACAGATCCGCCTGCGACTGCGCATACTCCTCGTGCGAGATCCCCTTGCGATGAGCCTCGTCAGCGCTCGCCCAAGGCGCAAAGTCTTCGCCCCGAAGCTCGGGGAATGTCAGCAGCAGATTCGACAGATCCCCCTTGGGGTCGATCACGATCGCGGGGATGCCATCAATCGCTGCTTCCTCAAGCAACCCGACGCACAGCCCGGTCTTGCCCGAGCCCGTCATCCCCACACACACCGCGTGCGTCGTCAGGTCCTTCGAGTCGTACAGCACCGGCTCGGGAAGCTGCGTCCCCGATGCAAGGTCATACCGACCACCCAGATAGAACCGCCCAAGCTTCTCATACACACTGGCATCCATGCCCAGAGCGTATCGTCGATCTAATCCTCTGGCAGATCAAACAGCCCCCGAGGCTCGATCTTGGGCTCCGCTGGCGGTTGCTGTTTCTTGGGCTCGATAGGATCATGGCGTGTCCGCCGGACGACCGAATCAAACCCGCCATCAGCCGTCAGCGTGCGCACACGTTCGCCCAACTCCACCTCTGAGGCCGCCCGCACCAGCCCGCCCTGCTCGTGCATCGTGCAGGAGAACCCCCGCTCAAGCACCGCCCTCGGCCCGACCGCTGCAAGCTCTCGTCCCAGCGCCGCGATTCGATCGGCGTTGCGACCAAGCCGCATCGAGCCCGCTCGCCCAAGCCTGTTCGCTGCGTTCCTGAGCCGCTCGCGCCGCGTGGCCTGCAAAGCAGCGGGCCGATGGCGATCAAGCCGAACTGTCAGCCGATCGAGCCGACCACGTCGCCCCGCGAGCACCGAAGCCATCGACTGTGCGCACGCTTCTTCGAGCCAGAGCAACCGGTCTCGGCTCGGATTCACCAATGACCCCGGATCGGACAAGACCGAACGCTCACTGATCGCACCAAGCTTCATCCGCGCCTCGCGCAGCGACCGCCGAACGCCCGCTGCGAGCCGATCGCCGAGTTGGTCGAGCTGTTGGAACAACGCATCGGCATCGGGAGCGACACGCATCGCTGCCTGTGTGGGCGTCGCTGCGCGCACATCGGCGACCAACTCGATAATCGTCGTATCCGTCTCATGCCCGATCGCAGCAACGACCGGGATCGCCGATTCGAGCACCGCGCGAGCGACCTCGCGGTCGTTGAACGACCACAGATCTTCGATCGAGCCGCCGCCCCGGGTTGCGATGACCACGTCGATTCCGAGTTGTTCATGCTCATTCGACACCCGCCGCAGCGCCTGTGTGATCTGCGCAGCACTGCCCTCGCCCTGCATCTTGGCGCCGACCACGACGATCTCGACCGATGGGCACCGCCGCTTGAACGTGTCGAGCACGTCTTGCAACGCCGCTCCGCTCTTGGATGTGATCACCGCGACTCGCCTCGGCAGCGTCGGCAGCTCTCGCTTACGCGATGCTTCAAACCAGCCTTGTGCGCGCAGCTCGTCAGCGAGTTTGCGGAGCTGCTCTTCGAGGGCTCCCTTGCCCACCGGCTCGACGCGATCGACGATCAGCGACACCCGGCCTTGGGGCTTGAAGTACGAGAGCTTGCCGTGAGCGATGACCTGCTGGCCGTGCTCGGGACGGGTCGCTGCCCGCCGAAGCGTGCTGGCGAACATCACCCCCTGCACCCCGGCTGACGCATCCTTGAGCGTGAAATACAGGTGCGTGCTCTCGCGGGGCTGGCTCACCTCGCCCGCGACCGCGATGCTCATGGGCATGCTCGATTCGATCGCCTCTGCGACAACGCTTGCGAGTTGTGAGACGGTCCAGACCCGGGGCTGCGTCTTCGCCGCCGACTTGTCGGGACCTTTCGCACGTTGAGGATCAAAGGGCAGCCGAGCCATGCGCCCAGCCTACCCCCTCTGGCCCCGTCGGGCTTATGGCTGGAGCGTGCTCGCCATCGCCTTGCTGGCCTCAACAACGGGAGCTGTGCGGGTGACCACACGAGCCGGGGTGCTGGCGGGCCACGAGAACCGCATGGGCTGATCGAGCCGAACGTCGCGCTGGCGGATCGGCGTTGCACCTCGGGGATGGCGAAGCTTCAGAACACCGCGTGCATCAGGAGCCGTTTGGGCGTTCTGTGCTTGCTCGGTCCGGGCATGCATACCCGCTTGGTGCTCGGCGTGGACGATGTTCCGCAGCGTGGCGGGGTTCACATGCGTGCGCACGCCGCCGGTGTATCCGCGTTCGCGGAGCCAGGCATTGCGACCGCGTTCGTGCGCCGGGAAGCTCTGTGCATCGAGACTCACCCAAGGGCTCACCGCGATGACCTGCGTTCCGATGCGGACAAACGCGAGCGGCGCGTGGCGATCGCTGGCGCCAAAGTACGTCGGGCCGGGGCTGCCCCATGCTCGTGTTTCGCGGTAACCGTTATCGAACGTTTCGCCGATCCAGAGCCTGCCGTTGAACCCGGGCCTGCGTGAATCATCGGCACGGTTGTACGGATAAGCGGGCGCAGTCGCAAGCACGCGGTTGTGCTTCGAGCTTCGGTAGTCTCGGACGACGCCTTCTCCTGAGTGGTGCTGAGCGGGCGCAGCAGCAGCGACCATGCCCACAA
>CAYUVO010000143.1:0-5262 GCA_964448185.1 uncultured Phycisphaeraceae bacterium
TGGAGCCCAGGTCATGCTTCCAGTTCAACGACAGTCCCACGGCCGAACACGCCGCCGGCGCTCACACGACGCCCTGACTGCCCCCATCTCGGGCAACTGCCCGCTCTCGGGCAAGCCCAAGCTGCACCATCAGGCGTGCGTCGAGTCCGGGTACGTCCGTCCGGGGCTGCGGATCAAGGTTCGCAAGCTCAAGATCGGCATCAACCCGAGCTGATCGCGGACCTGCTCCTTGGCCTCCGTTGGGGGGCGCTCGTTGGTGGGGGGCACCGTTGGGGTCACGATCCCAGTCTCATTGCAGGCAGCCCTCCGGGTTGCCTGCTTGGTCACTCAAGGCCATCTGCATCTCTTGCCGGGGCCACATCGCGTAAAGGCGGCTGCACATGAGGCTGGCCATCGATGTCATGGGAGGCGATCACGCTCCCGATGCAATCATCAAAGGATGTACCCAAGGCGTCGAGCTGCTCGACTCCGAGGATCGACTCGTGCTCGTCGGCCAAGAGCCGATCATCCGCGACAGACTGCGTGAGCTTGGCTGCGACGATCCGCGGATCGAGGTGCACCACGCTTCGGAAGTCATCGAGATGGGCGAGTCGCCCACTTCTGCCGTTCGCCAAAAGAAAGATTCGAGCCTCGTTCAGATGGCTCGCCTGGGTTCGCCCAAAGCGTCGCCCGAAGAACGCTGCGATGCGGTGATCTCGGCGGGCAACACCGGCGCGTGCGTCGCGGCGGCCCAGATGTACATGAAACGCCTCCACGGCGTCCACCGCCCGGGCATCGCGGTGACCGTGCCCGCGTTCCACGGCCCGGTCGTGCTCTGCGACGCCGGGGCCAACCCCCAGCCCCGCCCGCTCCATCTCGCTCAATATGCATCCATGGCCAGCGTGTTCGCACGCGCAACCCTCGGGCTCGAGAACCCGCGCGTCGCGGTGATGAACATCGGAGCCGAGGAAGGCAAGGGATCCGAGCTGGTCCGCGAGACCGCCGACTTGATCCGCCAGATGCCCGATGTGCAGTTCATCGGGTTCGTTGAAGGTCGAGACTTCTTCGACAACAAAGCGGACGTCATCATCACCGACGGCTTCGTGGGCAACACCGTGCTCAAAATGGCTGAGGGACTCGCCAAGAGCCTGTTCACCGCGATCGCTCAAGAAGTCTTCGAGGCAGACCCCGAGCTGGCGGTCAAGTTCGAGCCCATCGTCAAACAGATCTATGCCAAGAACGACTACCACGAGCACGGCGGGGCCCCGCTGCTGGGCGTCAACGGCACGTGCATCATCGCGCACGGTTCGAGCGAAGCAAGAACCATCCGCGCCGCGATCAGAAACACCAAAGCCATCGTCGAGGCCCGCGTCAACGACCGGATCCTCGAGTGCATGCAGAAAGTCGAAACCGCATGAACCCAGGCCGGGACTTCGGCGTCGAGATCATCACCAGCGGCATCGCCCTGCCGAAGCGACTCGTGACCAACCGCGATCTTGAATCGGTGATGGACACCACCGATGAGTGGATCGTCAAACGCACCGGCATCCATCAGCGGTACACCGTGGACCCTGCCAAGGGCGAGAGCACACGCTCGCTCGCACTCGAGGCGGCAAAGAAGGCTCTCGAGAACGCGAACCTCAAGGGCACCGACATCGATCTCATCATCGCGGCGACCATGACGCCCGACATGCCTACGCCCCCTACCGGGCCGTTGATCTCGCACGGCCTGGGCACCAACAACGCCGGGGCCTTTGATGTCAACGGAGCCTGCTCGGGCTTCGTCTACAGCCTCAATCTCGCGCACGCCCTGATCCAGTCGGGTGACTATTTCAACGTCGTCGTTGTCGGGGTCGATATCCTCAGTAGGCACGTCGAGTTCTCGACCCGTGGCCGATCCAAATCCGTGCTCTTTGGTGATGCAGCCGGCGCGGTCGTCATGCGGCGATGCGACGACGCCTCCAAAGGCATCATCGCCCAAGCCATGGCCTCCGACGGCGGAGGTGCCACACACCTCTACATCCCGTGCCACGAAAAAAACATGCTCGACGAGAGCGACGACCCCAACGAATACCCGCTCGACCTGCTCCGCATGCACGGCCCGTCGGTCTTCAAGTTCGCCGTCACCAAGTTCCCCAACCTCATCGCTGACACCCTCGACAAAGCCAGCCTCACCGCCGACCAGATCGACCACTTCGTGTGTCATCAGTCCAACGCACGCATCCTCGAAGCGGCCCGCCAACGCTTCGACATCCCAAGCGAGAAGCTCCGGGTCAACATCGGGCACTACGGCAACACCGTCGCCGCCTCGATCCCCCTGGTCTTCAACGAGCTCAAGGCTGAGAACAAAGTCCAGCCCGGGCAGAAGGTCATGTTCCTCGGGTTCGGTGCGGGTCTGACCTGGGGTTCGAGCCTCTGGCAGTTCTGAGCGGGCTTTCCGCCCAGTTTGCTGAGCGAATCACCACCACTCCGGTTCCCCGAACGCTCCTGGGCCTGTACCATACTGCTATGAGTGCATCTCCCATCATCCTGCTCTGCCCCGGCCAAGGGGCCCAGACCCTCGGCATGGGACGCGAGTGGTTCGATTCATCGCCCGCAGCCCGCAAGGTCTTCGCCGACGCCGATGAGATCCTTGCAGACTCCCTGCCCGAGCCCATCAGTTCATTGTGCTTTGACGGCCCCGCCGAGATGCTCAACCGCACCGATATCTCCCAGCCCGCGCTCTACGTCACCGCTGTCGCCTCAGCAGTTGGCTCGGGAATCCTCGAACGACCGCTCGCAGCAGCAGCCGGTTTGTCATTGGGCGAATACACGGCGCTGCATCTCGCCGGTGCTCTGAGCTTCGAGGCGGGTCTTCGGCTCGTAGCGCTGCGCGGCAAGGCCATGCAGGACGCTGCCCAAGCCACCGCCTCGGGCATGGTCGCTCTCATCGGTGCCGATGAACAACAAGCCCAGGACGTCTGCGACACAGCCCGCCAAGACGACGTGCTCGTGTGCGCCAACTTCAATGCGCCCGGTCAGGTCGTCATCAGCGGCTCACTCGAAGCCTGCAAACGCGCCGAACAAGCCGCGTCCGATGCCGGGCTGCGAGCCACCGCTCTCAAGGTCGCGGGCGCGTTCCATTCGCCGATCATGGAGCCCGCAGCTCAGCGCCTCGAAGCCGCCCTCAAAGACACCCAGATCACCCCGCCCGCGTGCCCTGTGCTCTCCAACGTCACCGGCGAACACCATCAGTCTGACGGGAACTCGATCCGCCAAAGGCTCGTCCAACAACTGACCAGCCCCGTTCGCTGGACCGACAACGTCCGCTGGCTCATCGCCCATGTTCCCGATGGCGAACCCATCGAGCTCGCTCCGGGCCGAACCCTCGCCGGGCTTGCCCGAAGGATCGACAAGTCGTTCAAACCCAAGAGCCCGTCAGTCCCCGTAGCCCCCGACCACGCCACGCCCTCTTAGCCGAGAGATACCAAGCGATAAGGATTCCAAACTATGTCACGCATTCCTTCAGCCAAACGCTCGTGGTGGATCTTGCCCGCCTCAACCTGCTTGCTCGCACTCACCGGCTGCTCCAAGCCGCCGCCACCACCACCGCCACCGCCGCCGCCGCCCGCACCAGAGCCCGAACCAGAGCCAGATCCCATCGACATCCAGTCGCTCATGTCCCGGCTCAACCTCGAAGGCAACGTCTCGTTCGCTGTCGATGAAGCCCCGGTCAACGAAGCGCTCGCCGAAGCGGTCCTGCGGTTCGCCGACGCGTTCAGCCGGGGCAGCTCGGACGAAGTCTCCGCCATGCTCGCACCTGAATCGCAGGTCGTGCTCGACGAGCTCGTCAACACATTCGTGTGGGATGAATCCGTCGCGGGCATCGAAGAGGTCCGTGTGGTCAGTATCGAGGATGAAGCACAGTTCCAAGAGGAGCCAAGTTCATCGTTCGTCGCCACCGCGATCCAGGAACGCACCGGCAGCTATATCCTGCTCTGGCAGGCCGACGAAGCCAACGGCTCGTGGACGTTCAACGCGCTGCCAGCAACCTCTGAAGAACGTCCCAACGCCACCGCGTGGGACGGTGAATCCATCGCCGATCTTGAAGATTATGGAGGAGGTTCGAGTGTCAGCCTCGATTTTCTGTTCAGCGGCTTGTCTCAAGAAGCCCGCGATAAGCTCGCAGCCCTGGGCATCGACGTCAACAACCTCGATGCCGACACGATCCAAGCCCAGCTCGACGCCATGAGAGCCATTCTCCCACCAGAGGCTGTCGAAGCCATCGAGAAGCTCATCGAGGCACTCCGCGACAATGAGGACGGCTCTTCCGAACCCGAGCCCGACGACAAACCCGAGAAGGAAGAAGAAAAGGAAGACGGCCCGACCCGCAAGTCCACACCCGGCGGTCCGATCACCATCCCCGGCACCGGATAAACTACACGCCCCCTTCCTGCCTGCCACACACCCTAAGGACTCGACATGCACGCCATGCCCGACACGCCCACGCGCGTCGCCTTCGTCACCGGTGCCTCCAGAGGCATCGGCAAAGCTATCGCCCACCGGCTCGCTGCTGACGGTCGCCACGTCGTCCTCGCAGCTCGCAGCCGCGAACCGCTCGAAGCACTCGCCGCCGAGTTTGCCCAGCAAGGGCTCAAAGCGAGCGTGTGCGCAGTTGATGTGGGCGACTCTGAATCATTCGCTCAAGCGATCACCGCGAGCGTCAAGGAACTCGGCAGGCTCGACATCCTCGTCAACAACGCGGGCATCACCCGCGACGGCTTGATCCTCCGCATGAGCGACGACGACTGGAACGATGTGCTGCGGATCAACCTCACCAGCGCGTTCGTGGCCACCCGTGCCGCGGCCCGCGCGATGATGAAGAACCGCTTTGGTCGCATCGTCAACATCGCCTCGACCAGCGGGCTCGTGGGCAACGCGGGCCAGGCCAACTACGCCGCCGCCAAGTCAGCACTCATCGGCTTCACCAAGACCGTCGCCCGCGAGCTCGGCTCCAAAGGCATCACCGCCAACGTCGTCGCGCCGGGATTCATCCAGACCGACATGACGTCTGGCCTGCCCGAATCGGTCACCGATCAGCTCAAGAAGACCATGGCCGTGCCGCGTCTGGGCGAACCCGAGGACATCGCCGCCGCCGTCGCGTATGTAACGAGCGATGAAGCGAGCTTTCTTACGGGCCAGACCATCGCCGTCGATGGCGGCCTGACCATGTGCTAAAGCGCGGTGCCGACCGCTGCGAACTCAATCGAAACTACGCCATCGTGACAAGCCCCGAGTGTGAGC
>CAYUVO010000144.1:0-5249 GCA_964448185.1 uncultured Phycisphaeraceae bacterium
GGTGAGGGGGGCGGTGAGGGGGGCGGTGATGGAGGCATGATGCACACAGGATAGCGAAGAGGGCTTAGCGCTGGTCGGGCGATCCATTGCCGGGGTAGCCGATGGTGTATTGGCGTTCGCCTTCGTAGCGCACGCCGTCGATGAGCGTTCCGATGCAGTGGGTGGTGTATTCGAGCGGGTCGCCGTTGTACATGGCTACGTCGCCGTCCATGCCGACCGCCAGCGAACCCACACGGTCGGCGATGCCCAGGATCTCGGCGGCGCTGATGGTGATCGCGCGCAGCGCGTCATCGCGGCCGAGCCCGCCGGGGCCTGCTGCGATCGCCGCTTCAAAGAGGATGACGCGGACCTTGGGGACGTAGGCCTCGTAGCCGCTCTGGATGGCAAAGGGCACGCCCGCGTCGCGGAGGGTCTTGGCGGTGGCGTAGCTGCCGTTGGCGGCTTCGCCCACATAACGGGTCATCGTTGGGTGCAACAGCACGGGGATGTTCGCTTCGAGCAGGTCGTCGGTCAGCGTGTACGCCTCGGCGGCCGAATCGATCCAGATGGTGATGCCGAACTCTTTGCCCAGACGCAGAGCACTCGCGATGTCCTGCGCACGGTTAGCCGTGACGATCAGCGGCGTGGTTGAATCTTCCGCCAAGACGGCTGCAAGTGCTTCGAGCTTGAGGTCGCGGGCCGGGGGTTCCTCTTTGGTCTGATCCTTGACGTACTTCTGAGCCTTGATGAGTTCTTGGCGGAGCATGGCGATCTGCTTGCCACGGGTGCCCGGGCTTTTGTCGCCGCTCTCGGTGGCTTGCGGGCCGAGAGTGGCGGTGACCGCGAACTCGGGGACGAGGATTGCGTCGTCGATGGTGTCGCCACGGGTTTTGACGATCGCGGTCTGGCCGCTGATGAGCTTGCCGGGCGCGTGGCCCACATGGGCGGTGGTCACGCCGAACGAGCGGAGATATCCCACGAGCGGCTCGCGAGGGTTGTAGGCATCGGTGGCGCGGAGCTCGGGCTGAATGGGGCTGGAGGTTTCGAGCATGTCTTGATCGTGATCGACGTTGTAGATGCCGGTGAGCCCGACGGTGCTGCGGACGTCAACGAGCCCGGGGATGGCGACAGCACACTCGATGATCTCGAAGCCGTCGGGGATCGTTATGGCACTCGCGGGGCCGACAGCAGTGATCTTGCCTTGGGCGTTGATAACGACGACGCCGTCGGTGATGGGCGGCGCGTGCATGGTGTAGAGCGTGCCAGCTTTGACCGCGACCTGAGCGGTGGCGGTGGTTGTGGTGGTGGTGGCCAGAGCACAGGCGGCGAGGCACGCGGTGCGTTGGGTCAAACGAACGAAGTGTGTGAAGCTCATTGGGAACCTCCTTGCTGGGTTTGATTGGTTTGGTCGGCTCGCATCTGGGCGTCGTAGCAGCAGAAGTAGGGCTCGCTGTCGCGGGCGGCGCCGTAACCACCGACCGCAAAGAGGTGGTCGTCGGGACGCGAGCGATCGAATGCAAGTTCACCTTCGACCCATGTTTGTTCGACGACGGAGTAGACGCTAAAGGGGTCGCCGCTGAGGATGATGACGTCTGCGTCTTTGCCCACTGTGAGTGAGCCGATGGAGTCTTCGAGATCGAGCAGCTCGGCGCCGGTAAGCGTGACGCCTCGCAGAGATCCCTGGCGGGTCATCCCGCCGCGCACCGCAATGGCAGCCATGCGAAGGAACAGGCGGCTGTCGGTGATCCAGTCGTCGGTGTGAACGGTGGTGGGCACGCCCGCACGTTCGAGAATGCCGGGGGTTTCAAAGCGGAGGCCGACCGCTTCGTGCTTGCCGCCGGGGGAATCGATGAGGATCGCACTGACGCCCACGCCCGCCTCGGCGATCTCGTCGGCGACGAGCCAGCCGTCGCTGACGTGGTGGAGGACGACCTTGAAATCGAACTCTTTGGCGAGCCGAAGGACGGTGATGATGTCGTCGTGGCGGTGGGTGTGGTGATGGACGACGCGCTTGCCTTCGAGCACCTCGACGAGTGTTTCGAGATCGAGATCACGTTCGGGCATCTTGTCGGGATCTTCGGCGCCTTTGGCGAGTTTGGCTTGATACTCACGGGCTTTGATGAACTTCTCGCGGACGAGGAAGGCGCTTCGGCCACGGGTTCCCGGGAAGACGCCTTCGTCTCGGCGTTGGCTGTTGGTGCCGTTGGCCATTTTGAGACCGCCCGCGGGCGAGCCGTCATCGTTCCAGATGGTGATGTCGTCGATGGTGGTAATGTCGTGTCCGAAGCGGAGCTTGACGTAGGCGGTCTGGCCGCTGGAGAGGTGGCCCGAGCCGGGCATGATGTTGATGGTGGTCAGGCCGCCCGCGAGAGCACGCTTGAAGCCTGAGTCGCGGACGTTGAGGGAGTCGCGGATGCGGACGCCCGGTTGGATGGGGCCGCTGGCGTCAGCGCCGCCGAAACCTCCGACGTGGCTGTGGGTATCGACGAGCCCGGGCATGACGACCTTGCCCTGGGCGTCGATCACTTGGGCATCCGCTGGGATGTTCGTGTCACCCGAGCCGACAGCTTTGATCTTGCCGTGCTGGAAGATGACGTAGCCGTGGTCGATCTCGGGGCCGTCGATGGGGATGACGTGCGCGTTGATGATGACGACGGGAATGTCTTGTGCGCACGCGGCGGTGGCGGCAAGGGGGAGCAGGGTTGCCGCGATCCATGGAGCTGTTGATTTGAGGCGGTTCAAGTTTTCATATCTCCGTCACGAGGTGTGGCAAGGATGGATGGAATGGTAAGGGGAGTCTACCGGATCTTGCTACCGAGCCACGGCATCAAGAATGAAGCCCGGCGGGAAACCCTTGGTGACGGTCTCCGTATGGTGTCTTCATGGGAGACAAGCCCGCGAGCATCAAGAAACGCCGAAAGATCCAGTTCATCACTCGGGGAGCGGTCAAACGCCTGACGATCGGGTTTGTGGTGGGCGGACTTGCCTTGGGAGCGTTTCTGAAGTTTGCGGTCGACATGCCCGGATCGGGGTTCAGCGGACCGCTGCCCGAACTCACCCAAGCCCAGCATGAGACTGCTCGGCGACTCGAAGCTGACGTGACGGGATTGGTCGATGGATTCGTGGGCCGAAGCACGATGTCGCCCGCAAAGTACGCAGCGGCGGCGCAACACCTCAGGGCGAGCTTTGAGAGCATCGGACTCGAAGCTGTGCTCGAAACATTTGAGATGCAGCACCGTGAGGGGCGAGTCTCCAATGTGGTTGCTGAAATTGCGGGGACCGTTGCGCCCAAGCGGATGTTGATTGTGGGAGCGCACTATGACGCGCATCTCGGGCTGCCCGGGGCCGACGACAACGCTTCGGGGGTCGCGGGCGTGCTCGAACTTGCACGCCGGTTCAAGGCCGAGCCAGCGGATTGCACGGTGCGGTTTGTGTTGTTTGCCAACGAGGAGCCGCCGCACTTTATGACCGAGGACATGGGGAGCTATGCGCACGCTGCGGGATGCCAAGAGCGGGGCGACGACGTGATCGCGATGTTGTCGCTTGAGATGATTGGGTACTTTGATGCTGCGGCGGGCAGCCAGCGGTATCCGTTTCCGCTCTCGATGTTCTACCCGGATACCGGGGACTTTATCGCTTTTGTGGGCGATGTTGGTTCGGGTGGATTGGTGAGGCGGGCAACGGGGATCTTTCGTGAAACAACCGAGTTTCCAAGCGAAGGCGTTGCGTTGCCCTCGGGCATTCCGGGGATCGGGTATTCCGATCACTGGTCGTTCTGGCAGCACGGCTACAAGGCGCTGATGGTCACCGATACTTCGTTCTATCGCAACCCGCACTACCACACGTCGCGTGATGTGCCGGACACGCTGGACTTCGACTCGATAGCCCGGGTGGTCGACGGGATCGAGCAGGTCGTGCGCGGGCTCGCCGAGCAAGAGAGATAACTCGCAGCACTCCTCTGCCACATTCGGGTCCGGTCTCTGAGGCTGCTTCCCCACGGCTGCCTCCTGCGTCCCTACGCTCTGGCTTTCATTCTACAGGAGTTGATCGAATGCCGAGTCCCATCACCATGTCCGCCGCTGGCCTGAACGTCCCCAACGAGCCCATCATCCCGTTTATCGAGGGCGACGGCACGGGCCGCGACATCTGGGCCGCCTCGGTCAAGGTCTTCGATGCTGCGGTCGCCAAGGCATATAACGGCAAACGCAAGATTGCCTGGAAGGAAACCCTCGCGGGTCAGAAGGCCAAGGACCAGACGGGTGATTGGCTCCCGGAGCAGACGCTCAGTGACTTTCGCGAGTTTCTCGTGGGCATCAAGGGGCCGTTGACGACTCCGACCGGCGGCGGGATCCGTTCGCTCAACGTCGCGCTGCGACAGAAGCTCGACCTTTACACCTGCCTGCGGCCCGTCAAATACTTCGCAGGCGTGCCCAGCCCGGTTCGGCACCCCGAGAAGACCGACATGGTGATCTTCCGCGAGAACAGCGAGGACATCTACGCCGGGATTGAGTTCGAGCAGGGCACCGACGACAACAAGAAGTTTACCGCGATCCTCAAAGAGCAGTTCCCCGATCGCTTTAGCAAAGTGCGTTTCCCCGAGACGACGGGCTATGGCCTCAAGCCGATCAGTCAAGAGGGCACCGAGCGTCTGGTCAAGGCGGCGATTCAATACGCGATCGACCACGACAAGCCGTCGGTGACGCTGGTGCATAAGGGCAACATCATGAAGTTCACCGAGGGTGCCTTCATGCAGTGGGGCTACGACCTTGCTGCAAAGATGTTCGGCGCTACGCCGCTCGATGGCGGGCCTTGGCACACGATGAAGAACCCGAAAACGGGCAACGAGATCATTATCAAGGATGTCATCGCCGATGCGTTCTTGCAGCAGATTCTCACGCGGCCCACCGAATATTCGGTCGTCGCCACCATGAATCTCAACGGCGATTATATCAGCGACGCGCTCGCTGCGTGCGTCGGCGGCATCGGCATCGCGCCCGGTGCGAACATCAACTACGACACGGGCCACGCGATCTTCGAGGCGACCCACGGCACAGCCCCGAAGTACGCCGATCAGGACAAGGTCAATCCCGGCTCAGTGATTCTGTCGGGTGTGCTGATGCTTGAGCACATGGGGTGGCAGGAGGCTGCGGATCTGATCGTCAAGGGCCTCGAAGGCGCGATCACAGCAAAGACGGTAACCTACGATTTTGAGCGGCAGATGGAGGGTGCGCCCCTCCGCAAGTGCAGCGAGTTTGGGGCAGATATCGTGA
>CAYUVO010000145.1:0-5127 GCA_964448185.1 uncultured Phycisphaeraceae bacterium
CGCCCGCGTAATAGAAAGATGATCGCAGCGCTCCCCAGTCCGCGCCCGAGGGCCAGAGCTGCCCCCATCCGCCCCCCCATCCACCCACACCCCCGCCCGCTTTGACCGCCATCCATGCTGCGGGCAGCACCACACACACACCGAGCGTGACCACGATCAATGCCGCTGCGATCACCGGACTCCAGCCCGTGTTGGGCCTGGGCTGAGATGAAGCGTCAGCCTCGGAGTCGGGCGTCTGGTTGGACTGGTGCTCTTTGGCCATCAACGCTCCAGCGGGCTTGCGGTCGGCCTGAGCCGCCATCTGCGGGTATCATCGCAACCGACTATGGCCAAAGCGACCACAACCAACACCTCGACCCGCCATGCCGTCTGGAAAGACCGTATCAGCGCCGCACGCCGAGCGATCTCCAAACAAGGTGTAGACGCCCTGATCGTCAGCGATCCGCACGACGTGGGCTACCTCACGGGCTTCCTCGGCGGCGACAGCTGGCTCATCGTCCCCGCCAACCGCTCCAAGCCCGTCCTCATCAGCGATTCACGCTACGAAGAAGACGTCGAACCTCTCAAAAAACTCTGCACGATCCTCATGCGCAAGGGTGCGCTGACGAGTTCTCTCGCCGAGATTGCTAAAGACGCAGGCCACAAGGTCGTCGCTGTTCAGGCCGAGCACACCTCGCTGCTCACCCGCGACGCGGTAGCCAAGGTTCTGGGATCAAAGAACGTCAAGCCGCTCGCGGGCGTCATCGCCGACCTCCGAGCCATCAAGGACAAGGGCGAGATTGCGCTGCTCCGCAAGGCGCTCAAGATTCAGCAGGACGCTCTGGTCGCCACGATGCCCACGATCAAGCCGGGCCAAACCGAGCTTGAAATCTGTGCCCAGCTCGAGTTCGAGATGAAATCACGCGGTTCGAGCGATCCGTCATTCGCTTCGATTGTTGCCGCCAAGGCCAACAGCTCCAAGCCGCACGCCACGCCCGGCTCGACCAAAACCGCAGCCAACAAGCCGCTGCTCATCGACTGGGGTGCCACCTGGAACGGCTACCACGGCGACATGTGCCGGACCTTCTGCCTTGGGCGCTGGCCCAAGAAAATGGCCGAGATCTACGAGATCGTCCTCGAAGCTCATGAGGCTGCAGCCGCCATCATCGCGCCCGGTGTGACCAATCAAGAAGTCGACGCAGCAGCCCGCGCCATCATCACCAAAGCCGGTTTCGGCGAACAGTTCGGCCACGGCCTCGGCCACGGCGTAGGGCTCGACGTCCACGAAGCCCCGGGCGTCGGTCCACGCGGACCCATCGTCAAACTCCGGCCGGGCCACGTCATCACCATTGAACCCGGGATCTATCTCCCGGGCATCGGCGGCGTTCGCATCGAAGACATCTACGCCGTGACCCCAAAGGGCCGCTCGAATCTTTCAAGCCTCCCCAGAGACCGACAGTGGGCCACGCTGTAAGCTGGCCAACCTCTTGACAGCACTCGCCTGAGTCCAACTCGTTCATGACACGCAGGGATACCCCCATGATTGACATACGCAAGCTCAAAGAACTCGTTCGTCTGATGGTCGAAAACGACCTCACCGAGCTCGACCTCCAAGATCAGGAAGAGACCGTCAACATCAGGCGCGGTGCCAGCGAACAGACCATCATCAACCAACAGCCCGCGTTCTACAACGCCGGGGCTCCGCTGGCTGCCAACGCTCCTGCCCCAGCAGCGACCGCCGCCGAAGCTGCAACGCCAGCAGCGCCGGCGAACGACGACGGGCTCAAGCCCATCGAATCGCCCATGGTCGGCACGTTCTATTCCAAGCCCACGCCCGATGCCGAGTCGTTCGCGACCACCGGCACCAACGTCAGCCCGGATACCACCGTCTGCCTCATCGAAGCCATGAAGGTCTTTAACGAGATCAAGGCCGAGGTCACGGGCACCATCGAGCGTGTGCTCGTCAAGGACGGCGAAGCGGTCGAGTTTGGCCAACCCCTGTTCATGGTCCGGTCCGTCTGAGAATCGTCCGGTCTCATTCTTTGACTCATTCGTGAGCCGATGTCTACCAAGCGGCCTCTAAGCCCGCTGTCCGAGGTGCCATGTTTCGACGAGTGCTCATCGCCAACCGAGGAGAGATCGCCCTTCGCATCCTCCGCGCCTGCCACGAGCTCGACATCGAGGCCGTGTGTGTGTATTCGGAGGCCGACCGCGACGCGCCGTATCTCAAGCTCGCCGACCGCGCCATCTGCATCGGTCCGGCTCCCTCCAAAGACAGCTACCTCAACATCAGCCGCATCATTTCTGCGGCCGAGATCGCCGACGTTGACGCCATCCATCCGGGCTACGGGTTTCTCTCCGAACGCGCTGATTTCAGCCAGATCTGCCGCGAATCCAAGATCGAGTTCATCGGCCCCAGCCCCGAAGCCATGAGAAAGCTCGGCGACAAGGTCGAATGCAAACGCACCGCCCGAGCCGCCAAAGTCCCCGTCTTCCCCGGCAGCGACGGCGAGATCGAGAACGAAGACGATGCCGCCACATGCGCCGATGAAATCGGCTACCCCGTCATCATCAAAGCCACCGCGGGCGGCGGCGGCCGGGGCATGCGCATCTGCCGCAACGAAGCCTCGCTGCGAACCAACATCCGTGCCGCTCAGCAAGAAGCCCTCGCCGCCTTCGGCAACGGCGCCGTCTTCATCGAGAAGTTCCTCGAACACGCACGCCACATCGAGATCCAGGTCCTCGGCGATAAACAAGGCCACGCGGTTCACCTCTTTGAACGCGACTGCTCCATCCAGCGACGCCACCAGAAGCTCATCGAAGAAGCTCCCGCCCCGGGCGTCGATCGAAAGAAGATCGCCCAGCTCGGCGACGGCGCCGCCAGGCTCATCCGTCAGGCCGACTACGCGGGCGCTGCCACCGTCGAGTTCCTCATGGACGCCGACCAGAAGTTCTACATGCTCGAGGTCAACACCCGCGTGCAAGTCGAGCACCCCGTCACCGAGCTCATCACGGGCATTGACATCGTGAAGGCTTCGATCACGATCGCAGCGGGCGAATCGCTGCCTTTTAAGCAGAAAGACATCTCCGTCAAGGGCCACGCGATCGAGTGTCGCATCAACGCCGAAGACCCCGAGCACAACTTCCGCCCCAGCGCCGGACGCATCGAAACCTGGCGACCCGCCGGCGGCCCGGGCATCCGCATCGACACCCACGTCAGCGCGGGCTACCGAGTCCCGCCCAACTACGACTCGATGATCGGCAAGCTCCTCGTCCACGACGACTCCCGCAAGGCGTGCCTTGCGCGCCTGCGCCGAGCGCTCAACGAGTTCGAGGTCGGCCCCATCAAAACCACACTGCCCCTCTACCAACGATTGCTCGACAACAGCGACTTTCGCACCGGCGGCATGGATATCCATGCGCTCGAACGCTGGATGAAGTAAGCAGCCGTTCCGAGCATGACAGGTACAACAGACAAGCCCCGAGTGTGAACGGGGGGAGTCTTGCTTAGGGGATCGTCCGCGAGGATTACTGTCCGAAAGGCCCACACCATGTTCTGGGAACTCTACCAACAACGCCGCATCGGCCAAGCCGAAACCCGGGCCGAAGCAGCTTCCGATAAAGCAGGCAAAAACCTGCAACGCTTCCGAGACCTCGAACAACGCGTCGATCGGCTCTCGCTGATCAACATGGCGTTGTGGGAACTCGTCTCCGAGAAACTCGGGCTCACCGACGATCAGCTCAACGAGAAGATCAAAGAGATCGACCTCTCCGACGGACGCCTCGACGGCAAGGTCCGCGTCCCCGTCCAGCAATGCCCGAGCTGCGGGCGAACCCTCTCCAAGCGACACGCCCGCTGCCTCTACTGCGGCACGCCGTCAGGCTCGATCCCGCTCGTGTGAGCCCACCCGCTCGGAGAGCATGCACCCACGAAACACGGGCCGTCCTCCGCCGAAGAACGGCAAGAGGGCGGCCCGCATGCGTTGAAGATCTCTCTATGCCGAAACGAAGGTTCGCGCTTACGCCGCGAGCTTGATGTCGTCGGAGCTGACGGTCGACGAACGAATAATACTCACCCCGCCCCCGCCCATGCCGAACTGCACGACGAAGTGACCCGAGTCGCCCCGCTTGGTCGAGCGCAATCCCGTGATCAGATACTGCACCTGGAAGCTGCCGCTGATAAGCGTGTCGTCGGTGAACTCGCGCGCGCCGCTGATGCCGATGTTCTCGTAGCTCGCGCCGTTGTCGGTGCTCCGGCGGACCTCGTAGACCGTGCCGCTCGCGCCGGGCGGATTGACGCTTTTCCAGCTCAGCCGCAGCGAGCCCCCGGCGAGCAGCTCGACCCGCAGATCGGTGGGCGCACCGGGCGCGGGGATCGAGCTTGCGGGCTGGGGCGGGGGGATCTCGGCGAGGACGTACACATTAGGATCGTCGGTGCTCGACGCGAAGTTCTGGATCTTCTTAATAAGATCGCTGCCGGCACCCGGCCCGCCGTGCATCGAGCGGACATCGTCATGATATCCCTGGGTGGCGGTCTTCGATTGGGTGCGGACCATCTCGGCGGCGTTATAAGAACCGCGGGCCGATATAACAAGAGTGGCCAGGTCGCCGACTTCGGTCGCGGTCAGGCCGATCGCGGCGGCGTTGGTGCCCCACGCGTTGAGATGGTTCTCATAGAACTGGATGCGTTCGAGTCGAGGTTGAGGAACGATGGACATGGTGAGTCTCCTTGTGCGAGGCCCGATGGAGAACGCACACGGGGCGATGGCTCGCCGTGGTGGCCGGTGGGGCGAGCCCGCGCGTCCGACGTTGAACGCGCCAGCGACGCCCCGTGATGGAGTGGTACGTCGGCGTGCGGCGGCGATGAGTTGAGTGAACATCGCAGAAACGCACGAGTATGTTCTTGTGCGCTGCTGTATGGTCTTCGCGCGCTGCTGTACGGTCGTCGCGCGGTGCTGTACGGTCGTCGTGCGCTGCCCTGCGAGAGCCGTACGCTGCTGTATGGTCGCCGTGCGCTGCCCTGCGAGAGCCGTACGCTGCTGTATGGTCGCCGTGCGCTGCTGTACGGTCGTCGCGCAGTGCTGTACGGTCGCCGTGCGCTGCTGTACGGTCGTCGCGCAGTGCTGTACGGTCGCCGTGCAGTGCCCT
>CAYUVO010000146.1:0-2095 GCA_964448185.1 uncultured Phycisphaeraceae bacterium
AAACGACTTGAAAGCAATGCGCAGCGACTTGAAAGCCCTTTCAAACGACTTGAAACAGCGCAAGACCTGCCGGACCGCGGCCAATCAGACCTGCCCGAGCCTCCCCCCCCTCCCCCCCTTCCCCCCATCCCTCTCCCCAGCGGGGTTGCTCCCCCTCTAGGCCGGGGTAAGGGGGAGAGAGGCCGCAGAATGTCCTTGTGGCGGCCCGAGCGTCTGGTAGGATGGTTCTTCACCCCCCCAACCCCGAACAGGAGCCTGAGAGATGAACAAGACGTATGCGATGATGGCCCTGTGCCTTGCCGCCGCTGCCCCCACCGCCAGCGGGCAGATTCTCAATGAGGATCTCATCCTCAAACCGGACGACTGGGTTTTTAACTCAGGGGATGCGTTCGGCATTTCTGTTGCCGCTCACAATGGTATCGTCGCCGTAGGGGCGTCTACCGATGACGTCAACGGTATATTTTCTGGTGCTGCGTATCTCTTTGATGCGTCCACCGGAACGCAGCTCTTCAAGCTCCTCGCGAGCGACGGGGCAGCGGATGATCAATTTGGCTACTCCGTTGCCCTCGACAACGGCGTCGTCGTCGTAGGGGCCATATGGGACGACGACATCGCCTCCAAATCTGGCTCGGCGTATCTCTTTGATGCGTCCACCGGTGTGCAACTCGCGAAGCTCCTGCCAAACGATGGGGAGGAGCGTGATTGGTTCGGCTACTCCGTTGCCCTCGACAACGGCACCGTCGCCGTTGGGGCGGTGCGTGACGACGACAACGGCACCGACTCCGGTTCGGCGTATGTCTTTAATGCCTCCACCGGTGCTCAGATCGCCAAACTCCTCGCGAGCGATGGGGCGGCGAATAACAGTTTCGGTACCACCATCGCCATGGATAATGGCGTCGTTGCTGTAGGAGCGATAGGTGACAACAACAACGGCAGCTTCTCTGGTGCTGCGTATCTCTTTGATGCATCCACCGGAACGCAGCTCTTCAAGCTTCTCGCGAGCGATGGGGCGCAAGACGATATCTTCGGCCGCTCCATCGCCATTGACAGCGGCATCGTCGCCATTGGAGCGCCTGGCAATGATGACAACTGCATCGATACCGGTTCGGCGTATCTCTTTGATGTGACCACCGGTGCTCAACTCGCCAAACTCCTGAGGAGCGGAGTTGGGTGCACTCAAGAATTGGGCTACTCCATCACCATTGATAGCGGCGTAATCGCTGTAGGGGCATCTGTCAACCTCGCGAGCAATCCTGTATATGTATTTGATCTCAATTCATCTCCCTGCCCCGGCGATATCGCGGACGACTTCGGCACCTTGGGTGCTGATGGCATGGTGGGCTTCGGGGACTTCCTCGCCCTGCTCGGCCTGGTCGGGCCGTGCCCCGGCGGCGTGCCCGGCTGCGATGGCGATATCGCTGACGACTTCGGCACGCTTGGCAGTGACGGCATGGTCTCCTTCGGCGACTTCCTTGCGCTGCTCGGCCTCGTCGGGCCGTGCCCGTAAGAAGGAGCGAGCGTAGAGGCATCCCCCTCGCTCACACTCGGGGCTTGTTGAGGAGGTGATCCTTGCCCCTCGCTGGCGCCCCCCATTCGGGCTCGCTGGGAGTGATCTTCCGAAGTTTACTTCGCCCAGATCGTCTCGAACTCGAGTTCATCGCACAACCCGGCACGCTGCGCCGCGTTCAACAAGCCGCGTGCGTCGTGCTCGTCGAATGCGCCAACCTCGTAGCTGTCAACATCCAGCACGCCCCAGCACTCGCCCCCGAGCACCATCGGCACGACGACCTCAGAAACATCCCGTGGGTCGCACGCGATATAGCTGTTGGCATCGAGTGTGCGCACATCGCGGACGAGCACCGATTGGCGTTGCTTCCAGGATTGGCCGCAGATTCCGTCGAGCCCGATGGGTGAACACGCGGGTTTGGGCTGGCGTGCTGCGAGGAGCATCTCGCCCGGAAGCATCTCGCCCGGACTAGAACCCGGTCCATCGCCTGCCGCGCCGGGTTCGTACACATAGAACCCGCACCACGAGTAGCCGCGATCGCCAAAGGCGTTCCACAGCACATCGCACAGCGAACGCATACGCATATAT
>CAYUVO010000146.1:2105-5109 GCA_964448185.1 uncultured Phycisphaeraceae bacterium
CCGCGCCTGCGGGAAGGTCAAGCTGTAATGAGTTGTAGTCGCGGAGGCTCAAAAAGCAAAGCCAGGCGGCTCAGACCGTCGCGGAGGTGAACGGCAGCAAACCCATAAAGCGTGCCCGCTTGATGGCTTGAGCGATCATCTTCTGTTCGCGGGCGGTGGTGCCCAGACGCTTGCGGCCGTAGATCTTGCCGTTGGGGCTCATCATGCGGCGCAGCGGCTCGACGTCCTTGTAATCGACGTACATCCCGTGAACTTCGGATTCACGGACCACGGTGACCTTGGGGGGCGCACCAAATCGGCTGTCACGGTCACGGTTGTTATCTCTGCCGTTGCTCATAGCTCTGCTTTCCGTCCTGGTCGTTGGGCCTGCGATGGACCCACGAGGGCACCAGATCACAGGCGACGGTGAACTTCTAGCCCCTGATTGGGGTGGTCTTGATGATAGCCGCTTGAAATCTACTCGTCGAGATCGTCGTATTCGTCGAGTTTGAGCCGCCCGCGGGGTTCGTCGATCGAGAGATATCCCGGCCCCCAGAACAGCACCACGACGCTCGCCGAGGCGAGCAGGCAGTTTTGGAGCACGCTGCACCAGCCGAAGGCTCCGGGAGCGCACATCAGCGAAAACTTCCCGAAGCAGCCGCACTCGAGCACCACCCCTCGGAACAGCACCGAGAGGATCGCGCCGATGAAAGCCATCAGAACCGCCCAGAGCACGAGCGCTGCGGGGCGCGACCGCCAGCCGACCAACAACAGCACGGCGCACAGCAGCTCGATCCACGGCAGAAAGAACCCCATGGGCTTGACGACATGAGCAGGCAAGATGCCAAACGCATCCATGCTCAGCATGAACGCCTGTGGGTCCATGAGCTTGAGCACCGCTGCGAACCCGAAGACGCCCGCGAGCGCCAGACGCAAGAGCATCGACGTGAAGTTCATGAAGACGTTCAAGGCAACTCCTCCGAAACGTCAGCGCCGGACTCTGTCGGATGACCTGCCTCGCTCCACGCGGGATAGCCGCCGTCATCAATATGAACCATCGCAGGGTCAAACCCGGCTTCAAACAACGCACGAACCACGAGCTTACTTTCGGTGCAGGTCCCGCCGAAGCAGTAGACTACGATGCGGCGATCCGGTGCGATCCAGCCATCGGCGGCCAGCATTGCGACCCGTTCATCGGCTCGCTCGATCGGCACCGAGAATGCCCCGAGGATGTGACCTTCGAGGTATTCCTCAGCAGGCCGGGCGTCTACAAAGTCCGCCTCTTGTGCGTCGAACAACGCAAATGCTTGTTCGCCCGTGATGTGACTCCCAAGCTCGGGTATTGCTGGAGGCACAGGTGCTCCAGTGGTCTCGGGCTCGGCAGAAGCAGGCTCGACTTGTACCGCAGATTCGACGGGCCGGGGCAATCCCGCGTCATGGCTCTGCCGAGATGAGAAACCCTCGTCGGGTTCGAGCCAGATGGCGGACTCGGGCATCACCGCCGCATGGAACGACGCAGCGATCGAGGCCACCCCGATGATGGCGAGCGCCTGGGTGATGATCCCGCCGGTGGGTCCGAAGCGTGACGGGCTAAACCAGTGGTCGCTCATTACTCGCCCGTTTTCTTCGTGGTGATCTTCGGTCCAGCCGGAGCGGTGGCCCGCTGGGCCGGAGTCATAGGAGTCGTCGGCACCAGGTTTGTCGCCCTCGTGGGCATCACCGCACCGACGTAGTTGTAGGTGATGATCTCTTCATCCTTGACGTTGGTGTGCAGCACGAACCTGCCACGGATCGCGCCTTGGCGGTCGAGCCCGCTGCTGCGAATAAACAGCCGATACGCAGCGCCGTTCGACGCCTCGATGGGAACCAGTTCGTAGTCGATGCCCTGACCCGAAGTAGTCAGATGCTCGATTCTCGAGATCTCGAAGGGCGTGTTGGTCGAGGAACGAACGATCACGACCTTCTCGAACGCGGCACCCGGAACAACCCGTCCGAACGACAGCCGCGCCGGCGTCATCGTGACATCGCCGAGCTGGGTTGCCAGCACCGGGACCTCAAAGCGTTTGGTGGGCTCGTCGTTGTGCTCGACAATCAATCGCACATTGCGGAGCAGCCCGAGCGGGGCGTCCTTGGCCATCGTGACGTGAACCACGCGCTCCTGATACGTCCGTCCATCAACGACTCGTTCGCTGCGATCGCCCAGCTCAACATGGAACACCTTGCCGGGTTCCCACTTGGGGATCAGGTCTTTCATGGTGTCGGGGAGCGGGGTGAGTTCGACCCAGGCTTTGGTGACGTCGAAGTCGGCTTGGATGCCCGAGACGGTGATGTCCATGGTGGGGCCAGAGCCCTTGGTCACAAAGCCATAAGAGAGCGAACGCGGATTGATCATCGTCCGAGGCTGGATGACGGCATGGACGCCAAGCCTGACGACCGGTTGCTTGGGATCATTCGTCTGCACCGTGACCGTCTGGTTCTGAGGCCCGCGACGGTTCGTAGGATCAAAGAACACCTTGATGCTGCCCGATTCGCCCGGTGCATAGGTGTTTTTCGCGAGTGTCGGGACGGTGCAGCCGCAACTGCCACGGGCGCTGCGGATGACCAGATTGCCCTGCCCGTTGTTGACGAAGTTGAAATCGAACTCGACCTTGGCGTCGTCGCCGATCTTGCCGAAATCGACCTGTGATTCTTCAAACACGATCACCGGCGTCAACGTCTGTGGCACCAACATCGGCGATTCATCCATGAGCACTTGTGCCATCACCGGCGTGCCGACCGCTCCTGCGAGTCCCAATGCCAGCCAGGTCGTCATGCTGCGATGTTTGTTCTTTTGCACGATTGATCCTCCAAGGTGCGATTCAGGTGCTCGGTGTATTGATTCTTGCTGATGCCCCCTCGCCAGAGCAGCGAGGAGTCACTTTCCATCAGTAAATACCATACGGGCCAAGATCGGCTGCGGATGGGTGGAGATCGAGGGGCGCCCAAGTTTTCCGAGGGGTTGCCCTAGCGAGAGGGGGGGCGAGGG
>CAYUVO010000147.1:0-5100 GCA_964448185.1 uncultured Phycisphaeraceae bacterium
CTGTTCCGCGTGATCGCGGTCGCGGTGATGGGCGTCTTTGCCGACGAGATCGTGAGAGCGCGGCAGGCCAGCCAATATCACGCCCCCCTCGCCCCCGCGCGGCGGCCCCCCGGGGGGGGGAGGCGGGCCTCCAACAGTTCACGCAGGGCGGGGCCGGGGGTATCGGCTAAGGCGGAATCATCAGCCCCGCTGTCAACGGACTGGTTGTCCACGGACTGAGCGGGCAGGACCATGAGGCTCGAGAACGTCCGCTGCATGGTGCGATGGATGCGTGCGATCTCGGTGTTGGCGTCGGCCCGGTTGAAGACCGCGAGCTGAGCACGCTGCATGACGACAAACAACGACAGGGCCGCTGCGAGGATGAGCATCCCGATGGAGATCGAGAGCACGGTTTCGAGCAGCGTGAACCCACGACACGATGAGCGAGATGAACGAGATGGAGAAGGTGAAGTGTTCATCTGCGGGGCTCGGTGGATGAACCAGATGGACCGGAAGTCGCTGGCGGCGGAGTCGGCAAGCCCCCTCCACCCGTGATGAGCTCGATAAGGTCTTGGATGCCGCGTTCGCCGCTCTGCATGATGGTCCGGCGGATCGCCGGGTTGCGCCCGAGATTGAGCCGATCGACGACCCGCACGATACTGACCTGCGGGGCGCCCGCGTCGCGTGATCGGGTGCCGCCCGAATCTTCAGCGAGCCACGCGGTGACGACGACTCGTTCGAGCCGATTGTCGATGGACATCGGGCTCGAAGCGCGGGACACGCCGCTTTCTTCGATGGCGAGGTCAATCTCGGGTGCGAGTTCGTACTCGATGCTGGCGACCTTGATCTCCCAGCGGTATTGGTCGTTGTTGAACTCGATGGGGATGCCGCGGGGCGGGAGTTTCTTTGGGTTGAGGAGGTATTGCAGGATGACGCGGTTGGAGACTTCCGCGCAGCCGAGGATGGTGTCTTGCCTGCGCTGGATCGCGGTGACGTACCCGAGGACGTTGGCGATGGTCGCCGAGGCCAACCCGAGCAGCGCCATGGCGAGGACGACTTCGAGGAAGGTCACGCCGCGACCTCTACTAGAGCGGTGGGAACCTGTGTTGTAACTGGAGTGCCGGTTCATGGCGCAATCGTTTACTGACCCATCGTCCATACGTTGATCCCGATGGCCGGGTCCCATTCCTCAGCGCCGCCGAACGAGATCAGTGTGTAGGGCTGGCTTTGTGCGTTGATGCCGGGCTTGTAGTGGTAGGGCATTTTCCAGCCGTCCTGGATGGGTGCATTGGTGGGGAGCATCGGCGGGTTGATCGTCTGGAGAACGTCCAGCGTCGGCGGGTACGCGGAGTATTCGAGGTGGTAGGAATCGAGTGTGGTCTTGATGGTGCGCATGCTCGCCTCGGTCGCCCGGATCTTGCCGCGCGCACCGAAGCCCGAGACGTTGAGCGCGACGACGCTCAGCAGGATGCCGATGATCGCGAGCACGAGAACAATCTCGAGCAGCGAGAAGCCCGGAGCTAATCGTGTGCGATCAGAGCGCCGCTTCGAGCGGGGCTGTGCATCGAGGGCGGGGTGGTGGGGGGGGTTGGCCATCGGACTACCTCCATTGGATGCTCCATTGTGGAGCAGGGATCGACTCGGGCGCGCGGCATTGTGATCGGCCCTTTGGGGTTCGGAGCACGTGCCAGCGCAGGGTGTACCAGTAAGCAAGATCATGCGTTGCGTTGATCGTATGCGCACGAGCACAAACAGGGGCAAACGGCGTCGATTCGCTGCTCACAAGGAGATTCTCGGGCGAGGGTGGGGGGGGGTGAGTCGGTATGCCCCCCCATCCCAAGTGTGGGCCGGACTCGTGCATTGACAAGCCCCGACCGTGAGGGAGGGGGAGGGGGGGGGCTTTGTTTTGGGCGATCATCATAAGGATCAGCGCAGAGCCCCTCGCTGACACTCAGGGCTTGTCCGATGGCGCCCCCCTGTCGCCCCCTGTGCCACTGACCGGCTTGGACGGTCAGTGCTTCTCCCCCCCCTTCCCCTTACGCCGCCTGCCTCTGTCGGTGCCCGAGCATGTTTGATGCGGGCGAGATCGCGGGTGCCTCGCGGACCACGCCAAAGTGCACCGTGTGCGTCGCGGTCTGGCTGCGGGTTCGCCCGCGGATCGCGGTGATGCGGTAAGTGGCGCGCGCGAGCCCGGCGGGGAGCGTCTCGTCAATGAACCTGCGCTGGCCGCTGATCCCCACAAACCCGTAGATGTTGGCGTCGATGTCGCCATCGACCGCTCGCTCGATCTGATAGACGGTTCCCTGCGTGGGGCGCGGAGCCGAGGACTTCCATGTCAGCTCGACCTCGCCGGTTGGCAGCAAGGCGGTTCTTATATTCGTCGGCATACTCGGCGGCGGCGGGGTCGTGTCTGCTTGGGGCGGGGGCAGCTCGGCGGTGTTATATAAGTTTGAGTCGCCGGTGGTCTCGGCTTGTGCCTTGATGGTGTTGATGATGCTCGAACCCATCGCCGGGTCGCTGTGCATGGTGTCGACCGCGAAGTGCAGCGCTTGGGTTGCGGTCAGCGACGCCTGCCGCGCTACTTCTGCCGCGTCGAGGGCCCCGCGGGCCGCTTGGATCGCGGCGCGAAAGCCCGCGAGTTGTTCGATCGAGAGGCCCAGTTCCACGGCGTTAGCTTCCCACACGTCGATGTGGAGTTCATAGAACAAGATGCGTTCGTCGAGACCTTTGGGAACGATGCGCATGGGAAGGAACCTTCATGAGGGGGGAGGGGCCTTGAACATTGCCTTGCAAGACCCGGATCTAACTTTACAAGCCCCGAGTGTCAGCGAGAGGGAGCTCTTTTCGGAGGGCATAGACAGGAGCGAGGGGGCCCTTTGGGCTTTTTCTACGAGCCCCTTGCGTGAGCGAGGGGGCCCTTCGGGCTTTTCCTACGAGTCCCTTGCGTGAGCGAGGGGGCCCTTCGGGCTTTTCCTACGAGCCCCTTGCGTCAGCGATGGGGCCTGTGCAAAGAGAACCATCGGCTCAACAACTCTCAAACTTGATACCCACGCAACAAAAGCACCTGCCTTGGGGAGCATTCCATGTGGAACGCGCAACAAAGCACGAGTTTGGGCGGCCCGGGCATGTGTCTTAGCGGCCAAAGCCATTGCCCGGGCGGTCAAGACCCGTGTCCCGATGACCAAGGCACGGGCCTGAGTGCTCGCGGCACGGTTCCCGTTGACCGAGACACACGCCTCGGGTTGCCCGGCATCTTGGATGCGAGCCGGTTCAGGGCGGATGGTCAGTGGAGGAGGGGGGATCCTCACTTGAGGATTAGTAATATTTAGAGGCAAAGGTCAAGAGCCAAACGGCGAGGGGCGAAAAGGAGGGCCGTTGTATCCGCTCGGCGGCTTGAGACCCATTCCGGTGTACATGGCGTTTCTCGTATCTCGATCCAGCACCACCACGTTGGGGCTCCCTTGCGAGTGCCGCCCCGGCAGTTCCTCTCTCTGGACATCCAATAGCATGCGTAAGATTCGATCTACTCCCGGCACAACGCCACTTTCTCCTAAAAGAGTGAGAACTTTGATCGCAAGCCTAGTTACCACTGGATTGCTTCGGACAAGAGAAAGCATGGTGTCCATTGACGCGATGTCCTGCGTGCGGGCTAGATTGACCCCGATGACTACCCAATGTAACCAGTCTACGAACTCTATTGCCCACAGAGCAAACTCGCTTTGTGAGCACCCTGTCAAATTGGCTGGGGGTTCCTCAACTGAATTGGATACCTCGTCGAGTAAAACTCTAAAGTCGCGGAGGCTATCGACGCTACCGCTAGCCGCTGAATGAAAACGGCATTGATCGGCGGTATCAACTAGCCATTTATCAGCTGCAAGCGGGAAGATTTCATTTCCGTCTCGGTATAACAGAAACTCTTCCTTGTCCGTCGGCGTCGGGAACACTACAGATTGGCACCTCTGCCCAAAATCTCGCGTCCGAAACCCTCTAGTGTCAATCGCTAACGCGACTTGCCTATACATCCTGCGTTCAACAGGCGGAGGTGCGACAAGGCCACCACCCAATGACACGAATGACTTAGTGTCACACGTCAGTACTCGAGCATCGCCGCTTCCGTGCGAGTCGCCCTGACAAGCAAACCACACCGCTACCGCTGGGTCAGCCGAAAAGTCGAGCAAGTGCGATGCAAGTCCGTAGTGGCGAGCAAGAGCAAGAAGACCGCCCTGATCCATCAAAGAAGAAACGCCGCGGATCTTCCGTCGGATGGTCTGAACGAATAGCCACGATGCCAGTCGGTCCACCTCACGGTCGACTGGGCTCGCACGTTCAGAGGTGCTCAATAGCGGCCAGGACGCATCCGAGTGTCCACGAAACACGAGATGCTTGTGTATCGGCGAGGTGACCGAGATAAACTGCATCTGAATCAAATGCAAGACTGCATGCCACGCTGAGCAAAACCGTAAACTGCCATCCGTCAGTTTGTCTGGCGGAGCCTCTGAAAACACGCTCGTCATTTCCTTGAGAAGCGGCGCAATCCGCGTGTTGAACTCCGGGTCAAACTGTGTGTATGGACCCCAACCTTTCGTTGTGCAACAGCGGTATTCTCGATACAGTTCGGAAGCACTTCTTGCCATCAAACCCCTCAAATACAACGCTCGGCATGTAGCCGAGCCCCGCGTCCAGCCATCGGAAGCCAATGTTGCCCTTGGCGAAGCTCTGGCCACCTTTCACGCAAAGATGCTCTCGAACAAGCACAGTACAGCAGATCCAACCCGGTTCGTCAAGGGTGTGAGTTCGGTATGCCCCCCCCACCCCCCCCAAAAAGTGCGGGCCGGACTCGTGCATTGACAAGCCCCGACCGTGAGGGAGGGGGGGGAGCTTTGGTCTGGGCGATCATCATAAGGATCAACGCAGAGCCCCTCGCTCACACTCAGGGCTTGTCAAGGGGAGGGCTTGTCGAGAAGGGCTTGGCCGACGGGGCGTTTAGAACCCGACCTGATTAGGCAGTGTCAACAGCGGGATCAGGATCGGCAAGCACGATCGGCTGCGATGAGCAGACGCTAGGCCGCTAGGCCCCGCTCACGGGCACGGCCCGACGAGTCCGAGCAGCGCGAGGAAGTC
>CAYUVO010000148.1:0-5093 GCA_964448185.1 uncultured Phycisphaeraceae bacterium
CCTGCGCCCCCGCCAACGTTTAGCCCCACAACGGACTTCCCCGAGCTCGCCTCAAGGCTCACCATCCACCCCCACAAAGACGTCGGAGCGGTCATCGCCTCGGGCTCGTTCATGCATGACGGCATGGTCATTGTGCCCTGCAGCTCAACGAGCCTCGGAGCCATCGCCTCGGGCTCGGGCTCGAACCTGCTCTGCCGAGCGGCTGCGGTCACGCTCAAGGAACGCCGGCGTCTCATCATCGCGCACCGCGAGACGCCGCTGAGCCTGATCGATATCGAGAACATGCGCACGCTGACTCTGGCCGGAGCGGTGATCTGCCCGACGAACCCGGGGCTCTACCTCAAGCCTCAGCGGATCGAGGACCTGATCGATTTCATGGCGGGCAAGCTCTTGGACTTGCTAGGCGTCGAGCACGCGCTCAAGACGAGGTGGGAGGATGCACAGTAAAAAGAGTGTGCCCAACACATTATCGAGCTGGATTTTATTCGCGTGCTTTGTCGTTGCTTGCAGCTGCATCACTCCCTAGGTCCGCCTCCTCAAGATCCGTCTCGATTGCACGCAAAATATCGCCCGCTAGGTAAACACGGTTATAACTCCGACCTGTAATCTCAGTGAGAATACCCTTCTCGATCAACCTATCCACATGTCGTTGGGCTGCCTGAGGCGAGACATTGAGATGTTTAGCTACCTCACTCACCCGTACAGCAGGACGCGTGAACAACCAGTCCACGAGCTCGCGAAGTAACGCGGAGGACCTTGGTTCGGTCACTGCATCTATGAAACGTTTGCGTAGCTCTAGCAAATACTCCGTACGTCTCTGTGCTTGCTTGGCTTGGTATGCAATCCCACGAATAAGAAACACGATCCACTCCGTGAATCGCCCCTCTAGGCTGACATTGAGCAACAAGTCACAATATGTGTCGCGGTGCATATCGAGAAAAGAACTGATATCTAGCAGCGGGCGAGACAGAAGCCCAGAACGGCACAACTGCATCATGATGAGCATGCGTCCAAGTCTCCCATTGCCATCCGAGAAGGGGTGAATAGTCTCGAATTGATAGTGTGTTATCGCGATCGCGACAAGGCGAGGTATGCGAGGATCCGCTTCACGAATAAACTGATCTAATTTATCCATGCAAAGCGGAACGTGCTCTGCGGGCGGGGGCACAAACCTCGCCGAAGCAAACCCTCTTCTTTCTCCCGCGATATAAGCTTGGGGTGTACGGAACCTTCCTAGCTGTGTTTCGCCACCGCGCACTGGACCGCTCAACAAGACCTGGTGCATGTTTCGCAATAGAGACTGTCCAAGACTTTGAGGCGATAAGAGCCCCTGCTCAAGAGCGTGAAGGTAATTACGAACCTCATGCCCTTCTTTACGAACATCCTCGCCTACTTCGGCCAGAGCCACTTCTTCCGCAGAGGCGATGGTGTTTTCCATTCGAGAGGACGCTTGAGCCTCTCGAATGCTAAACGATCTAGACAACAGATGCGGATTAGGCAGGTTGCGCGCAGTACCGTCGAGTTGCGACAAAGCTGTAATCGCTTCTTCGATATCATTCCATACAGCGCCCAGTATTTCACTGAGATTGAGACCAGCAGGCAACTCATCGGGCAAGAATGCCCAACCCTCGTAGAACACCGGCAACGGAGATTTTTCCGGCAACCATTCGCTGCCGCTGGTTCGCACGAGCGATCCCGGGGCACTCTCACTCAGTTTTGGCCAAACGCTCATGCCGTACAATACCCCCACGTATCGCACAATGTACAGAATGGGACGTATTTGTTCATTTCAGACAGCAAATGACACTTGTTGAACATTTGCACCTTGCCAGCCGCCGAACCGCGCTGGAGGGCAATAAATCTGCAGTACCTTACTCCCCACCGCCTCTTTGCTGCCATTTGGGGCGCTGTTCGACCTCGATCGAGGCTCCGCCAACCAGCTTGGCGCCGCGCGGCCCAAGGGTTTCCCTGAGCCGTTTGGCGGTCTCGGGGACCAGCCGAACCGACGAATATCGCCTCGGCTCGATCTCGTATCGCATGTCCGCTGTCTCTACCCAGACCTGCACCGGGACCGAGGGCATCTTCCCACCTGCACCCATCCCTGCACCGGCCACTCCCCCGCTGCCGCCGCCAGCGTCCTCGGGCGTCGGCTCAAAGGCAAGGGTCGCCTTGAGTTCGTCGAGCACCCGACCGGCATCGCCATTGAGCTTGGCTTCGCTGAGCACGAGTCGCAGCGAACCGCCCCGCCGGGGCACCGCCGAGATCGGCGCAAGCGCGTCGACCACGATCTGCGGATCGCCCCGCTTGAGGTCCACCCTGCCAAGCACGAAGATCGGTTCGTCGCCTTCGAGCAGGTGGCCGTAGTTCCCAAAGCTCTCGGCGAACAGCACCGCGTCCATCGTCCCCGACAAGTCTTCGATCGTCACGATGCCCATCTTTCGGCCCACGCTCTTGCCCTGCTTGAGCACGATCGTGCGCACGCTCTGGACGATCGCGGGCAGCGTCACGCGGGTATCTTGCGGGGCTTGCCGCGCTGCGGTGATGTCGTGTGTTGCAAAGAGCTGCGCCCACGCCTTCCACGATTCGAGCGGGTGGCTCGACACATAAAACCCGAGCGTCTCTTTCTCTTGTCGCAGCGTCTCGGCCTCGCTCCACGTTGTCGCTGCTGCCAGCGCTTGGTCGGCTGCGGGCTCGGGCTCTGTTGATTCGCCGCCCCCGAACAGTGCGCCTTGTCCCGAAGCCGCGTCGGCAGCGGCGCGTTGTCCCGCCGAGAGTGCGCGCTCGGTCGTAGCGACCAGCGATGCGCGCGCATCGCGGCCATGGATCACATCAAAGCTCCCGCTCTTGATGAGCGCCTCGACCAGCGTCTTGTTGACCAGCCCGGGCACGCGCGCCATGCACCGCTCGCAGAAGTCGTAGATCGATGTAAACTCTCCGCCTTCGCTGCGTTCGGCTGTGATTCCTTCAATCGCCCGCGCCCCCACGCCCTTGATCGCGGTGAGCCCGAAACGAATATGCCCGCTGGACGCGGCCACTGTTTCGCCGGGATCGAACACGACCTCGAATGCTGCGCCGCTCGTGTTGATCGACGGCGCGCGCACCTCGACGCCCTGCGACACCAGCTCGCCCGTCCGCGGCTCGATGTTCCACGTCCGCCGACAATCCTCAAGATACGGGATCCAGTCGCTGACCTTCTGCGCCTGACTCTCGAACGTGAGAAACGCGGCCATGTAGTGGCGAGGGAAGTAGGTCTTGAGGTACGCGGTCTGGTACGCGACGATCGCGTATCCGGTGGAGTGGCTCTTGTTGAAGCCGTAGCCCGCGAACTTGAGGATCAGCTCGAAGAGCTCGTTGGCTTTCTCTTCGTGAAGACCCTTGGCCTTTGCGCCCTCGATAAACTTGGGCCGCTCGGCGTTGATGACCTTGGCTTTCTTTTTACTGATCGCCTTGATGAGGCTGTACGCCGCGCGCAGCGGGATCCCACCGAGCTCGTGGACGATCTGCATCACCTGTTCCTGGTACACCATCACGCCATACGTCGGCTCGGTAAACCGATCGACGATTGGGTGGACCTTGGGCACCGCGTCTTGGCCGTGCTTTCGGCGGTTGTAATCGGGAATCAGATCCATCGGGCCCGGGCGGAACAATGCGTTGGCCGCGATGAGGTCTTCGAGCCGGTCGGGCTTCATTTCCTGCAACAGCCGCCGCATCCCGCCCGATTCAAACTGGAACACGCCCGTCGTGTCGCCCCGCTCGAACATCGCAAACACCCGCGGGTCGTCGTGCGAGAGCCGATCGAGATCCAGCGGGTGCGCCCCGCCGTCGTTCGCATCATTCGAATCATCCGAATCATCCGAATCACGCCCCACCGCTGCCCACACCGCTGCGTCGGGAAGTGTCTGCGCGATGAGCTGCCTCGCGCGTTCGATCACGCTCAGTGTGCGCAGCCCGAGGAAGTCCATCTTGAGCAGGCCCATGCCCTCGCACGTCGGGCCGTCCCATTGTGTGATGACATCGTCGCTCGTGCTCTGCTTATACAGCGGCACCACGGTATCCAGCGGCACCGTCGCCACGATCACGCCCGCTGCGTGAACACTCGCGTGCCGCGCCTGACCTTCGAGCACCCGCGCGGTGTCGATGACCCTTCGCACCGTCTCGTTGGTTTCGTATTCGCTGCGCAGATCGGGCTCGGCCTTGAGCGCCTCATCGAGCGTGATGTTGAGCTGATCGGGGATCAGCTTGGCGAGCCGATCCGCCTCGGGCAACGGCACCTCATGCACCCGGCACACGTCACGGATCGCGGCACGCGCCTTGAGCGTCCCGAACGTGATGATCTGCGCCACGTGCCCGTACTTCTCTCGCACGTACCGGATCACCTCGCCCCGGCCGTTCTGGCACAGGTCGATATCAATATCCGGGTACTCCTTGCGATCGGGATCCGTAAACCGCTCGAACAACAGCCCGAAATGAACCGGGCACGCATTCGACAACCCCAACACATACCCCGTCATCGTGCCCACGCCCGAACCACGCGCCAGCGACGGGATGCCCCGCTGACGACCCCAGTTCACAAAGTCCCACACGATCAAGAAGTACGCACTGATCGACTTGTCCGACAGAATCAACAGCTCGCGGTTGAGTCTCGCCCACTTATCAAACGCTGCTTGTGCCTCTACATCACTCACCTTGTCGCGCGCTGTTGCTGATTCTTGAGTACCTTCAACGCACTCGTGGCGGTGCTCGGTGATCCCCGCACCGTACCGCCAGACCATCCCCGCCTCGCACAACATCCTCAGAGCCCGGTCGCATTCTTCTTCGAGTGATTCCTGCGAAAGCTCGGGGTCGCTCGCGGGCTGAAGCTCGAAGCGCGCGCACACCGCCTTGAACCACGCTGTCAGATCGCCCGCAAACTCGGCGTCGTCATGTTTGGGCAGCGAACCGGCCTCGGGAGTTTCTACCACCACCACCGGCGCATAGTTCTCGCCCATCGACAGCTCGACATCACACCGAGCCGCGATCGCCACAGTGTTCTCGAGCGCTTCGACCCCCGCCTGCCCCATCGCTTCGTTGTTGTACGACGGGCTCCCAAAGAT
>CAYUVO010000149.1:0-4897 GCA_964448185.1 uncultured Phycisphaeraceae bacterium
GAAACTGGTTCCTGGATTGACTCTCTGCACAGTCGTTGCCGTATCGCTCGCCGTGATTCCAGCGTGTGAGCAGAAGAAGTCCGACTCGCAGCAAGACACCGCCGACAAAGCCGCCGATGCCCATGACCACGGCTCCGACGGCGAGCACGCTGACCATGACGAACCCAAGACATCAACCGCGGGTCACGGCGGGGCGATCATCCCGTTGGGCACGTCCACCATTGGTTCCTTTAACGTGATGGCGACCCGTGACGAAGGTTCGATTGTCGCGGGCAAAGATGCTCCCATCGACATCACAGTCACGTCCACCGCAGGATCGACCGTCAAGGCCGTCGCTGTTCGCTTCTGGATCGGAACCGAGGACGCCAAAGGCTCGGTGAAAGCGAAGTCCGAAGTTGAGAACCCCGCCGAGCCCAACCGCTGGCACACGCACGCCGAGATCCCGAATCCCATCCCGGCGGGCAGCAAGTTGTGGGTTGAAATCGAGACCGACAATGGCGAAACGGTGACCGGATCGTTCGAGTTGAAGGTGTAAGTGAGCAACCGTTTTCAGATGTGACTCGATTTCAGCATTTGTATCTCTTCAGCCATGTCCGACGCCCGTGATCGGCAGACGCGTCGTTGAAGACATACCCGCTAAAAACAAACACGGTGCGGCCACGCTCATCGCTGGGGTACCGACCACCAGCACCAGAAGCGATCACTTGCAAAGTTCGTTGTGGATGTGACCTGTTCCAATTGCACGCTCAGAGTTCACAGCTTCGTCGGCAGTGATTGCCGGGTATTCAGCGGGTCGATCTACAAAGACTGCAATGTGGTCGTGCGATGCATCGGCATGCTCAAACTCGCCTTTCTCAGACGATATCGGGCAATGATCGTGCCATCAGGCACGGTCTGTAAGGCATCGGATGTACCCGGCGTTAGTCGGGCTCGGAGGTCGTCGAGAAGACAGGCAGCTTCTCGCCGCCCAGACCCGGCAGCCATTGGATGGTCATCGTGTCTGCAACTTTGCGTGTTTGGCGTTCGAGCATGTGCATCATTGCCGTGTCGGCGCAGAACACCGCGGGGACGACAAGCACGTTCTTGCGACCCTCGGATGCGAGTGTGCTCAAAACATTCTGAAGTGAGCGGTCCTCTGTGATTTCTCCCAACATCGCGATGCGCACCCGGTGGAACCGGCTTGCCTTTGCGAGTGGGTCGGCATCCTCGAGCGCGATCCAGGCCTGCGCGTCTGCGGCGGAGATGCCCTCGGGGAGGACGAGCACCGTTGTTCCGCCGAACGGCCCCGGGCAGCGAGGAATGATTTCGCTCACGGTCGATGGATGAATCGCGGGATTGATCTCGGACGCAGGATTATCGCGATCCCTGCTGTCGTCGGTGGCGTCGTCGGGCCTCATGAGCGCGACGGGCTGGCCGGTCTTGGCCGTGTGCCGCAGCGCGTAGAGCCGTGACCAATGCCGTGCGCGCGGCGTATCGACCGAGACGATCATGCGAGCGACGGCGGGAGTGGTGGTGAGAGGAGAGGCAGCGTTCGGGCTTGCCGCGGGCAACCCGAGGGCGTCGCGGAGAGCGGACGCCTGCCGCTCGTCCCGGCCGAACGCGTTGGAGTCACGCACGACGAACGAGCCCGCGATGCCGATCTCGCGATACGCTGCGAGTTCTTCACGCCACCATGATTCGTCCCCGGGTGATCCCAAAACCGTGAGTGAACTGGCATGGCCGTGCTCGATTCCGTCCTCGGGGAGAGGGAGCGGGAAGTCTTTGAGTTTGGCGTATCGCCGTGGCTCGAACGCCATGGCACGGTGAGCCATGCGGTCGCTTCGCAGGCTGATCGCGGCGGCGAGTGTCGCCCCGGTTCCCTCGCCCGCCACGCTTATGCGGTTGGGATCGATGGGGTAGTAGCGAAGGAGGTACGCCCAGATGCGTTCGGTGGCGTGGACGACTGAGAAGATGTCCCCGGCGAACGAATCGGGCCAGAACCAGCGGCCGCCCTCGCTCAGATCATCGAATCGGGCGCGATACGGCGGCTCGATCACGACGATCGCGGCGTCGTCGCCGAGCCGCTCTCGCCACAGGTCCATGCCGTCTTGAGATGAGAGCCCATCGTCGCCCAGCCAGATGAGCAGCGGCACCGGCTGCCCGTCGGTTGCGCCCTCGGGTAGGTGAAAGCGATAATCCAGTGTGCGGTCGAACGCTACGGTCAACATTCCTTCGTTGCGGTCCGTCGCCCTCGCCTCGGCCATGACCACGAAGTCCGCCACGGGCGCGCCCTCGATTTGCATGACCGAAGGGTTCCGTGTCGAACGGATGTCCACGGTGATGACGCTGGCGTCGGGTTTGCGAAGCAAAAACTGTCGCACAGTCCCGTCCCAGTACATGCTGTGGAAACCACCGTTGACATGCAAGACCATCGACCCGGGGTGCGCATCGAGCGCCAGCGAGCACGATTCGCCCATGGAGTTGTCCCAGAGTGTCTGGGTCGACGCCAGCCGTTGGTCGTCACCTTCGGATCTGCTCATCATGCCGAGATGGCCGCGCACCGCGTTGTCAACTCGCCGCCAGTACTCGGGTGTGTTTGGGTACAACTCCGCCGGGGCGTGACTCCGTTCATCGCCTTCAAGCGTATCGATGACGGACAGCCCCTCCATCGCGACACGCCGCACGAGCGGTCGCGGAAAGTTCGACGCGATTACGGGGCGTTTGTTCTCGCGAGCTCGCTCGACCATCGGGCGATAGGCGCTGCGGTATTGCCCCCAGGGGCGTGACTGTTCGAGGAACTCGGCTTCGTCGATCTTGCCGGCAAGATACGAATCCAAGACCACCTGCACATCGCGGTCGAACATCTCCAACGCCAGCACAACGGCGCCGTCACGCCGCTCGAGCAACCCCTCGTAGACCGCGAGCTCTACCCGGTGGGTCGTCTCGTCCACATGGGATTCGCCGAGGAAGACCGCATCGGCACCGGCCAGAGTGTCGAGCATCGACTCGAAGGTCACGACGGCGCCGGTGCGCCCATCCAGCACGGTCACCGCACGCTCAATCGGCGGCGCGGCCCACGGCGGAGTTTCGGGGTCCGTATCGGCGGCGGGTGAGCCCGCCACCACAGCCATCGAGAGAAAGACAAAGGCGATGACGGCCGTCGTGCGTTTCGTGGACAACAAGGGGATCCTTTCAAGAAGAGGGTGCGGCGGCAAGAGGTTCTCCATGATCGCCGGCGCCAACGGCTCACCCGACCGACCTTCCCCTCGCCCTCACTGCTATTTCTCGACACTCATTGGCAACAAAGCCAAGCGTGCCGCCATCATCGTAGGACGCGAGCCTCTTTGCCCTTGCTTGCGCCCTCCGTTCGAGCTCGCTATGAGAATGAACCCTACTCCCTACCGAACTCTTTCTCACGGGCACGGCCCAACCAGCCCGAGCAGCGCGAGGAAGTCGCCGAAGGAGACCATCCCGTCAGCTCCCAAGGTTCCAAAGTCGTCCGCGATGTCGCCGGTGCATCCCGGAGTGCCGCCGGGACATGGACCGACCAAGCCGAGCAGTGCAAGGAAGTCGCCGAAACCGACCATGCCATCGGGGCCGATCGAACCAAAGTCGTCCGCGATGTCGCCCGGGCAGGCGGGTGGTGCGGCAAGATCAAACACATACGCAGAGCCGGAGGCTAAGCCAGCGTCATCGTTCAACCTCGCCCCGACGATGGCCGTGGTGCCGAAAATGCCCACCGAGCCTCCGAATCCGTCACTGGCCGCAGCGTCAGACGCGACGAGCTTGAAGAGTTCCTGGCCGGTGGTCGTGTCAAACACATAGGCAGAGCCCGTGTCGTCGTCCGACCTGGCTCCGACAATGGCCATGGTGCCGGAGATGGCAACCGACCATCCGAAGAAGTCACCCTCCGCTCCGTCGCTCGCGGTGAGCTTGAAGAGCTGCTGGCCCGTCGTCGTGTCGAAGACGTACGCCGAGCCTGCTCCGTCCTCGTCACCCCATGCCCCGATGATGGCAGTGCTTCCTGAGATGGCCACGGAGATGCCAAAGACGTCACTCCTCGCGGCGTCGGACGCGGTGAGCTTGAAAATCTGCTGGCCGGTGGTCGTGTCGAAGATGTAGGCAGAGCCGGACTGCGAGCCCGCGTGGTCGTCGAAGTGCTTCCCGACGAGAGCGGTGGTGCCAGAGATGGCGACAGACCAGCCAAATCGCTCACCCTCCGCGCTATCGGACGCGGTGAGCTTGAAGAGTTGCCGCCCGCTTGCAATGTCGAATATGTAGGCTGACCCGGCGAAGTTGTTGCCGCCGTAAGCGCCCACGAGGGCGGTTGTTCCGGAGATCGCGACCGAGAAACCAAAGCTGTCGCTCGTCGCGATCTCGGTGGCGGTGAGCTTGAGAAGCTGCTGCCCACTGGACGTGTCGAAGACATACGCAGCGCGGGAGCTATCGCTCCCGGGGTCGTACTTGGCCCCGACGATGGCGGTCGTGCCGGAGATGGCCACGCGCCCGCTCAAGGCATAAATGGTCGGAGCATCGAACGCGGTGAACTTGAGGCGTTGCTGCCCGGTCTGGGTGTCGAAGATGTAGGCAGAGCCGAAGCTGGAGCCCGGGTCGTCGTCTCCGAAAGCCCCGACAATGGCGGTGGTGCCTGAGATGGCCACGGTGCCAAAGTAGTCAAGCGCCGCGGCGTCGGATGCGGTGAGCTTGAGATCCTCATTGAGCACCTGCCCGCTGGCGGCAGGGACCACGGCTCCAAGGGTGGCACCACACAGGGCGATCATCGCATACGTCTTCTTCATCTCTCGGGCTCCTGTTCGGGGTTGGGAGGGGCTGAGGGGGGTGAGGGGGGTGAGGGGGGTGAGGGGGGTGAGGGAGCATCCTACCAGATCCGCTCGGGCCGCTGCAAGGACTTTCTGCG
>CAYUVO010000150.1:0-4550 GCA_964448185.1 uncultured Phycisphaeraceae bacterium
TGGCTAGAGCGCACCCCTGATAAGGGTGAGGTCACAGGTTCGAGTCCTGTTAGGCCCATTTCATGTATCGTCGTTGTCTGATGACGGTGCGGCTTGAGGCGGCGCGAAACCCCGAGCCACCCGTGCCCATTGAAGATCCCGGAAGCCTGCCCCACTGCACGGGGCGGCCGCGATGAAATGGATGGACCATGAGCAGCCGCGAAGAACGCACCTTTGGCACTGACTTCAAGCGGTTCTTTGGCCGAGGGCTTGCGATCCTGTTGCCGTCGGTTCTGACGCTGTGGATTCTGTATCAACTGTTCTTGTTTGTGCTCAACAACGTGGGTGCCCCGATCAACACGGGCATCCGCGTGGTGGTGATCGAAGTCGCGCCTCGGATCTGGTCGGACGATCAGTTGCCCACGATGTTCAAGGTGACCGATGCAGATGTCGAACGCGAACGTGCCCAGCTCAGTGAGACCGAGGCCGAGCGTGTCACGGATACTGCGTTGCGCAAGAAGATCCGCCGCTCCCAGTTCGCGGACTGGTGGGATCACACGCCCGGGATGAATCTGATCGGGCTGGCGGTGGCGGTGGTGACGATCTACTTCGCGGGTTTGCTGCTCGGCGGCTTTCTCGGCAAGCAGCTCTACCACAAGGTCGAATTGCTCATCGCACGGATCCCGGTGTTCAAGCAGCTCTACCCGCACGTCAAAAAAGTCGTTGAGATGATCTTTGGTGAGTCGGCCTCCAAGGCGTTTACCGAGGTGGTGCTGTTCGAATACCCGCGTAAGGGCGTCTGGACGGTCGGTCTCGTGACCGGCAGCGGGTTCAAGGAAGTCCAAGAGGCGGCCCAAGGAGCCACCGTGGCCATCTTCATCCCCACGTCGCCGACCCCGATGACCGGGTTTGTCGTCAACGTTCTACGGGACGAAGTGCGGACGCTGAGCATGAGCGTCGAGGAGGCGTTGCGGTTTGTGATCTCTGCGGGTGTTCTCTCGCCGGACGATCCCGACCCGTCGCTGCCCGCTTCAGAGGAGAAACTCGCTCAAGACTCGAAGTAGCCCACTGATCTCACTGATTCGACTGATCCGGGCGGCCAGACCGGGCACGCTGGCGACGGGCATAGACTGATGGCGTGGTGTCTTGGGTTCTCGGTGGGAACCCGTGTGTAGGGCCAGCGAGTGGCCCGTTGGCCTGTGTGAAGGGATCTTGAGCCATGCGGATCGACGTAATCGGGCGTCAAATCGACATCACCGAAGCGATCCGGGAGCATTCTGAATCGAAGCTCTCCAAGCTGGGCAGGTTCTCTGACCGGATGCAACTGATTACGATGACGCTCGGCAAAGAGGGCAGCCACGGCCACGAGTCGTTCGAGGTAGAAATCGTCATCGACGTGGCAGGACATGACACCATCGTTTCTCGAGTGCTCGGGGACGATTTGTATGGATTGATCGAGCAGGCCTCGCAGAAGGCCACGCGGCAACTCAAGGACTTCAAGGAGCAGCTCAAGCCCGGGCATCATCGCTGAAGCGATCCCCCACCTTGGGACTTGGAAGCAGGACAACGATATGAAGCTGACCGACCTCGTAGCAGAAAACGCGATCGTGCCCGCCGCCTTCTCGACCGATCGTGATGGCATGATCGGTGAGCTCGTAGACGCCCTGATCTCATCGGGCGCGATCGGATCCGAGCACCGAGAGGCGCTCGTCGAAGCGGTGCTCGAACGCGAGCGCAAGGGCTCGACGGGCTTTGGCAAGGGCGTCGCGGTGCCCCATGTAAAGTTCTCAGGTGTTGAGAAGATGGCTGCCGCGATCGGGCTGAGCCAGGCGGGCATTGATTTTAAGGCGCTCGATCAGCAGCCGGTGTTCTCGGTGTTCTTGCTGCTGAGCCCGGCTGAACGCCCCGAAGAACACCTCCAGGCGATGGAAGTAATCTTCCGCAACCTGAGCAAGGACACGTTTCGGCGGTTCTTGCGTCAGACGACGGATGCTGCGGAAGTCTTGTCGCTGTTGGCTGAGGCAGATTCACAAAGCCTCCCGGGCTGAACCTTCGATTGCAGGTCGATTCAGGTTGATTCAGGTTGAGGAGTTGCACTCGGTGGCCACGTTCCGTACCACGGTCGAGATCGTCAATAAGCTCGGGCTCCACGCCCGGCCCGCGATGTCGTTCGTCGAGCAGGCCATGGCGTTTCGCTCAACGATCAGCGTCTCCAAGGGCGACGAAACGGTCGACGGCAAGTCGATCATGCAGATGATGATGCTCGCTGCAACCAAGGGGACGCCGCTGGAAATCGTGGCAGAGGGCAGCGATGCGCAGCAGGCGTGCGAATCGCTCGCGGCCCTGATCGAATCCGGGTTCGACGAGGAATAGCAGCAGCCCGCCCCCCCCAACCCCCTCCAAAAAATCCAAGAGTCCCCCTCGCTCACACTCGGGGCTTGCAAAGAGCGCGAAGCAGCAGCCGACATGCGGCTCTCAGACGGCGGTGACCCGTTCATCGACTCGCTCGATTTGTGCGCCCAATGGGATGAGGCGTTCTTCGAGGCGTTCGTAGCCGCGATCGAGGTGGTAGACGCGGTTGACGACGGTGGTGCCCTGTGCTGCCAGACCGGCCATGACGAGGCAGGCTGAGGCTCGCAGGTCGCTTGCCATCACCGGGGCTCCACGGAGATGATCGACGCCCGAGACGACGACGGTGCCGCCTTGGCGATAGAGCCGGGCACCCATGCGGGTGAGCTCGGCGACGTGGAGGAAGCGTTCGGGGAAGATGCGTTCGGTGATGACCGAGTTGCCATTGGCGAGCGAGAGCATGGCCATGGTCTGGGCCTGGAGATCAGTCGGGAACCCCGGATGGGGCTGAGTGGTGATGACCGCGGGCGACGGCCTGCCCTCTTGAACGATCACGCAGCGTGCGCGCATGGGGTCTGCGTTCTGCGCGCCGTCATCGAGCCGCTCGATGCGCACGCCCGCTTCGCCGAGGACCGCCTCGAATGCGAGCAGCGCATCGAGGGGGCAGTTGGTGAGTTCAAGCCTGCCTTGGGTGATGGCGGCCATGGCCATGAAGGTGCCCGCTTCGATGCGGTCGGGGATGATGCGGTGCTCGCAGCCTTGGAGTTGCTCGACACCTTGGATAGTGATTCGGGGCGAACCTGCGCCGGTGATGTGGGCACCCATCGCGCTGAGCATGGCTGCGAGATCAACGATCTCTGGTTCGCACGCGGCGCACTCGATGACGGTGGTGCCTTGTGCGAGTGTGGCTGCCGAGAGGACGTTGGCGGTGCCCAGGACGGTCGAGCCGTTGGGTCCGCCGAGGAAGACGGTGGCGCCGCGCAGGCGTCGCTTGCCGCTGCCGATGGAGGGCGCTCGAGCGATGACGTCGCCATCGTCGAGTTCGATGTGCGCACCGAGGCATTCGAGTCCTCGCAGGTGGAGGTCGATGGGTCGATCTCCGATCGAGCAGCCGCCGGGGAGCGAGACGCGGGCCTCGCCACGGCGTGCGAGCATCGGGCCGAGGACACAGATGCCTGCGCGCATCGTGCGCACGATGTCGTAGCGGGCATGCCTCGAACCTTCGGGGTCGGCCTGGAGGATCATGGTGCCCGGATCGGGTGCGTCGGCTTCGGCCATCCCGGGCGGACGTTGGTTGAGCCGATCGACGCCGAGCTCTCCTAAGAGGCGGAGCATGTTGCGAAGGTCCGAGAGGTCGGGGCAATCGTGGAGGGTGACGCTCTGGTCGGTGAGCAGGGCGGCTGCGAGCATGGGCAGGGCAGCGTTCTTTGAGCCGTTGACTCGGAGAGTTCCTTCGAGCGGGGCCCCTCCTTGAATGACAAAGCAGTCCATGCGATCCCCTCCTTGGGATATGGGTACAGCAAGCAGACATGGCGAGGTCTGCTGAGAGGTTCATGCTATCAACCCTACCGCAACCCGGAGAATACCCGGGAGATCGGCTGGTCTGTGTCCACACACTGTTCACAGATGGTACAGACGGGCGTTGGTCTGCCCTGAGTTTGAGCGAACGGGTGGCACCGGGACGAAGTGGTTTGGAAGGTCAGGTCGGGCTCGATTACCGAAGCCGGGAGGATTTAGCAATGACCACATGTAACTCAACACGTCGCTCGCTCAACTGCCTGATGATCGCCCTTGTGGGCATGAGCACAGGCATCGCTTCGGCACAACGGGATCTTCCACGAGAGGACCATGCCGATGCACATGCCGAGCTGCCGCCAAGCCTTGTGCTCGACGGCGTTGTTCGTGACTTCCGGGCACGCAACCAAGAAGGCGGGCACATCGATTTCCAGTGGCGACCTCGCCGCGCCTCGGGCAGCGGAGCCTACGGGCTGTACGTTGACATGGTCGAGGATGAGCTCGACGAAGCAGGCCGACCAGTCTTTAAGACCAGGGGTCACCGGGTTACGGGCAAGTGGCGTGACGCACAAGGCAACAACATTATGTCGCCGCGGGATTACATCGATTCGAGAGCGGGTGACCGTTCGGGCTCGAAGGAAGGTGAGGGGCTCTGCAGCCATTCAGCGGAGAGCTTCTCCCAGTGGTATCGTGATGTGCCGGGCGTG
>CAYUVO010000151.1:0-4194 GCA_964448185.1 uncultured Phycisphaeraceae bacterium
GAGATAAGTGTTCTCACGCCGCGTGGCCTCGAGGTCGAAGACGAGATACTTGACGCTGAGGCGGAGGTGATCGAGCGAGTTCTGAAGTTCGTCGAGGTTCTTGCGCATCAACTCGTGGCGTGCGCGGGTCTGCGTGGCCAGGCGTTCGAGTTCGACCCGCTGCTCGGGGGGCAGGGTGTCGATTTTTTCGAGGAGCGTATCGAGTTTGGCGGTGAATTCTTGCTCGTGCATGGCGGTCTCCTTGGCGGGCTCTGTAATTGACGCGGCGTTGTGACATGGAAATCACGACCACACCCATCACACTTCAACTCCGGGACCAGAAGCCCGAGCAGGCGTGCCAACAACGGGCCCATCGAACAAGGTCCGAGAGGATCGCTCTTGAGGGCAGTCTTTGAAGTGATTTCAGCGAGCGGTTCGGGCCAGAGGGCTTTGCCCGGTCATGCGGGGTGATGCCCAGACTCAACACTCAGCGTTGTGCGCGCTGCGCAGCTCGCTTGGCGTCAGTGGGGGCCCCGGCAAGAATCGGTGCCAGCGAGGCGGGGTCTTCTTTACGCATCAGACGCACCAGTTCCCGGAGATGCTCATCGAGGAGCCTGCGGAAGCGGGCGAAGGCTTCTTCGAGTTCGTGGCGGTTGAATCTGGTGAGCGGGTCGGCCAGACCGGTTTGAGCTGCGGCCCAGTCAAAGAGCGAGGCGGGCGCGTCCGAGAAGCGATAGAGCCGGCAGGTCTCTTTGAGCCGATGGGCGAGGGATCTAAATGGATCGGTCGCGGGCTCGGGGAGCGCCCGCAGGCGTTGCTCGACGGGGACTTCTTCGGTCTCGAAGTCGGGCATCTGTGGCTGAGCTTGTTGGTTGCTCGCGGTGCCTCGGGCAGCCTGCTGAAGCTCGGCGACCGCGGTCGAAAGAGTCTTGAGCCCGGCCCGCTCAAACCGAATGCTCAGGCTCTGACAGGGCTTGCCCTCGAAGGTGGTCGCCTTCGTGGAGATCACCTCGCCCGCACCCCATTCGGGGCGTTTGGCAAGGACGACCCGATCTCCCATACGCCAGCGTTGACTCACCATGTGTACTCTCCACTCTCCCAATACAGATCGAATCGGTTGGACCAGATAAAGTGGGGCTCGTGCTCGAAATGCCTGTGAACAGGATTCACCGCTGTTTGGTGTCAAGCCTGAGAACCCGGTGCTCGGAGAACCCACACGCTTCTTGGTGATGCCCCGTCAACCATTGCTCTCGTGAGCAGGATCCCCCCCCAGTACCCCGCGACCAGCCCCGGAATATCCCGAGCGGCTCGCTGGCCTAGTATAGACCCGCGCTTGGCCCGGACGCTTTTTGGGGCCTGGAGGGTATTCTGTACTATGATCGAGCATCTCAAGAGTGACGAGATTGTCAAGAAGGTCGGCGGCCGGTTTCGGCTGTGCGCCCTGATTCAACGCCGATTGATCGAGTTGATGGATGGGGCCCGGCCTCTCATCGAGCGTGACGGCCGATCCGATCTTGAGCTTGCGATCGAGGAGATCGTGCAAGACAAGATCACCGTGGGCAATGTTCATGAGAACAACTCGGCACCTGAACTCGCCTCGACGAGCACGAGCGGCGCCCTGCTTTAGAATCTGCTTCTGGGCTTCCGTTCGACCGGGAGCCACATGAGAGGCCATGTCTCGCGTGGCTGATCCACTCAAAGAGAATCCCGCCGCTTCTTGGCCAAGCTTCGACGACAAGCCTCGGGTGCTGGTCGGCATCACCGGCGGCATCGCTGCGTACAAGACGGCGACGCTCGTGAGCCGACTCGTTCAGCGCGGCGCGGACGTAACTGTTGCGATGACTCCGGGTGCGACTCGGTTTATTACGCCGATGACTTTTGCGGCACTTTCAGGGCGTCCCGTATACACGAGTGCGTGGGATCACATCGAGTCACAGGATCCGCAACATATTTCGCTGGCGCGGTCGTTGTCGGCTGCGGTCGTCGCGCCGTGTACGATGGACGCAATGGCGAGGCTCGCCACGGGTCGTGCTGATGATGTAGTGAGTCTGATCTTGAGCGCGGTGGACCGTTCGCGGGTTCCCGTGTTGATCGCACCGGCCATGAACGAAACGATGTGGAACCAGCCCGCGACCCAGCGGAATGCGGCGCAGCTTGTGAGCGACGGGTTCCAACTTGTAGGCCCGGCGGACGGCTGGCAGGCGTGCCGAACTCGCGGCAGCGGTCGCATGAGCGAGCCCGAAGTCATCGCGGCTGCGCTGCGCGCAGCGATCGACGCACGCTAATTTCAAATGAAAAGCCCCGACCTGTGGAGGCCGGGGCTTGTGTTGATTTGAGATGAAGGCTGTCGGCTTACGGGCAGGGGCCGACGAGTCCGAGCAGAGCGAGGAAGTCGCCGAAGCCGACCATGCCGTCTTCATTGCCGACGGTACCAAAGTCGTCGGCGATATCGCCGGTGCAGCCGGGCATGCCGCCCGGGCATGGACCGACGAGGCCGAGGAGTGCGAGGAAGTCGCCGAACCCGACCATGCCGTCGGGTCCGATGGTCCCGAAGTCGTCGGCGATGTCACCGGTGCAGTCGGCTTCGCAGGCGTCCGCGGTGCCGTTCATGTTGGCATCGTCACAGGTGGTTCCCGGCCCGGCCCATGAAGCGCCAGCGATAGTGGCTTGTGCCTCGGTGAGAATGAGACATGCGCCATTGGAGAAGCATGCAGCTCCTGTTGGTTCGGGGCAGACGACGGTGGCACAGGTGGTGCCGTCACCTTGGAAGACGCCTCCCATCATCTGGGCTTCTTCGGGCGTGACGCCGTCAATGCAGGTGCCGTCGGGCAGGCAGACGGCACCGATGGGGAAGCAGATGGTGGAGGCACAGTCGGTGCCCGGGCCTTGTGCGATGCCGCCTGCGAGAGCGCAGAGCCCCGGTTCGAGATCGAGGCAGCCGCCGGTGTCTTCGAAGCAGCATGCTTCGGTGGGTTCGGGGCAAGTGATTTGTGCGCAGAGGGTGTCATCGCCTTGGTAGGTGCCGTTGAGTGTGTCGCAGTTTGCGGCATCGGTTTCGAGGCAGGTGCCGTCGGTGAGGCAGCATGCACCTGTGTCGGGGTTGCAGTTGACGCTTTCCCATGTGACGCGGATGTTCCAGTCGCCGCTGGGTCGGCAGAGGCCGGGGAGGGCAGCAAAGGTGGACCAGCCGCCGTTGGCGGGGCATCCGAACGGGCCGCAGTTGAGCCCGAAGAGCCAGTTTTGGGATGCCGCGCCTAAACCTCCGGTGTCGGTGGTGGGGAATGCGTTGAGTGTTTGGGGCGGGGCGGTGAAGCAGGGGTTCGCGGTTTGCGAGTTGTGTTTATCGATGCGGTAGCCAACGGTGAAGGTTGCGGAGCTGTCAGCGTTGAAGAGGAAGATTTGTTCGGGGTCACCTGGGTCAACCGAGAGTTGAACATTGACGCCTGCGGAACCGGGACCGAGGATGATGTGCGGGAGAATGAGATCATCGGAGTTGAACTCGAAGAGCAGCGTGCCGGTGTCTGGCGTGCCTTCCCAGATCATCATGGACCATTCGGTGGTGGTCACGGTGGTGGCGCCGACCGTAGCGAAGATTGCTTCGGTCGAGATGATGCGGATTGGGAATGCGGAGGCTGGGATCGTGAACGAGGCGGCAGCGATCTCACCTTCGGAGAATCCACCTTGGGCGACGAACTGGCCGCCGCCGAAATCAGCACTGGAATGGGTATCGACACTGATGCAGTCGAGCGTGGGGAACCACCTGCCGTCATCACCCCCCAGCGCAGTTTCGCCGTTGAGGTCCAAGACCTCGTCGAGAATGACCGGATAGTGGATCGCAGCTCTGCCATCTGCGGGATACCCGCTTTGGGCATTCGCTGCAGTAGTCAATCCCATAGCCAACGCCAGAACACAAGCCAAACGCATAGCGATACCTTTCGCAGAGATTCTCGGACTCAAATCGAATCGACTCATTTCATCCCCCTGCTGTGCGGTGTGTAGACCGCCTCTGGACAACAACGATCCACATGGACGGGTCCAGATGGACTGGTTACAGCCTACCTCAAAGTCAGCAGAAATCCAAGCGCTATCAGAGAGCATTCGCAGTGTTGGGTGCCGGGAAAGCGGTTCGAGCCGGGGTGGTGCTATAGTGCCCGCCCTTATGCCGGAGAGGTGTCCGAGCGGCTGAAGGAGCACGGCTGGAATCCGTGTAGTCGG
>CAYUVO010000152.1:0-4016 GCA_964448185.1 uncultured Phycisphaeraceae bacterium
GCACCTTGACCGCAAAGCCCGCGAGCAACGCCACCATCACCCAAGTCTGTTGTTCGGGCGACATCGCTCGTGCAGCTTCGGCGAGCGCTGAGATGTTCATCGTCCATTCGCCGCTGCGCTCGGCCGCAAACCACACGACGTACACCAACCCCACCAGAGCGATCATCGAACCCGTAAACGTATAAAGGAAGAACTTCGTGCCCGCAGCCTTGCGGTTCGTCGAGCCGAACCTGCTAATCAAGATGTACATCGGCACGAGCGTGAACTCGAAGCAGATGTAGAACAGCACCAGATCCCGTGCTGCGAACACGCCCACCGTCGCCGCCTGCAACGCGAGCAGCCAGCCGAAGAACGTCCGCTGGTCCTTGACGATCGCGGTCCATGAACCCAGCACGCACAACGGGCCGAGCAAACAGCTCAGCAAGATCAGTAAGAGCGATACCGAGTCCACACCAAGATCAAACCTGATCCCAAGCGCGGGCAGCCAGTCCACCGCAAACGCGAGCTGACCCGTCCCTGTCTGCGCGGGGTCAAACTGCCGCCATGCGACCAGACCGACCACCACACTCACCAGCGTGCCGAGCAACGCGATCGAACGAGCATGTTCAGCGGGCCTCGTCGCGAGGATCCCGACAAACACAAGAGGCACCGCCATCAGCACGAGAAGGATCACGAGCCACCCCCCGTCGCTGCGATGACCATCCATACCGTCACGACCACTGCAGCAAGGCCGATCGCCATACCCGCGGCATACCCCTGCAGCAGCCCGCCTTGGGTTGGCCGCAATAACGAAGCAACTATCCGCGGCATCGAGCCCACCAGATTTACGAGTCCGTCGATCACCAAGCGATCGAACAGATGGAACACATGGCTCAACGCCCGCAAGGGGTTGACGATCAGCGTCGCGTAGAACTCGTCGACGTACCACTTGTTCTGCGCCCAAGTAGGCAGCGGCATCAACGCATCGGCCACGCCGTCAGCCCGGCTCGTCGCCGCCTTGGTCCGGTTGCCGAGCATCAAGCCCCACATCCCCTTGGGGCCGTGCAGGTACGCCGCGATCAGAATCCCGCCGAGCCCGAACACCGCCGAGATGTAGTACATCACCTTGTGCGGATCCTGCCCGAACAGCGTCGGATGAGCCGCCGCGTGTTCGCCGCCCGTTGCATGCTCACCGCCATGTTCTGCGACCTGCTCTGCGACCTGCTCTGCGACCTGTCCCGGCAGCACGTCATCCACATGCATCTCGATATTCGACGATGCCAGGAACGCCCCTGCGCCGTCGGGCGTGTACGCCGAGCTGTCGTGGATCATGTCGCCCACCCAGCCATGCTTGCCGCCCGTAAAGTACAACCCCGCAGCACCGATCATCCCGACTGTCAATATTCCGAGCACCAAGTTGATCGCCCAGCCCGGGGCGTGTGGATGGAAGCCGTGATGGTCGTCATCATGTGCGCTGTCATGATCTGAGTCGTGTTCCGCATCATGCTCCGCCGCGTGATGGTCCTCGCCCGGCTCAGCGTGCTGTGGCCCAACAAACACGCGGAAGAACACGCGGAACGTGTAGTACGCCGTCATCCCCGCCGTTATCAAGAGCACCCAGCCGAGCACGGAATACCCCGGCCCCTCGGTCACGAACGCCTGCGCGAGGATCATGTCCTTGCTAAAGAACCCAGCGGTAAACGGGAAACCCGCGAGGTTCAAGCACCCCACAAACATCGCCACCGTCACAATCCGCCAGCCACGCATGGATCCAACGCCCGAAAGCTTCCGTAAGTCGAGCTGGCCCGCGAAGCCGTGCATCACCGCACCGCACGCAAGGAACAGCGTCGCCTTGAAGAACGCATGTGTGAGCACATGGAACGCGGCACCCGAGCTGCTCAGGAATGCCAAGCCGCAGAACATGTACCCGAGCTGCGAGACCGTCGAGTACGCCATGATCCGTTTGATATCGAACTGCGCCATCCCGATGGTCGCGCTGAGCAACGCCGTCCCCGCTCCGACCCACGCCACGATCGGTAGCGCGATCGGGCTGACCACAAAGAACGCATACATCCGAGCGATCAGGTACACCCCCGCGGTCACCATCGTCGCAGCATGGATGAGCGCGCTGACCGGCGTCGGACCTTCCATCGCGTCAGGTAGCCACACGAACAACGGCAGCTGCGCACTCTTGCCGAACGCACCCACCATAAACAACACCGGGATCAAACCCACACGCATCGGAACGTCCCACGCCATCCCGCTCTTGACCAGCTCAACGTACGGCTCGATCAGCGGGAACAACTCCGCGTACTTGACCGTCCCAAACTCCACATACACCAAAAAGATGCCCATCAGCAGCCCGAGGTCGCCGATCCGGTTGACCACGAACGCCTTCTTGCTCGCAGCCACCGCTGCGGGCTTCTTGAAGTAGTACCCGATCAACAGATACGAGCACAGCCCCACGCCCTCCCAGCCCAAGAACATCAGCACCAGGTTGTCCGCCATCACCAGACACGCCATCGAGAACACAAACAGGTTGAACGCCATAAAGAACCGCGCGTACCCGGCCTCGATGTCGTCCGCCATGTACTCGCTTGCATACAACGCGATCAGCGTCGCAAGACCAGTCACAAACAACATCCACAAACACGTCAGCGAATCAACGTACAGCCCAAAGTCCGCGGTAAACCGCTGACCCTCGCCGATCGCAAGATCAATCCACCTAAACCCGTAGGTAACGTGCGCTCCACCCACGCCCCCAGCGATGGCTGTGAGGTTGAGATACATCGTCAGCGTCGCTGCGAACGAACCCGCCAGACACGCCACCGTGATCCATGCAGGAAGCTTCGTGCGAATCCCAAGGATCGACGTCAGCGTGACCAGAATCACCCCAAGAATCGGGAGCAACGGCACCAGCAACACATACCAAGGACCCGAGAGCACCTCGGCAGCCCCCCCCCCCGCGTGAGATGCGTCCGCCGCGTGCAACGCCGCCTCTTGCGCTGCATGTTGCAGCACACCGCCCGTATTGACGGCTCCAGCCAGCATTCCCGTTATGGACTCCGCCATGCTCAGCATCATGCAATCGCCATCGCCGACCAGAATGGTCAGCCCTTCATCTCCGACCACTGCTCAGCGTCGAGCGAATCACGCTGACGGAACAACAACACCACCAACGCCAACGCCAACGCCGCCTCGGCAGCCGCCACCGTCAACACAAAGATCACAAACGTCTGACCCGTCTCTTCCATATAGAACCGGCTGAACGCGATGAGCGCGATCCCCGCCGCCTGGAACATCAGCTCGGTACACAAAAACATCACGATCAGGTTCCGACGAGTCAAAAACCCGATCAGTCCCATCGCGAACATCGCCGCCGAGATAAACAGATAGTGCGCCAGCGTCGCCGGGGCCATCGCTGCGGGCAGGTCCGCCTGAGCAAGTGTCATCAGCTCCATCAACGCACCTCCCTGCCAGAACGAATATCACCACCAGCATCCGGTGAAATAGCCGGCGCCACCAGCCCACCACGGGCCGCAATCGCGTCGGCAGCACGCCGCTTGGCATCGTCCTCGATTTCAGATTGACGCCGCGCGAGCACTGTCGCCCCCACCATCGCCATCAGCAGGATCACGCCCGCGATCTCGATCGTCCCCGGATGGGCGCTCAACAGGTCAAACCCAACAAGCTCCACATTCGTCGGATCAACACCCTCGGGCAGGTTCACCGTCACGAGTTCATCAGCCGTCTGCACCAAGGCGGTTCCCGCCTGGGCATGCACCGCAACCACTTCGTCATCCGCCTCGATCATGCCCTGCTCTCGCAGCAGCCGCTCGACCTTGCCCGGCATCTGATCCAGAATCGCCAACGAGTGGCTCCCCATCTCGCTGCCAGCATCGCCCGCATCAAGCTTCGGAGCTCCCGTGAACAACAACGCCGTCAGAGCCCCGAGCATCACAAACGAAGCCGTCACCGCCAGCACAGGGGCGCGACCCGCCACGTCGTACTCCGCGAGCACTTCCATGCGGTCCTCG
>CAYUVO010000153.1:0-4001 GCA_964448185.1 uncultured Phycisphaeraceae bacterium
GTCGTCGCTGCGGGTTTGGGGATCGGCGGGCTCAGCTACGCCACGAGCTTTCCAATGTTGATTGTGCTGATCTTGCTGACCGCGGGCGGCGTCGGGGCGTACCACCCTACGGGAGCCGCTGCGGTGGGTTCGCTCGCGGGCAAGGCACGCGGACAATGGATGTCGTTGTTCTTTGTCGCGGGGATGCTCGGTGGGATCTGTGGCAACGTGCTGAGTCCATATCTGGAAAGCGCCATCGGGCTTGGTGGGCTGCTCTGGCTCATCGTCCCAGCGACTCTCGTCGGGGTGGCGCTGTGGATTGCGATCCGCGAGGTGCCCCATCGTGCGCACGGAGCGCACGAGAACCATGCGGCTCTGAGCGATGCACAAAGACGCGAGCGGTGGACCAGCGTGGGGCTGCTCTACGCGGGCAGCGTGATCCGGTTCGGAGTCAACAACGCGCTGATCTATCTGATGATCTCGATGCTTCAGCAACGGGTGATGGCCGAGGGCGGCGCAGCTGAGCTGACGCCGGAGATCGCACGCGATGCGAGCCAGCTCAACGGCGTCATGCAGGCTGCGATGCAAGTCGGCATGGGCGGCGGCGGGATGCTGCTCGGCTGGTTCCTCGCACATCGCCATCAGAAGGCCGGGCTCGTGCTTACGCCTTTGATCGGATCAGCCGCACTGTGTGTGATCCCGTTGGTGGGCGATCAATCGCTCGCGTTGTTCGCGGTGACGGTCGTGGCGGGGGTGGGCTTTGGGAGCATGATCCCGGTGACGCTCTCGCTCGCGCAGAGGCTGTTGCCACACCGCACGAGTCTGGCCAGCGCTCTGATGCTCGGCGGGGCGTGGATGTTCGCGGGCGCAGGCGCGTTGACCGCTCAGCGGGTCGAGGCTGCCTTTGGCATCCAGACCGCGTTCTGGGTGGTGGCAGCGGTGCTGCTGCTCGCGGGGGTGATCTCGATGGGGCTGCCCAGCAAGCTGCTCGAAGAGCTGGATCACTGATTTGGACCACTGAGCAGTTGAAGCTGGATTTACGCCGCTTCGATGCTCGGGGTCGCTGAGAGGGTTTTTTCGACCAATCCGGGAGCGGCTTCGAGGCCCCATGTCAGCGCGACGCACGATGTGCCACGGACCGAGTCGATCACGCGGACGACCCGTGCGGGCTTGAGTTCGCCCGCATCGACGAGTCCGGTGGCTGGTGGCACAAGAGCGACGTGGACCTGATCGCCTCGGGCGAGTTGGGGGCCGCCCGGGGGGAGTTGGACGAGGGCGCCGCTCCGCGAGACATTGCGGGTTCGGCCTACCGCTGAGCGGAGCCTGCCGTCGGCTCGCAAACAGCATGGCACGCTCAGACCCGATCGCGGAGAGAGTCTGCGGTCTTCGCCAGAGAGAGCGTCGGACGGAGTTGGGGCTTCTGATGATTGCTTGGACATGCGCCCTGTATCGGCACGCGGGGCTGATGGATGCAGGAAACCACGCCCGAGAACCGATGAATCCTCTTGGCGCGGTTTGATAGGATGACACGCGCAAGAATCGCGCACGCTCTCTCCTGATACGGAGCACCGATGGACGTCAGTTGTCTGATCCCGACGCACGAACGCCCCGACAAGCTGGTGGGGTGCATCGCTGGGCTAGCGGCGCAACATGCGAATGGGACACGCTTTGAGGTGCTCGTAGGCGTTGACGGCCCCGATCATGGCGAGGCCGACGCAGTGGCAGCGGCACTCGCTGCATCGGGCGCTCAAGACGTGCCCGTGAGGCTCTACGTCTGTGATAAGGCCGGTCCGGCAGCGACCCGTAATCGTTTGATTGAAAACGCTCGTGGCAGGGTGCTGCTGTTCCTCAACGATGACGTCCGCCCGGATCGTGATCTGGTCGCCACACATGCAAAGGCCCATGACGAGCTGGGCGCACGCAGCCAGCAGGCGATGGTCCTCGGGAGTTCCCCTTGGGTGATCCCCGAAGATGGCACGCTGTTCGATCGGCTGATCCGCGAGACGTCGATGGTGTTCTTTTACGACCAGATGGTGGGGCCCAAGGCAGCCGACCCGGACCATGACTGGGGCTTTCGGCATGCCTGGACGCTCAATCTGTCGGTGCCCGCTCAGGCGGTTCGGGCAGCGGGCGGGTTTAGCTGCGAGATGAACGCTCCGTGCTTCGAGGATCTGGAGTTCGCGCATCGGCTCAGCACGGAGATTGGTCTGGGGGTGCTCTATCGGCCTGCGGCGGTGGTGGTTCACGATCATCGATATCAGCCGCGAGCGTATCTCCAGCGAGAGAGGCTGCTCGGAGCGCACGCCTGGCGACTGGCTCGGTGTGCCCCCGAGTGTGCGCACGCGGTGTTCGGGCGGGACCTGTTGGCGGCATCGGAAGTGGAGTATTGCCGAGAGTTTGTGGATCGGGAGCGAGCGGAGGCTCTGCGGCTCGAGGAGCGTTTCTGCCGATTGAGCGAGCTTTCATCGGAGTGCGTGCCCTCGGGCGAGGGCGAGACTGGTCGAGAGCTGATCGGGCTGATCTATCAGCAGCACCTGCTGCTCAAACGATGGTGGTGGCGGACGGGGCTGATCGAAGCGGCCCGGCAGGATGCCCCTTCGGCGACCTCAGACTCGGCTTCCGGTTCGAGCATCGCAGGGACTTGATGTTTCATGTGTTTCATGGCGGCTCGCGGGGGTTGGGCTGAACCCGCCCGGCGTGACGCCCGATGCTTGGTGCATGGTCTCAGCAGAGCGGGCGAAACACGTGTTTTGTGTCGGGCTGTGCGAGACCGGTGGCCCGGTGCTGGCCGAGGCGATGGGGATCCTCGGGTTCCCGGTGCGGGTTGATCCTCCTGCCGAGGAGATGCTCGCGGGTGAGTTTCCCGAGATCATCGCGAGCTGGCACGGGCTTGGCGGCCCCGGATCCGCAGCGATGTTCCGCGAGCTGGATCTGGCGTTCCCACAGAGCAAGTTCATCTTGAGTTTGCGGAGCCCTCACGAATGGATCGAAGCGATTGCTCATCGGTCGGCTTGCGTCGGTCTCGGTGACGCTCCGGCCCGGTTGTACGGCGGGGGTTCGTTTGATCGCGATTCGATGCTCGCGACGTATGAGCTGCACAAGGCGGCGGTGCTGGCGCACTTCGTGGGCCGCGAGGATGATCTGTTGTTGGTTGATCTGTATTCGGGCGAGGGCTGGGATGTGCTGTGCCCGTTCTTAGGGGTTCGCCAGCCGAGGCGTCTGTTCCCGAGGCTTGATCGCTACCTGCCGGGTGCGATGCGCCTGGCGGCCTGAGCGAGCAAAGAAGATCCTCGATGTGTCTGGTGCTTGTGCTGCAGTCTGTACTTGGGCTGTTACTTCGTGGTGACGAAGACGCCCGAGGCTCGACGCACTGACCCATAGCACGGACCCAGAGCGCGGGTCAGTGGCACAAGAGGCATGTCTCAGAAGACCACCAACCAGTTCTTTGCAGCCCAATCGGCACCCTTGTAGTGCGATTGCGGGTATACCCATGTGGTGTTCATATTCGTTCATCCTTTGATGCTCATCTCACGAGGTGCATGTGGACCAGCTCAGCATTCTCGTCGTTGAAGACGACCCGGCGATCCGGGTATCGGTGCGCGAAGCGCTCGAACGCGGGGGCTACCGCGTAGAGGAAGCGCCGAGCGTAGCGGACGCTCTGGGGACTTCGGTGGCGTCGATGGATCTGGTGTTGCTCGATCTGATGCTGCCCGACGGCAATGGGCTTGATGTGCTCGCGGGTCTTCGGCGAGAGCGTCCCTTCTTGCCGGTGATCGTGCTGACGGCCAAGGGCGAACAAGCCGACCGGGTCGCGGGCCTGCGTTCGGGGGCGGATGACTACATCGTCAAACCCTTTGGTGTGGATGAGTTGCTCGCACGGATCGAAGCGGTGCTCCGGCGATCGGTGGATCGACGTGAGCAGGAGGACACGCTCACGATCGCGGGCCGGCGCATTGATCTGGCTCGACGGGAGATCACACAACTCGATGGCAGCGTGCAGGCGATCTCCGAGCGGGAGTTTG
>CAYUVO010000154.1:0-3921 GCA_964448185.1 uncultured Phycisphaeraceae bacterium
CCCCCCCCCCCCCCCCCCCCCCCCCCCCCCCCCCCCCCCCCCCCCCCCGCGGGGGTTCGGGCAGGTGCAGCGCATCGGCGACGGCTTGCGTGATGTCGGTGCCCTCGGGCGCAATCAGTGCGGAGCGATACAGGATCTCTTGAACGAACAACGAGGTCGAGTCGGTGAGGATCTGATCATCATCGAATCGGCTCGTCATGACGTACTGATATCCCTGTTCGGTGGCAATGGTCGAAGCCAGGGCGCGGATCTGGCGGAAGGCATCGGCGAACTGTCCGGCGGCGAAAGCATCGATCCCGATCTGGGCGTTCTGCTGGCCATTGGCGAGAGCTTGTTGGACCTGCTCGGCCTGAGTGCGGATGACATTCGCCTCGGGGCTTGCCGGATCGAGCAGCGACCATTGGTCGATCATCGTGCGGAGCTGCGTATCAAGCGCGAGCAGGGGTGTCTGGTACTCGGAGATCTTGGCATCGCGAGCTTCGGCGAACTCGGGCAGCTCGAGCATCCGCTCCATGAGCCGAAGCGTGTCGAGCGTGGCGATATTGCCCGGCGGGCGGCCGGTGACGCGGGCGAGAGCTGCGAGAACAACCACAGATGCAAGCAAAGCAGTGACGATCAAGAGGCGGCGTGTCATGGTGGGTTCTCGCTGAGCTGGTATTGACCTGAAGAGGAACAGGGGTTGACGGCGGTGAATCTCTCGCTATGCTAGGACCACACGAAACGGGGACGATCTAAAGACCCCGCCCGGAGGTGACCCATGCTCATGACACTCACAACGATCAATCTGACGGCGGACAAGAAGCTTGCTTCCGCACCGATTGATACATATCGAGTTGTTGGCGTGGTCACCCAAAATCGCCAGGTCGATGCTGTGAATCAATCACAGGCATAAGACGGGCGACGCTGAACCTGTTGGTTCTGGCACTCTTACCACCCACAACTTGAGGCGACGGCGCACAGGCATCTGCTGCTGATTTTTCAATCGGCTCAGGCTTTGTGTTTCCATCCTCCCCATTACCCAAATTGTGTCATCACAGCGCGATCCCTCGTCGGGATGGCGCGCACGCCGGAGCTGTATCCGGATCTTTGAAAGGAGCACGATCATGCGTGCGTATCAGCAGTTGTTCGAGCAACAGAGCGTGGATTGGCCCGAGTCGAACGTGGACCCCATCGAGTTGGGGGATGCTCAACGCGAGCCGAGAAACGCGGGGCCTCCGCCACCTTCTTTCCCTGTTCCGCCTGCCAATGGCGGATCGGTGGCTCCGATCCAAGAAACTCGCGTGGGTTGGGGACCGATCAGCATTGATGGTGTGGCGGGGTATGGCCTTCGCCAGTTCGACGGCACGGTGGAGTACTGGAGGCCGCTGCCTCCGAAATACGCGCCGGACAAGAAGCCGGACAAAAAGTGATAACGCTGCCCGGGAGTCGAAGGGCTTCCGGGCGGGATACGCAGCGTTGGAGGAGATTGACCTACAGCATCAGCACCTCGTTTGGAGGGCTGGCGGAGGCTAAGTGGAGCGGACGTGAGTCGAACACGCGACCTCATCATTGCGAACGATGCGCTCTACCAACTGAGCTACCGCCCCATATGGGCCGCTGGGAAAGGGGTCTCTCGCAGCGGGAGGGGAGTATACCCACCCCCCGGGCCTCGTTGGTGGTTTGTTGCAGCGGTTGACGGTGGGCGTGCATCTTGGCTAGAATGACAATGCATTCTCATTTAGAGATGCGGCCCTCGGCGAAGGGTCTCAAGAGCCTGTTCATCCTCCAAGATCGTGGAGCCTCGCGGGTGCTCAGCCGGACCTGTCAATACGGATTCGTGGCTTGCCTCGCCATCGCGTGCCTGCTCTGTGGTGCGTGCAGCGAACATGACGCCGCCGAATCGGGGGCTGTGAATGGAGGCGCGATGCGGGCGGTGGTGTCAGTGCCGCCGTTGCGGGAGATTGTGTTGAGGGTGCTGCCCGCGGGCAGCGAAGTGGTGGTGCTGGTGCCGCCCGGGGCCTCGCCGCACAGCTACGCGCTGTCGCCCTCGGATGTGCTGGCGATCGACGAAGCCGATCTAATCGTGACGGTGGGGCTCGGTCTCGAAGGAGCATCGGCGGGGGCGTTGCGACGGGCTGACCGGGCCAAGGTGGTCGAGTTTGCGAAGGTCATTGGGCTCGGCGCAGTCAACCACGAAGACCTTGCCGACCATGCCGACCACACCGACCATGCGCACGCTCACAGCCACGATGGCGACCCACACCTGTGGCTCGATCCCGAGCTGATGATCCAACTCGTGGAAGCTCTCGGCGAGCATCTCGCAGCGGGCGGGGATGCGGAGGCGGTGGACCGAGCGGCGCAGGTGTCGCAGGAAATCCGTGACGCCGATGCGCGCACAAAGGCGGCACTTGCGCCGTTCAAGGGTTCGCGTTTGCTCACACAGCACAACGGCTGGCAACGTTTCGCGGATCATTACGGGTTCGAGATTCTCGGCTCGGTGCTCCCCGCTGGCGGCGGCGAACCCACGCCCGCGGACATCACCCGCGCGGTCGAAGCGGTCAAGGCTGCGCGGCTTGCGTCGGATGCGCCGATCGCGATTATGACTGAGCCACAGCTCAATGCGAGGCTCGCTCGCAGACTTGCAGATCAGCTCGGTGTTCGCGTAGGCGTGCTTGATCCAATGGGCGAGGGCGATTGGTTTGCTCTGCTGGAACGGAACACACGCGAGTTGGTGGAGGTGCTGTCGCCTTTCGTGCCCCCGCCCGAGTAAAACTCCATCGCCTTTGCGAGGAGTGTATAGAGACTTTCCATGTGCGCACAGACTCTTGCAAGTACAGAACGCGTGTTGCCTCTCTCTTTCAAAGGAGTGACGTTTACCTATCCGGGTAGCGAGCAGCCAGCGGTGCGCAGCATCGACTTGAGCGTTGAGCCGGGAACGTGTCTGGGGGTGCTCGGCCCCAACGGCGGGGGCAAAACAACGCTGGTCAAACTTGCGTTGGGCTTATTAGAACCGTCGGCGGGGCTCATCGAGGTGATGGGGCTTTCGCCCTTGGCTGCGCGCACGAAGGGGCTCATCGGGTACGTCTCACAGCACCGGCCAGCCGTCAGTGGGTTCCCGGTCAGCGTGGTGCAGTTCATCGAGCTTGCGCTGTCATCCAAGCTCAAGGGGGCTGCCAAGCTCACAAGCGAACAACGAGCCCGGGTGGCGTGGGCGATGGGGGTGACCGGCGCGGGAGTGTTTAGTGATCGTCCTATTGGTGCGCTCAGCGGCGGGCAGTTTCAGCGTGCGATGATCGCTCGGGCGATTGCGCCCGAGCCGGGGTTGCTGTTGCTCGATGAGCCCACGGTGGGGATCGACGTGGCGGGGCAGGCCGCGTTTGCTTCGCTCCTGGCTTCGATTCGTACGCAGACGAATACCGGGATCGTGGTGGTGAGCCATGATTTGCGAGCGGTGGTCGCGGGGTGTGACCGGGTGGCGTGTTTGAATCAGGGGATGCATGCGCATGTTTCGCCCGATGGATTGACGCCGCAGGTCCTTGGGGAGGTGTTTGCGCACGAGGTCGAGGGAGTTCTCGGGGCGGTGCATGTGGAGGCTCATCTGGCAGCGGAGTGTGCGCACGAGCACGGCACGCACTCGCATGGTGCGCATGAACCAGACCCGCCGAGCGCGGGGGCCGGTTCATGAAGCTGCGCACGATTGAATACTTGCTGGGCGACAGCGCGGGGTTGTTCTGGCCCGGCGTGCTCGCAGCGATCATGGTCGCGTTGGTCGCGGGGCTGCTCAGCCCGCTGGTGGTGCTGCGCCGGCTTTCGTTTGTAGGCCAGGGCGTGAGCCATGCGGGATTCGCCGGGTTCGGTCTGGCGTTGGTGGTGATATGGGTTTCGGGCGGGGCGATCGGGGGGGGTGGCGTTGGTGGTGGAGGCGGTGGAGGGGGATTAATC
>CAYUVO010000155.1:0-3898 GCA_964448185.1 uncultured Phycisphaeraceae bacterium
CGTGTTGACGCCTGCGGAGTTCTTCGAGCTGGCGTTGGCGTCGGGCAGCGATCGAATCGAGATCAACGTCTGGCTGTGCCTGAGCTGTGGAAGTTGCGCTCTGCGTGGAGGCTCGCCCGGTACGAAGCACTTCGGTGCGTTGGCGTGCGACGCCTTGCTGGGCTTTGCGTTGGGCAGCTTGTTCGCCGAGCTTGCGCAACACCCACTGGAGGGCACCGCCGCCGAAGACGAGGATCACGAAGATCAGTTGCATCCAGTTGTTGTTCATCGTGGTGCTCGCTTACTAGCCTTGTTCTCAATCGAGGAGTCTCAATCGGGGAGAGATTCTGTAACCAGCACGCCATCGGCGGGTGTCTCAAAGCCTATCGCAAAGACGGGCTCGAGAATGCCCGGGGTGATGATCTCGCTGGCCGGTCCTTGGGCGACCGCTCGGCCCTGGTCCATCAGCAGGGCGTCGTCGGCGTAGCGGAGAGCCGATTGCAGGTCGTGGAGCACCACGACCACCGTGATATGGTCCTCGATGGCGAGGTTCTGGAGCACTGACAGCGTGTGGGCCGCGTGCTTGGGGTCGAGGGCTGCGGTGGGCTCGTCTGCGAGCAAGATCCGAGGGAGAGCCTTCGAGTGCGAGTGATCCAGTTGGGCGATGGCTCGGGCGATGGCGACTCGCTGCTGTTGGCCCACGCTCAGAGCGGTGAGCGGGCGATCGGCGAACTGGGCCAGCTCCATGAGTTCAAGTGCCGCTTCAACGGCTCGGTGGTCTTCATTCGCGGTGGTGTCGAGCGCCAAACGTCCCAGAGCGACGACCTCGCTGACCCGGTAGGCGAAGGCGGCGTCGGGCCGTTGGGCGATGTACGCGATCGAGCGGGCACGTTTGCGGGGGTTCATCCGGCAGGTGGCGTCAGAGCCCATCAGCACGCTCCCGGCGGCGGGTCGCAGGGAGCCCATGAGCAGGCGGAGCAGGGTGGATTTGCCCGAGCCGTTGGGGCCGATGAGGGCGGTGAGCTTGCCCGGCGTTGGCTCAAAGGACACGCGATCAACCGCCAGCGTTCGGCGGGAAAACGAGAAACAGGCGTGCTCGGCTCGCAACAGCATCCAGCCCGAGCATATGCGGCCGGGTGCAGCCGCCCAAGAGTCCCTAGACTGGGCCTCGAGGCTTTTGCTCTCCCCTTCCCTCTGCCATGTGGTGGGCTGGGGTGGCATAGAAAGGGATGGCGGTCATGGCCCAGCGAGTTGTAGCGATCACCGGAGCGAGCGGATTTGTCGGGCGGTGGCTCGTCCATGAGCTGCTCGGAACCCGCGAGGGGACTTCCCCGCAGACCACCGATGGCTGGACCGTCAGGGCTCTGGTCCGCTCGCGTGAGAAGGCCAACCGGATGCTCCCGATCGAAGCCCCCGGGCTTTCGTTGGTCGATGGCGATATCTGGTCGAAGCCGGCGCTCGACCAACTGCTCGACGGCGCTGATGCGTGCATCAACCTCGCTGGCTTGCTCCGCGAAGGCGGCGGCGAAGATCGCGGCCAGACGTTCGAGCGGGTCCACGTCGAGGGCACCCGCTCGCTGCTCGCTGCGATTGATCGCGCCAAGGTCAAGCGGTACGTCCACATGTCAGCGATGGGCGCTGATCCCGATGGGACGACTGAGTATTGGCGGACCAAAGGCAAGGCCGAGCGGCTGGTGCGTCAGAGCGGGCTCGATTGGACGATCTTCCGTCCGGGTCTGATTCATGGCCCCGATGGCGAGTTCATGAATCAGGTCGCTTCATGGGTTCGGGGCAGGTCTCTGCCGTTTGTGATGGTGCCCTACTTTGCGCGCATCAAGGGGGTCTCTCCGACGGGTGAAGGCTTCGCCGAGATCCCGCCCGCGCTGGAGGCACCCGAGATCGAGCCGGTGTTTGTGGGCGACGTGGTTCGTGCGATGGCTCGGTCGCTGGATGAATCAGAGTCCATCCATGAGATCTACCCGTTGTTTGGTTCGGAGCGGTTGAGCTGGCCCGAGCTGATGAAGTTCGCGTGCGAGCACGTTCCCAATGCCAAGAAGCTCCCGATCGTTCCGATCCCGGGGGTGCTGGCGATGTTGAAGGCCCAGGGCGCTTCGCTCGTGGGGCTTGGGGAACTGATGCCGTTTGACGCGGGGATGGCGGTGATGGGTCAGCACGATGTGGTCGGCTCGAACGCCAAGGCGTGCGCACAACTCGGGATGGACTTTGCGCCGTTCCGCGAGACGATGGCTCAGTATGCGGACGTGATGTGAATCGAAACGGACGACTTCTCGTGCGATTTCTACCGCACTGACTCTACTCCTCTGAGGAATCTACAATTGAAATACAAGTCTCGGCTGCTCTCGCATCTCAAGGATGAACGCTACGAACCCAAGGGGATCGACGCGGTCGCTGAGGAACTGCGTATCGACGATGTTGATCGGTTCCGTGGCGAGGTGCAATCGATGCGCGCCGACAAAGTGGTGGAGGTCACGCCCAAAGGGCATCTGGTCTTGCCGTCGGTTGCGATTCTTGAGGGCGAGATGACGGGCGTGTTCAAGGGCACGAGCCGAGGGTTCGGGTTTGTCAGGCCCGAGGGGACCTTTCGCGAGGGCGACATCTTCATCCCGCCCGACGCGGTCGAGGACGCGCTCAGCGGCGACGTAGTGCGCATCGGGTTCGAGCGCAACCGTCGGCGCGAGCAACGAGTCAACGACGGCAAACCCTCGTACTCGGGCTGGGTGATCGAAGTCCTCGAACGCAAACGCAGCGTGTTTAGCGGCGAGATCTTCAAACAAGGCTCGCGATGGCTCGTCGAGCCCGACGGCTCGGAGCTTTCGGGCGCGGTCATCATCCGTGACGCCGAGGCCAAGAACGTCAAGCCGGGCGACAAGGTGGTCATCGAGATCGTCGAGTATCCCAAGGACAATCAGCTCGCGATGGGCGTGATTACCCGCGTCTTGGGCGAAGCGGGTCGGCCCGACGTCGAGACTGAGGCGGTCATCGCGGGGTACAACCTGCCGGGCGAGTTTCCTGATGAATGCGTCCAGCAGGCGCGCGAGGCGAGCCGGGAGTTTGATGAGCAGGTCGAACGCTGGGAGAAGGATGGCGCGTCGACCCTAGTCAACCGCGAAGATAAAACCGGCGAGTTGATTCTGACGATCGACCCGCCGGACGCCAAGGATTTCGACGATGCGATCGGGATCAAGGCGCTCGACAACGGCGGCTGGGAACTCGGGGTGTACATCGCCGACGTAGCGCACTTCATCGAGCCAGGCTCGGCCTTGGACATCGAGGCTGCCAAGCGGGGCAACTCGGTGTACCTGCCGCGGCTCGTGATCCCGATGCTGCCCGAGGTGCTGTCCAACGGCATCTGCTCGTTGCAAGAGGGCGTGCCGAGGTTCGTCAAGGCCGCGTACATGCGCTACGACCGCAACGGCAACCGGGTCGCGGAGGGCGTGGGCCAGGCGCTCATCAAGAGCCGAAAGCGGATGACGTATCTCGAAGCACAGGCGCTCATCGAGGGGGATACCGAGGAAGCGAAGAAGCACGCACGCACCGACACCGAGTACAGCGATGACGTGATCGAAGCGCTCCAGCAGATGGAAGCACTCTCCAAAGTGATCCACGGCAGACGGGTGCGCCAAGGCATGATCTCGCTCGACTTACCCGAGGTCGAACTCGTGTTTGATGAAGACGGGCATGTGATCGACGCGGTGCCCGAGGACGATGCGTTCACGCACACGCTCATTGAGATGTTCATGGTTGAGGCGAATGAGGTGGCGGCGAGGTTGTTCGAGGATCTCGATGTGCCGTTGATCCGGCGCGTTCACCCGGAGCCGACGCCCGGGGATTCATCGAAGCTTCAGCGGACCGCGATGGTCGCGGGCTTCCGCGTCCCCGATCACCCGACCCGCGAGGA
>CAYUVO010000156.1:0-3871 GCA_964448185.1 uncultured Phycisphaeraceae bacterium
TAATCGCTCGAAGCCGCGTCGATCTCTCGACGGATCTGGTCGATCCGGGCCTTGATGTCCTTGGTATCGCCCGCACCCTGAATGATCGTCGTGGTGTCGCTGGTGATCTCGAGCTTCTTGGCGAGTCCAAGATCACTCAGTTCGAGCGTGTCGAGCTCCTTGCCGAGATCCTTCATCACCGCGGTAGCGCCGGTGAGGATCGCGATGTCTTCGAGCATCGCCTTGCGACGATCGCCGTAGCCCGGAGCCTTGACGGCTGCGACCTGCAACGTGCCACGGAGCTTGTTGATGACCAGCGTTGCGAGCGCTTCGCCCGAGATGTCTTCGGCGATAATCAACAGCGGCTTCTTGGCACCCATCACCTTCTCAAGCAACGGCACGAGCGTCGACAAGTTCTCGATCTTGTCCTCGTGAACGAGCACCAGAGCCCGGTCCATCTCGGTCTTCATGCTGTCCACGTCGGTGACGAAGTTCGGGCTCAGGAAGCCGCGATCGAACTGCATGCCCTCGACGACATCCACCTCGGTCTTGAGGCTCTTGCCCTCTTCGACGGTGATGACCCCGTCCTTGCCGACCTTCTCGAAGGCGTCGGCCATGATCTTGCCGATCTCTTGGTCGTTGTTCGCGCTGATCGCGGCCACGTTCTGGATGTCGGCCTTGCCCTTGATCGGCACCGACTGCTCGTTGATCGAATCGGCAACAATGCTCACCGCGATCTTCATGCCCCGCACGAGTGCATTGGCATCAACGCCCGCAGCGATCTGACGAAGCCCCTGACGGAACAGGGCCTCAGCGAGCACGGTCGCGGTCGTGGTGCCATCGCCCGCATCGTCCGAGGTCTTCGAGGCGGCTTCTTTGACGAGCAGAGCACCCATGTTCTCGGCCTTGTCAGCCAGCTCGATCTCCTCGGCGACCGAGACCCCGTCCTTGGTCACCGTCGGGCCGCCCCAGGACTTGTCGAGCATCGCATTACGACCCCGAGGGCCCAGCGTGCATTTGACAGCCCGTGCGAGTTTTTCGACTCCAGCGAGCAGGGATTGACGGGCTTCTAGATCGAACTGCAGTTGTTTGCTTGCCATAACGTCGCGAGCTCCGTGAGTCGGGGAGATTGGCCCTGGGCCAGCCTCCGTAGCGTGTGGCGGCCGCTCTCCAGACGAGCGGACCGATGTCTTCTTGCCAGACACTATGGCAACAGGCGTGCCAGCATTTGCTGTGGGGGTATGGCTCACCCTGTTGGCCCGTAATCGCCCCCGAGCCTCCAAGCCAACACACCCGCGCTGTCAGCCCCTCCACCCTCGCTCGGCCCGCCTGCCAGCTTGGCAGGAGGAACTGACCTGCAGCCAGACTCGCCAGCACGCCATGCAGGCCGTAGTATCAAGCCATGGATGGCATCTCTCTCACTTCTGCGCTGACCCTCGCTGCGAGCGACATCTCGTCATACCTCCCGATTCTGGTCATCTTCACGATGGCGCTGAGCTTTGGCGTGGGCAACATCGTCGCGACCAAGCTCATCGGCCCCTCACGCACAGGCGAGATCAAAGGTCAGCCCTACGAATCAGGCATGAACCCCGTCGGAACCGCTCGCAAACGGTTCAATGTCCGGTTCTTCCTGATCGCGATGGTCTTTCTGGTCTTCGATGTCGAGGTGGTTTTCCTCTACCCGTGGGCCGACACCTTCACGGACCTTGCGACCGGAAGCTCATTGCAGGCTCTCTGGCTCGGCCGGATCTTCTTCTTCTTGCTGACGACCGTCGTCGCCTATTTGTACGGCTTTCGCAAGGGCGTCTTCAAGTTCGACTAAGTCCCGCCAGAGTTGTGGGACGCACCTCGGCGTCCGCCTAACCGCTGTGGTGGCCGAGAACACCCCTCACAACTCGACCCGGCGATGCTTCCCCTCCACCTGCCCATCGAACGTAACTCCTGTCGCTCGCAGGGGTGGCACTACTCACCATCTCCGCCGATACACCCCTCAGCGGGCATCGTCCGTTGTGGAGAACGCATGAAGAACGAATCGTCCAGCAATCGAGCCGGGGCATCCTCGCCATCGGGTGACATCCGCCACCAGATCCGGCGGCTGATCGACCAGAAGCTCTACTCGATCGCTTATCAACCCATCATCGATCTGCGAACCCAGCGGGTCGTCGGATTCGAGGCCCTCACCCGCCTCGCCCAGCACGCGGGGTTCGACTCCCCCACCGCTCTCTATGAAGCGGGCGAAGCGGCGGACATGCTCTGGGAACTCGAAGGAGCCACCCGGCTCGCTTCGATCAAGGGCGCCAAGCCCTGGCCCGAGCACATCCAGCTCTTCATCAACTGCGCGCCAGCCGTCGCACAAGATGAACGCTTCGAGACCCAGCTCATCGGCGAACTCGAAACCACGCAGGCTCGCTACCCGGCGCAGATGATCGTCGAAATCACCGAACGCGCGCCCACTCACGGATTGGAATCCTTGACGCCGAGAGTCGATGCGCTCCGCGAGCGCGGGCTCCAGATCGCGATTGACGATGTAGGCATCGGAGCTAGCGGGCTCGTGCGCATCAGCTCATTGCGACCGGGCTGGCTCAAGCTCGACCGCGCCCTCATCGACGGCATCGATCAGGACCGATTCCGCTGGAACCTTGTGCGCCACCTCGTGCGCTTTGCGCGCGCCTGCGGCGTCCAAGTCGTAGCAGAGGGCATCGAACGCCAACAAGAACTCGTCGCCTGTCAAGAGCTCGATATCTGCTTTGGGCAAGGCTTCTTGCTGGGGAGGCCCTCGTTCGACCCGCTTGAGGTGCTCGAAAGAACACCCGTTGCACAACAAGTGCGCACGCCCAGAGCTGCTCACGATGTAAACTCTCAGAGCGTGACCATGCTTCGCGGCGTCCAGCCCGCGTACACGCTCGACCACGCGACGCCCGTCGCCTCAGCCGCCCAAGACCTCTTGCGTGATCCGAGCCTGCCGGGCTTGTGTGTCACCCGCGAGGGCAAGCTGCTCGGCTGGGTCAGGCGTGAGGACGTGCTGCGAGACGCGGGCACCGACGAACGCAGCGCCATGCCGGTAAGCTTTCTGGCCCGAACCGCACCGAGCATGGAATCAGACGCGCTCGACTTCAGCGAGCTGTTCGAGTTGGCTGCAGCCCAAGCCCAAGGAGGCTTGCAGGCTGCGGGAGGAGGCAGCGGCAACCTGCCGATCATCGTCACCGAGTTGGGCGAGCCCCGAGCCATCGTGACCACGCCCGCTCTGCTGTCGATGGCGGCAGACCTCGCCCGCAAGTACGCCTTGGGCTCGATGATTGACCCCAACTCGCCGGTGATTTCTGAGCGCGGGACGGCTGCCTAGCACCTGCTCCGCCCTCGGATCCCGCTGCGAACCGCTCTCGGCTATCCTCTTGTGAAGTGCCGATGCTCACGAGAATCACACGAACAAGACTCATCGCGGCCATCACCGCCACTGCCTGCATCACCTTGCTCGGGGTGGCGGGCGGTCTGACGCCCTCTGGTGACGGTCACGGCACGCACACGCAGCTCGGGATGCCGCCGTGTGCCTGGGCGATGGCTCTTGATACCCCTTGTGCCACCTGCGGGATGACCACGTCGTTTGCGCACGCCGCCGAGGGCGACCTGCTCGGCTCGTTTATCACCCAACCGATGGGAGCGGTGCTCGCGGTGATGACCGCAGCGGTATTCTGGGGGGCGATCTACCAGCTTGCGACCGGAACCCGGGTTGATGCCGCCTTTGCGGGCTTGCTCAGGGGACGCTCGCTGGCCATCGCGGGGGCGATGCTGTTGGTGAGCTGGATCTATAAGATCATCACGTGGCAAGGCATCAACTTCTGGCGGCGGGGGGGGGGGGGGGGGGGGGGGGGGGGGGGGGGGGGGGGGGGGGGGG
>CAYUVO010000157.1:0-3718 GCA_964448185.1 uncultured Phycisphaeraceae bacterium
TCGATCGGGTTGACGGTCCAGAGCCGTTTGGCGAACGACGCGAGCACCTGGCGAGCATCGGGGGATTGGCTCGCTTCACGGAGCATCTCGACGAGCAGGTCGAGGTCTTGGGCTGCCGGGATTTCGAGAGGCGTGTTCACAGCGTGCTGAGTGTATGGGATTGTTGCGGGCATGCTTTGAGAACACGCTCAGGCTTGAGTTTGTTCACGGACGATCACAGAGACTCGATCGGCACTCTCGCGAGCCTGAGCGACCAGCCGATCCGTCTCGGCCTCGATGGCAGCGGTCTGTTCGCCCGCCTGGAGTTGAGGTAGGTTGACGCGGACGTTCCATGCAAAGGCGGCGGCGGCGACGGCGGCAAGATCGGCGGCAATGGCAAGATCGCTCCCGAGCCACGGGTTGCTGTTGCCCGCGAGCGTTTCGAGCAGAGAAGCGAGGGAGGCCCCGCTAGCCACACCCGCTCGGGGCACGTCGATCGCATCTTGCACGGCCTGTGTCCAGTGCTCGACCCTTCGCGGGTCATCTTCGGGGAGCCTCATGAGCTCGTTGAGCGTGCTGTAGGCGTGGGCGTCTTCGTCCGCGAGTGCGAGGAGCACGAACCGGAGCCGATCGAGGCGCTTGGAGGTCTCCCCGAGTTCGGGTTCGGCATCGGCGAACGCTTTCTTGCCACGGGTGTAGGCGACGACCATTGAGCCCAGCGCCGCACCCACCGCACCCACGAGCGCTGCGACCGAGCCGCCGCCGGGTGTGGGCGATTTCTCGCTGAGCCTTTCGAGCCAGTCGCCGATGGCGTGCTGGTCGATGGTCGCGTCGGGCTCTTGGGGATCGGGTTGAGGCATAGCCAGAGGATAGGAAGAACTCGGTGGCTTCGAGCCGAGGCGGAAGCCCACGGTCATCAGTGAAATACACACCTCGCGGTGACCGCCTCGCTCCCGCGAGTGGCTCGATGAGCCATTTCATGCTTCTCATTATTTGTTGGGCGGGTCCGCGTACTTTTCGTTGGCGCTGGCCAGCTCGACCTGGAGCCATTCTTTGGCGCGCGTCCAGTCCCGCTTGACGCTGCGCGGTGACCGCCCCACCGCCTCGGCGAGCTGCTCGATCCGCAAACCCACAAAGAACCGAAGCATCACGATCGTGTGCAGCATCGAGTCCGTTCGTTCGAGCTTCTTGAGCACCTCGTCGAGTGCCAACAGATCCGTGTCCGCGTCGTCACGAGAAGAGAATGTCACATCGAGCGGGACACGCTTGCGGTCGCCGCCGCGTTTGAGCGCGTTGCGTTGTCGGGCTTGATCGATCAGCAGTCGGCGCATGGTTTGAGCGACAGCGGCAAAGAAGTGCGCGCGGCTCTCCCAGCGAGATTCGGGTGCCGAGAGAATGCGGAGGAATGCTTCGTGGACGAGGGCGGTGGGCTGCATGATGCCGCTAGCACGCTCGAAGCGCATCTGCGAGTGCGCGAACCGACGCAGATCGGTGTAGAGCCGCTCGAAGAGTTCCTCGGACTTGGCACCCTTGGAGAACCCCGACTCGGGATTCGTCGGCTGATGGACGGGATCGGTAGACACACAAAGAGGATACAGCCCTTAGTGCCACAGTAAAAACCTCTGTCTGGGTTTTTATGGGTTAGTCCCCGCTTGGAGCCTCTGTGGACTCGGTGCAATCGCTGCACATGAGCTTTTTACGATCGACGCTCCACGCTCCACCGCCTCGGAAGACCGAGTACGCCGAGGCGATCAGCACCGCGATAGGCAGGAAGATTGGGGGCTCGTCAGGGTTGGGCCACACGTCAATCGTCAGGTGGGCGTGCAACGCCCCGAGCATGACCATCACGCCGACAACGCCTCCCAGACGTGTGAGAGTGCCCGAAATCAGGAGCAATCCCGCGATTACCATGAACAATGGGGCCACCATCGCATTGAGCCCGGGCATGGGTACACCCTGTGCTTCGAGGATCGGTAGCAGCGGGGCAGCACCCGTCAGGTGCATCATCCCGATGCCCGCGAGCGGCAAGCCCGCGATTAGCCTTGGGGCGATCATGTGTTTGAAGTTGCCGGTACGGATAAGCGGTTGCAGCATGGATGGTTCTCCCTGAGTTGGATGAGACTCAAGGACAACCTTCAAGACCGATCGTTCATTCCGCCCACTACCCAAGAATCATGGTCTTTGTGCCATGATCGACAGGTGCCGGTGTGCGCACGCTCGGGGCTCGATTTGAACGGAGCCTTTATTGGGCTCCGAGTTATTGGGCTCCGAGTTGCTGGGCCAGTGCGCGGATCTCGGGGTTGGTGGGTTCGAGTTGCAACGCTTCGCGGGCCTGCACCGCCGCGTCCTGATCGCGTCCCATCTCCGAGAGAATAATCGCCTTGAGCACGAGGGGCATGGCGTCTTTGTGTTCGAGTGCCACCGCAGAAGAGACGGTCTTGAGCGCACGATCCGAGAGTCCCTGGCTGTGCTCCCAGAGGGCGTAGAAGTAGTACCCCTCGTAGCGTTTGGGTCGCAGGCGGATGAGCCGTTCGCCCGCATCGTGGAGCATGTCGGTGTCGTTGTACCGCATGGCGATAGTGCCAAGGCCGGTCCAGGCGAGCGCGTCTGCTGCGCCCTGGCGACCACGGGTGAGCTTGACGAGTGTTTGTCGCGCGTCGATCAGGTCGTCCTGTTCGAGCTGGCAGCGTGCGAGCAGGTGTTGCAAGTCTCGCCGTTCGTTGTCCTCGTCGTTGAGATCCTCGATCACATCTCTGAGATGAGACTCCGCCTCGGCGAAATGACCCGCCTCGATCTCGGCGAGCGCCAAGTCTTCGAGGATCGAGTTGTCGTCGGGCGAGAGCACCTGTGCCTCTGCGAAGTAAACGACCGCTTTCTCGGGTTGATGCCGCATCGTCGCGATGTGCCCAAGCGTCTGGCGGATGCCCGCTGTGAACTCGTGGCGATCGTTCGAGTCAATCAACAGATGCTCGGCCTCATCCAATCGATCTAAACGGATCAGCATCTCGGCTGAAGCGATCACATATTGAGCCTTCTCGGGGTTGGCTTCGAGCGCCATCTCGTATTCGCCTAGAGCGTCATCAAAGCGAGCGATCCGCTCGTAGATCAAGCCCCGAGAGAAGTACGCCGGGGCAAAGCCGGGATCGAGCGCGATCGCACGAGCGAGCGACTCCATCGCAGCCTGAGTGCGCCCCATCTCCACCAAAATCCGACCCTTGAGCGAATGGCTCTTGGCGACCTGAGGGTTCAGCATGAGCGCACGGTCCACGCCCTGTAACGCTTGGCGAAAATCTCCCGACTCGTAGCGCTGGCGAGCAAGCTCCCATTCGGTGCCTGCCTTGAGAGCGTCGAGCCGAGCGCTGGCCTCGTTCTTGAACTCGGCGTTCTGCTTGGTGGGGCCGCCCGTGCATCCCACAGGTCCGAGAACCGAACCGACAAGACTCGCCGCGATAAGGCCCACAGCGAGCTTTGTCGATCGCAGTTGCATCAGTCGTCCTCCACCACGGGAGTCATCTGACCCATCGGGGTTGAAGTGGTTTCCTCAACAACGACCTCGACCGCTTCGACGACTTCCTCAACAACTTCCTCGACCTCAGCAGGCGGAGCAACTGGGGGCGGGGGGGGCGGAGGGGGGGGGGGAGCCATTGCGCCCATGCCCGATGGGGTGGGCTGAGGCGGAGTCCATGGGTCCCCAGGTGGCAGCGGGGGGCCCATGTAGCTCGCCCGCGCCCGCGGACCC
>CAYUVO010000158.1:0-3710 GCA_964448185.1 uncultured Phycisphaeraceae bacterium
CATCTACGGTCGTCGTCAAGCCATCTACGGTCGTCGTCAAGCCATCTACGGTCGTTGTCAAGGCATCTACGGTCGTCGTGCATGGCTTCACGGTCGTTGTGCATGCGTGCGGCAGAGCGTCGCAGCGAGGTTATATAAGGTTACAGGGCGTTGAGAGCGCAAGAAGTGCCCAGAAGAACACAGGCCCGGCGCGCGAGCCACCAAAGAAGACCCCCTCGCTGACACTCGGGCTTGTAAAAACAGCCCGAAGGGCCCCTCGCTCACGCGAAGGGCTCGTTGATAAGGCGTGCTTTCCCCATCGCTCACATTCGGGGCTCATTCTTTCCTCTTGCTCACTCCCCATCGCCTACTGCCCATTGCCCTCGGCTGCGTCCGCTGCCCGCACCGCAGCGCACAGAGCCCGCACCGCGTCGTGGTCTTTCTTGCCGGGCGATGCCTCGACGCCGCTCGATACATCCACCGCGAAGGGTCGAACCGTCCGCACCGCTTCGCCCACCGATTCGGGTGTCAATCCCCCCGCGACGATCATCGGCACGCTGCATTTATCTTTGACGGCTGCGAGCGCGGCCCAATCAAACGCGGTCCCCTCGCCGCCAGTGGATCCATCGACGAGCACCATCTCGACGCCATCGGTCGTGGACCAGCGTTCGAGCTCGCCTGCGATGGTGTCCGCTTCAAACTTGAGCGCACGGATGAGTCCGGGCGACATGGCTTGGGCGAGCTGCGGCGTGAGCTTGCTGCCATGAACCTGCACGGCTCGCGTCGGGCACGCATCGAGCACGTCCATGAACCATTCGAGCGAAGGATCACGGAACACGCCGACAACGCTGACCATCGGCGGCAAGGCTTCGAGGATCGTCAGCGCACGATCCGGGTCGATCCATCGAGGGGTTTTCTCGACGAACACAAACCCGATGGCGTCGGCCCCGGCGTTGACGGCGCACATCGCGTCGTCGAGGCTGGTGATGCCACAGATCTTGATGCGTGTGCGCAGTGGTAAGACTGTCATGCGATCTCCGCAAGGATCTCATGGGCGAGTTCCTGCTGGTCGTCGGTGAGCCTGGGCATGACTTGTTCGAGCATGGGCTTGGCCTCAGCGGGCTGCTTGAGATAGCGGGCGTAGAGCAGCCCGAGCATGAGCCGGACGGTCGCCGCTTCGCTGTCCGTGGGATACGCCCCGATGAACGCCTCGTAGGCGTGGGCCGCGTGGGTGTGGTCGCCCGCTTTGAAGAGGTGATTGGCGATGTCGTACTGCGTCCGCCGGCTCAGCGTCGTGCCCGGAGCATCTGCGCCGAACTCGGCGAGCATCGCGGTATAGGCAGCGGTCGCCGAATCAAGATCGCCCGAAGCCGCAGCCTTTGACACCCGCACGCGGGCCTCGGCGATCGCCTCACGTCGCGGGTCAATGGGTTCGGGTTCAGGCGGTGGAGATGGGTGCTCGGCAGTGGTACGCGAGGCCTCGGGCTTTCGCATCACTCGTTGCTGATCGCGGTTACGGATGGCTCCCGCCTCGCGGAACTGCCGACGTCTTTGAGCCTGGCGAAAGATCGTAAACAAGTCGTACGGCTCGCGCGGGAACACCTTCGCCCACAGCAAGACCATCGCAATACCAAACCCCGCTGTGTACCCGCCGAGGTGCGCCATATGTGCGATGCCCGTGCGCACGCCGAGACCTTGGCTGAACACGTCCCACATGATCGCAAAGCCGACGAACCACCACGCGGGCAGGCCGATGATCCCAAAGCCCAGCAGCGTAAAGCAACGGATGGTCGTCTTGGGGAACAACACAAGGAACGCACCGGTCACGCCGGCGATGGCGCCCGACGCGCCGATCGCGGGGATGGGCATGCCGTGCTCGCGTGCGACCAGTGCGTGCAGCGAGCCCGAGAGCATCGCCGAGCCCAGATAGAGCAGGAGAAAGCCCAGTCGTCCAAAGCGGTCCTCGACGCTCGGGCCAAAGACCCAGAGGAACAGCATGTTGCCCGCGAGATGCAAGAGCCCGCCGTGGAGCAGCGTGCTGGTCATGGGCTGCCACCACTGGAACGACGGGCCGCCCACCACCCAGAAGGTGCGCTTGGTTTGCAGCGCCTGCTCGGGGTCGATCGCCCCGAGGACCGCCATGGCGACGTAGGCCACCACGGTCAGCCCAATCAGTGCCGGGGTGATGATCGCGGGTCTGCTTGAGGGCCGTTCTGTTCCAAGGGGGATAAGCACGCGGCGATGGTACGCACGCTGCCCCCGCCGCCCCCTCGTGAGACACTCAGGCTTGTCACATAGGGGCTCCATCGATCGGGCGTTGGGGCGTATAGACTGCTGCTCGCGGATCTCTCGCCCTCTATTTTTCTTCCGCCAGTGACACCCGTGACAGATAGGGCTTGCATGACTCCCTCCACTGTTCTCCAGAGTTCAAACAAAGGATCAACGCTGATGAGCAGCTACGTCAAAGGTCTCGAAGGCATCGTCGCATCACAAACCAAGACGTCGTTCATCGACGGCACCCTCGGCAAGCTCGAATATGTGGGCATCGCCATCGGCGAACTCGCCTCCAAGTCCACCTTCGAGGAATCCGTCTTCCTGCTCTGGAACGGGCGCCTGCCCAAGGCCGATGAGCTCGCCGCGTTCCGCAAGGATCTCGCCCAACGCTACGAGCTGCCCGAGGGCATGGAGCAGCGGATCACCGCTCTGCCCAAGACCGCCCAGCCCATGCACATGCTCCGCACCATGATCTCGGCGCTGGCGATGCACGACGACGATCCCAACAACGTCGATGATCTCGACGTGGTCCGCGACAAGTGCCTCAACGTGCTCGGGCACGCGCCCGCGCTGGTCGCATACTTTGATCGCTACCGCCGGGGTTTGGAGCTGGTACATCCCGATGAGTCGCTGAGCTTCAGCGAGAACTTCCTCTACATGCTCAACGGCGAGAAGCCCACCGCCGCCATGGCCCGCGCGTTCGACATCTGCATGATTACCCACGCCGACCACGGGCTCAACAACTCGACCTTCGCTGCCCGAGTCGTCATCTCGACCCTCTCGGACGTCTACAGCGCCCTGACCGCAGCCGTCGGCAGCCTCCGCGGCCCGCTCCACGGCGGGGCCAACGAAGGCGTCATGCACATGCTCAACAAGATTCCCGATGTCGACGCCGTCGAGGACCACGTCATGGGCATGCTCAAACGCAAAGAGAAGATCATGGGCTTTGGTCACCGGGTGTATAAGGCCAAAGACCCCCGCGCCAGCGAGCTTCAAGGGCTCGCCAAGCAGCTCGCCGACGACACGGGCAACTCCGACTTGTTCACCAAGAGCAAGCGGATCGAAGAGATCATGGAACGCGAAGTGGGTGCCAAGGGCATCTATCCCAACGTCGATTTCTACTCGGCGACGACGTACCACTGCATCGGGCTCAAGCTCGACTTGTTCACCCCGATGTTCGCGCTGTCGCGCATCGGCGGTTGGAGCGGGCACATCATCGAACAGCTCGCCGACAACCGCCTGTTCCGTCCCACCGCCGAGTACATCGGCCCCCACGACGCGCCGTACATCCCGATGGACCAGCGGTAAGCGGAGGCAATGGGTAATAGGCGATGGCTTCCTGACAAGCCCTGAGTGTCAGCGAGGGGCTCTTGATGCCTTCGTTTGTTCGAGTGCCGTGAAATCCACCCCCCACACCCTCTCCCCCCGAGTCTCTGGCCCGTGATGTGGTACGCTGA
>CAYUVO010000159.1:0-3265 GCA_964448185.1 uncultured Phycisphaeraceae bacterium
CACACATCGCCAACAAGGCCCTTGAACGTGCGACCAAAGCACAGAGCGAGGAATCAGCCACCCCCCCCCTCTCGCCCCCGGCCTCACCACCTGTTTCACAAGAGGACCAGAAGAGCTGATTTGATCGGTTGATTGAAACCTTCAGCCCATTGAGGGTTACAGTCAAACCGGCGAGAGCCGCCCTCACTTTATGACCCCTTTTCCCCTTTCCCTTTGGAATGCAAACCACGAGGTACGAGATGATCGGATGGACAACGGTGCTGGCGACGAGCCTCATGCTCGGCGGCTTGGCCACAACACTCATGGCACAAGACACCCTCATTGACCGTGAAGTGCTCTTTGGTAACCCCGAACGAGTGCAGGTTCGGCTCAGCCCCGATGGAGCGACCCTGAGCTTTATCGCACCCGTCGACGGCGTGCTCAACGTGTGGGCGGGGCCCGCCGACGACTGGCAGCAGGCCAAGCCGATCACAAGCGATACCCATCGCGGCATCCGCAGCCACTTCTGGGCGTGGGATTCCAACCACATCATCTATACCCAGGACAAGGGCGGCGACGAGAACTTCCACGCCTACAGCGTCGATCTGACCTCCGGCGAAGAAATCGACCTGACGCCCGGCGACAGCCTGCGCGCACAGATTCAGCAGGTCAGCCCCGACTTCCCGCAGCACATCCTCATCGGGGTCAATGACCGCGACCCGAGGCTGCACGATATTTACAAAGTAGACATCGCGACGGGCGAGCGAGAGCTGGTGATGACCAACACGGGATACGTGGGGTTTACAACCGATGATGCGTATGACGTGCGCTTTGCGTCGCGGTTCCGTCGTGATGGCGGGATCGATATTTATCAGGTGCGCGACGGGCAGGTGGACCCCGAGCCTTGGCAGGTGATCCCCGAACGCGACGCGGCGACAACGAACATCGGCGGGTTCGACCGTGATGGCGAGCATGTGTATCTGCTCGATAGCAGGCCAGCGGACACCGCGGGGTTGTACCGCGTCAACGTCGAAACCAAGGACAGCGAGCTGATCTATCGCAACCCTAAGGCGGATGTTTCGGGCGCGATCGTGCATCCGACGACGTATGCGATCGAAGCGGTGAGTTCGACGTATGAGCGGACGCAGTGGGAGTTCTTTGACGACGCGATGGAGGCGGACTTTGCGGTGCTCGGCAAGCTCGCCGATGCGGAAGTTTCGATTGCATCCAGGACCAAGGACGACCGGACCTGGATCGTGTCGCTCGTCAATGACGATGGCCCGGTGAAATATTACAAGTACGACCGCAACTCGAAGAACGCCGAGTATTTGTTTAGCCATCGTCCCGATCTTGAGGGTTTGCCGTTGGCGCCGATGCACTCGATGGTGGTCAAGGCCCGCGACGGGTTGGAGATGGTGTGCTATCTGACGCTGCCCCGGTGGACGGATGAGGACGGCGACGCGCGTCCCAACGAGGCGCTGCCGATGGTGCTCAATGTGCATGGCGGTCCTTGGGCACGCGACGGCTGGGGGTTCAACGCGACGCATCAGTGGCTCGCCAACCGTGGGTACGCCGTGCTGAGCGTCAACTTCCGCGGCTCAACCGGGTTCGGGAAAGAGTTTATCAACGCGGCGAACTACGAATGGGCCGGCGCGATGCACGACGACCTGATCGACGCGGTGGACTGGGCGATCGCTCAGGGCATTGCGGACCCCGATCGCGTGGGCATCATGGGCGGGAGCTACGGCGGGTACGCCACACTGGTCGGCTTGACGTTTACGCCCGATCGCTTTGCAGCGGGCGTGGACATCGTGGGGCCTTCGAGTCTTATTACGTTGCTCGATTCGATCCCGCCGTACTGGGAGCCCGCACAACAGCTCTTCAAGAGCCGCGTGGGTGATAAGGACACCGCCGAGGGGCGAAGGGCGCTGAGAATGGTTTCGCCGCTGACGCATGTGGACGAGATCCGTTCGCCTTTGTTGATCGGACAGGGCGCGAACGATCCACGGGTCAAGCAGCAGGAGGCCGACCAGATCGTTGACGCGATGACCAAACGCGAGATCCCGGTGACGTATGTGCTGTTCCCCGACGAAGGCCACGGCTTTGCACGCCCGGAAAACCGCATGGCGTTCAACGCGGTGACCGAAGCATTCCTCGCCGAACACTTGGGCGGTCGATATCAGCCGATTGACGCGGATCTCGAAGGTTCGAGTATCACTGTTCCTGCGGGCGCCGATCAGGTTCCGGGGGTTGCCGAGCATCTTCCTGAGAAGGCTGGCGACGAGTAAGCAACTCGTACAAATATCATGCATTTTCATGAACGCGGGCGTTGATTCGCCCGTGTTTTTATGTGGGCTGGTTGAACCATGAGCAGCCGCACTCGGGGCATTGGGTGACGGGTTGATCGAGGCCGGTGAGGCTGTACTCGCAGACTGGACAGAGTCTGTTTTTGAGCCGATCGCACGAGATGAATCTTCGGCGGAACCTCAAGAGGTGCGGGACGAGCCGAGCCGACCAGTACACCCCGAAGATCAGTCCAGCCCAGACGAGCACGTCAACGATGAACGCGAAGGGCCGAAAGGTGTATGGGACCTGCGAACCGGTCTGCAATGCAAGGACACCTTGTTCGGAAAACGAATACTCCAAGTGCGCCAGTATCAGTTTGCGGAGTTCGGGGGTAAGTTCGATCGGATCGGTTCCCACAGCGGGCAGCAAGGTAATGACCGGGGTCTCACTCTTGGCGTAGATCAGCGGGATTCCCCATTGGCGACGTTCGAAGTTGGTCCTGACGATAAAGACCTGTTCTGCTACCAGAATCAGATCCATGCTCTCGATACGGGGGTCGGCGATGCGATAGCTGCCGTCGGGTTCAACGAGCAGCCAAAGTGATGAGAAGTGATACGGAAAGAAATGCGGGGGGCTTCTCCGGCCGATATCGAGATAGAGAGCAGTGATGACGGCAAGGATGATCAGTACCGGACCAAAGCGGTAACGCCTCGGGATCTGAACGGCTTGCAAGTCAATGGGCTTGTTGGGGATCTTCACAGCATCACCGGGATGTTGAGTTCTTCGCTGTTCCAGACACTCATCACATGATCGTCCGCGAGTTCGAGCGAGAGGCTGGGGACCGTGCCTCTGAGCGTTGGCGGTATCGCTGCGGGTCGCAAGAGCGTGCAGGTTGGCAAGAAGATGAACAGAGCAATGCCGCCCACGATGAGCACCCATCGGCGGATTGTTGGCGCACGCAGACAAAGCGATGGGCGTTCTTGTTCAGACTTCTTCTCGA
>CAYUVO010000160.1:0-3196 GCA_964448185.1 uncultured Phycisphaeraceae bacterium
CAGTGGGTTGGTCATGAGAGGCATGGGGGGCATGGGGGGGGAATGGGGGGGGGGAGTTCCTGGGTTGAGGATGACCCGGAGCCCACAGGTTAGGCGATTGGTCTTCTTTGGGTGGCCGCCGAGCGAGTGGGCGCAGAGGGGGTGGGTCGTGTACCATGCGGCTGTGCGTTCAGGATGCGAACAGAGAACCTCTCACGCCGATCGGTGCTCGCCCTTCAACAGGCGATGGTTTCGCTTTGGGCGAGCCGCTCTTGGGTGTTTAGCGGCCGTCGGATTACAGGCGTGTGTGCCGATCCCCACAGGGTTTGATTCGCCCGTGCCGGGAGCGAGGATCGACGCCTCGGTTCGGGCCGCTTCCGAGCAAGATGCCGAGGCGATCCCCGATCTGATCGAACTGCTCGACAGCCAAGATCCCGCGACTCGGCTCATCGCGTCCAACGCGATCCAGTGGATCATCGGTAAGCCCATCGACTATGACCACGGAGCACCACTCCCCGATCGTCTGGCAGCGGTGGATCGGTTGCGGATCGAGTACGAAGAAGGCCGACTGGTGCCCGAGGCGATCGCTGGAAGTGCATCGGCCACGTCCGCGTCCGAGCCCACTTCGGATCCCGATTACGATTCAGAGGCAGGTGGGGATGGCTGAGCCCAAAGCCCATGTTCATCTCGAACTGCGATCGGACCCGGTGTATCTCAGCGGGGCGCGGCAGCTCATCGCGTCGGTCGCCCAGAGGCTGGGGTTCGACGAGATGGCGTGCTCGCAGATCGCGCTGGCGGTCGATGAGGCGCTGTGTAACATCATCCGTCACGGCTACGACCGAGCGACGGACCGCCCGATCTGGGTGAGCGTGTGGCCCGGCCGCAAAAACGGCGACGAACCCGGGATGCTGATCGTGATCGAAGATGAAGCCAGGCAGATCGATCCTTCGGTGATTAAGGGTCGTGAACTGGACGATGTGCGTCCGGGGGGCCTTGGAGTTCACATCATCCGGGAAGTGATGGACGAGGTGGACTATGAATCAAGGGAGAATGCTGGGATGCGGTTGACGCTGTTCAAGCGTTTGGTCCGCGAGCCAGCAGATGACAGCAAGTCAGATCAGGAATCAGGAGCCGGGTGCAAGGTGGCCCAAGACCCCACCAACATGACGGAGCAAGGGAGCGAGTCGCATGATGAGTAAAGATGATTTCAAAGTGGCGACCGAACAGCATGGCGAGGCCGTGGTGCTGCGCCCCGAGGGGGACGTTGATATGAGCCGATCATCAACGCTGCGCTCGGCCCTCCGCGAGGCGCTTCAAAAGAAGCCCGGCAAGCTGATCGTCGATCTCCAGCTTGTCGAATACATGGACAGCTCGGGGCTGGCGACGCTCGTCGAAGCCGCGCGCAATGCCCGGACGCAGAAAATCCCGCTCGTGTTGTGCGCTCTGACGACCAAGGTGCGGGCGGTCTTTGAGATTGCCAGGCTCCACCAGTTTTTCCAGATTACAGAGAGTACAAACGCCGCGTTTGAAAGCTGAGTGCATGACGCAGACCTCGTCTGAATCTGGCAGCTTTGTCTCGGCGTTGCTGCGGGTGCCGCCGTTGCCGAAGATGTATGGGATCATCCTCCATGCTGGCGATGTGCTGTTGCTGTTGTTCGAGACGATCCGCCGGCTCGTTCACGCGATCTTTAGCTCTGATGAAAAGCTGGGTACCGCGGCGATCATCACTCAGATCGTGCGAGTAGGAGTCCGATCGATCCTGATCGTGTCTCTCGTGAGCGGCGCAGTTGGAGTGATTCTGGCGATGCAGCTTTCGCAGCCGCTCGATGATTTCGGGCAGCGAGATCAGGTGAGCCGGGTGATCGGCGAAGCGGTGCTCCGCGAGCTGGGACCGCTCATCGGAGCGATCGTGCTCACGGGGTTCGCGGGTGCTGCGATCGCAGCCGAGCTAGGCACGATGAAAGTCAGCGAAGAGATCGAGGCATTGGAAGCGCACGCGATCAACCCGGTGCGTTATCTGGTGGTCCCTCGGGTGGTCGCAACGGTGCTGAGCATGACAGTGCTGGGGATCTATTCCGATGCGGTGGCGCTCGGCGGGGGCTACGGCATCTCGGTGACGCTGCTGGATATCCCAGGACGGGTCTATATATCGAACCTGCTTGCACAGGTCAGCGTGATGGACTTTGTGACAGGTATATTCAAAGCGATGGTGTTCGGCCTGTTGATCGGGCTGATCTCTTGTCGGAATGGGCTCAAGGTCGAGGGTGGAGCTGAGGGCGTGGGCAACGCGACGACGAATACCGTCGTCGAGTGCATCGTGGCGATCGTGATCGCGGACTTGTTGTTTACCGCGGTGTTCTACGCCCTCGAGATGTTCTAAACGCGGTGATGTGGCCTGGCGGTGAGTTACAACCGATACCCGACGGGCTGGCTGCTGAGCGAGTACGCCTCGCGCAGGGTGGCCATGCCGAAGATCCCGGCAATCGCTAACGCTGCGAGAATCAACGCCTGATTCCAGGCGCCGACGCCGATCATCCATGCGACGCCGTGGGCCGGGAGCCATGCTGTGCCGTAGCGGACGATCTTGTCACCGAGCCTGATCCCGCCGCCGCCGCCCGAGGCAATCTTTCGACTCAGCACGATGACAAACAATGCTGCCGACACCGCTGGCGCAATGGCTGCCGAGAGCGGGACCCAGTTCGGCCAGAACGCTCGGGCGACTTCGTCGAGCGGCATCGGCCCGACCATTACGATTTCTCCGGCACCCGTCCCAATCCCTCCCCCAGCGTCCGCCGAGCGGAGCCACCCAAGGGTGAGCAGCCCCGCCGACCACATCATCCATCCGATGATCGCTGCGACCAAGGCCCGAGCGGACAGCGGAGGCACCTTGCGTCCATACACATGGGCGAGCCCGAACGTGGCGAGCGTGTGCGTGAGCACGAGCCAGACGGGCCACAGGAATCGTAGGCCCAAGTTGGGCACGAGCATCTGCCCCGCGACGATCAAGCCCACCATGGCCAGCCCCAACGCCGGGACAAATCGCCCGATGATGTGATAGACCAGAATCGCGCCAGCGAGCACCAGCGTGAGGATGAGGGCCACCGCCCCGAGGGGGAATGCACCCGCCGCCGCCGCGATCAGAGAAAGCACCGCGAGATGAGCCCCGGCATCGGGGCTGATTTTGCCCGTGGCGATCGGGCGGTCCTTGCCGTAGGCG
>CAYUVO010000161.1:0-3190 GCA_964448185.1 uncultured Phycisphaeraceae bacterium
CGCGGCTCGCGCTCAGCGCAATACCAAACAAACCACTTTGGCGCATAATCCTCTAGCGCCGGGAGGAAAAACCCTCGCGACTGGTTCCACAATACCCGTAAAGGCTTGTCTAAACAAGAGATAAATCGGTGTTTCCTTGCTGGACAAGTCCCTCGACACGCAGGGTCGGATATTGCTCGTGTCCAAATGGATCGCATCATTGATATCGGCACAAAAACCGCTGATTGCCGGACCCTTTGCAGCGGCGGACACTGCTTTCAATCTGTGGCTTTGTTCGCCAACGTCCGAGTTGTTGCGCATGCTGTCTGGTGGAACAACCAGAAAGGCGGGTGGAGGCATGGTGTATAAGAAGTTGGCAGCGGTTGGGGCGGTGGTTGCGTGCACGGCGAGCGCGTTCGGCCAGTTTACGTTCGACACGTTTAGCATTATCCCGGTGCGAGACACGCTCACGAGCGTCAACCTCGGCCCGGCGGTGGGCTCACATGGCATGTATTCGGTGAGCCTCGATTGGCTCGCGGTGATCGGTGATCCGTGGTCGAACGAGGCACGGTTCGCTCTGGCCAGCTCTCCCAATCCTGATGATCCCGAGCTGATCGTCTACAAGTTCTTAGACCGACCCGATCTCGGCAGAGCTGACAACGGGGCGAATACCGGCGATTCGGTCCGTCTCACCTGGTCGGCGCGCATGGCCACGGAGTACACGGGCGGCGACCTGTGGTTCATGGCCCATCAAGCTCTCGGCGGCACGCAGGCTCTGTGGACCAATATCTCGGTGACGCTCGACGAGTTCGTCCCGCCGCCCGCGCCGGTCGCTGTGCATCTCGGAGTGCTGCTTTCTACGGGCGAGCAGTTCGAGATGGACACGTTCGGCTCAGACTTCGATACCGAGCTCGGGCTGTACGACTCGGAGGGCACGCTGTTGGTGTTCAATGACGACGCCGAGTTTGGCGAGGCCGGCCCTTCGGAGATCATCTTGTCCGAGGGGCTTGAGCCGGGGGTGTACTACGTCGCCCTGACGGGCTACCAGGCGTTGTTCGCCGATGGGTTCGAGGTCGATGTCGATACGCCCCAAGGCTCGGAGGGCGGCATGTTCGACCTGACGATCAACAGCTTCCTCGTGCAGGGCGATCACCCGGCGGATTCGGTGAGCTGGTTCTCGTTCGAGGTCGTGCCAGCGCCGAGTTCGATGGCTGCGTTTGCATTGGGTGGCGTGTTCGCTGGCCGCAGACGCCGATAGCCCACGGCAAAAACCCCGCACCCTGGCTTGGTTGAGCCCGTATCCTCGTGCATGCCAGTGATTGTTCGATGGTTGTTGAGGCTTGGTCCGGCGAATCCGATCGCGGTGCGGTTGGTGCAGAACGGCTCACGCCGAACGCGGCACCTCTACATCCGCTCGATCTATCTCGGCGTCCTGATCGTGGTGCTGCTCTGGCTCATGCTCAGGCGAGGCGGCGCGGGCGAGCTTTCGTACCGTGAACTCGCACAAGCAGGCTCGGCGAGCTTCGCGTTTGTCGCGTACTTGCAGGTGTTGCTCATCTGTGTGCTCGCGCCGGTGTTCATGGCCGGGGCGATTGCGCAGGAAGCCAACCCTCGCACATGGGAGGTGATGCTCACCACGCCGCTGAGCCCGTCGGAGATCGTACTCGGCAATCTGATCGGTCGGCTGTTCTTTGTGCTCGCGTTGTTGCTGGCGAGTCTGCCGCTCTTCGCGATGGTGCAGTACTACGGCGGGGTTCCGGGCTCGACCATCTTCGCAAGCTACGGCGTGTCGGCAGCGGCTGCGATCCTCGTAGGGACCATTGCGATCGGGCTCTCGGTGAGTCGGCTTGTCGGACGCCGCGCGGTGTTCGCGTTTTATGTCTCGATCGTCTCGTATCTCGCGGTGACCGCGGGCATCGACGGGTTCCTCCGCTCGACCGGCGGCGGTGCTGGTGAATCGGGCGATGGCGTGACGTATCTCACCGCGATCAATCCGTTTCTTGCGCTGCACGCGCTGCTCAACCCGGCGAACTATCCGCGCGCCGAAACCGGGCACTGGATGCTGCGCCATCCTGTCAAGGTATGGGTCTACGGCTCGCTCGCCCTGAGCGTTCTGATCGCTCTTGCAAGCACTTTGACTGTGCGCGCAGGCGGATTGCAGACACTCTTTGGGTCCAATGGCGGCTCTCCGGGCAAGGTGCCGTGGTATCGAAAGATGTTCGGGCTCGGTGCAAGCGGCGCAGAACACCGTCCGCCAAGGAGCGTGTGGGGCAACCCGATCGCATGGCGCGAAGCGGCAGCACGCAACAGCACGTTCGGTAAGATCCTGGCGCGATGGGCGTTCATCCTCGCGGGCGCTGCCTTCGGCATCGTGCTGGTGATTGCGTTCCACATGGGCACGCTCTCGGTCTCTGCGTTTCGCCTCGCGCTGTTATACACGGTGCTCGCCGAGCTCGCGGTCACAACGCTTGTGGCGATCAACATGGCAGCGACCGCGGTCAGCCGCGAACGCGAAGACGGCACGCTCGACTTGCTGCTCACCACCGTTCTCACGCCCAAGGACTATCTCACGGGCAAGCTGCGCGGCTTGATCGCGTACCTGCTCCCGATGATCGCGATCCCGGTGGGCACGCTCGGGCTCGCGGGCTTGTACACATTGGTCGGCGGGTTTGGTCGTGCAGACGGTGCCTTGGTTTCCATAGGCAAAGGCGAGACGGTTCCAGCGGTGCTCCCCGAAGCGGCGCTGATCATGCCCATCGTGGCGATTCCCTTCATCGCGTTCTGCGTGATGGTCGGGCTGCACTGGAGCCTCAAGAGCAAGGGCACGATCGGTTCGGTCGTCGGAACCGTCGGCGTCGTCGGAGTCATCGCGGGCATTATCGGGATGTGCGGCTGGCAGGGCGGTGCGAGCGCCGGGGGCATCGGGCCCGTGCTCGTCGCGCTGAGCCCGGCGACCGCTGCGTTCGCCATTGTTCAGCCCGAAGTCGGCATGTCGGACGCGGTTTATGGCGACGCGGGACTCATGGCGGCGAGAGTCGGGCTATTGGTCGGCTCGGTGATCGCTGCAGCGGTGTATCTCGCGTTGGTCTACGGCTTGCTCACGAGCATGGTCAAGAACTTCGATTTTACCGTGCGCAAGCTCGCGGGCGCGTAGCCCGGGGGGGGGGGGGGGGGGGGGGGGGGGGGGGGGGGGGCGGGGGGGGGGGGGGGG
>CAYUVO010000162.1:0-3041 GCA_964448185.1 uncultured Phycisphaeraceae bacterium
CCCTCCGCGAGTATCCCGAGGGTTCCCAGCGGGACTCGCTCGAAGCTGCTGAACAAGGCGAGCAGCAGCACGTCGAACCCGCCGAGCACCGCGAACAAACCGATTCCGATGATGTACAAGAACTCGCCGAGCAGATCGGATTGCCCATCGATCTGCGGGTTGTAGACCGAGGCGATCGAGAGCCCCATCTGAAAGCCCATGACGTGTCCGCCGGCCTGCATCGCCAGCACCGGAAGCACCGCGAGCACCCCGATCACAAAGCCCACCGCAAGCTCGGCGACAATGATCGGGGCCAATCCCCAGAGCGTGAGCACCACGGGTGGAGCAGGCGCGATCGCCTCGACCATCGGGAACACCGCAGCGGTTGCGATCAACACGATGAGGGCTTTGGCCTGTCTGGGCACGCTGATAGAGCTGAGCAGCGGGGCTGCGATGAACAGCCCGCTCATGCGACACAGCACAAGAAGCATCGGAACAACCCGATCGAGTTGGCTCTCAAGGCCTTGCACAACCGTCTCCCTCTAGGCACCCAACGCGAACAGTTCCGCGGAATAATCAATGAGCTTGAGAACGATCCACGGGAGCAGCAACGCTGCGACGAGCAGCATGGCCGCGATCTTGGGCACGAAGCTCAGCGTCTGGTCCTGGATGCTCGTGACCGATTGCAGCAGGCTAATGACCAGGCCCACCACCACGCCCGCGAGCAGGATCGGGCTTGCGATCTTGAGCGCCACGATCATGGTTTCGCGTACTAGCAGCACCTGTGCTTCGTCGTAGTCCATCTCGGGCCGCTCCTTACGCCATGATTCTTGATGTAAAGATTTCAGAAGTGAGCCCTGCGAGCGTCGGGCGGACAGCGTGTTCAAGTGCGGTGGTCGTGTCGGCGAGGTCGGGAGCGAAGCTGTAGAGCAGACCCCCTACTACCAGCGTCCAGCCGTCCACAAGGACGAATAGCAACAGCTTGAACGGCAGGCTAATGAGCACCGGAGGGAGCATCATCATGCTCATCGAAATCAGGATGCTCGCGATCACCATATCGATCACGAGGAACGGCAGGTACACCTTAAAGCCCATCAAGAACGCGGTCTTGAGTTCGCTGAGCATAAACGCGGTAGTCAGGGTCGGCGTGTCGATCTGCGAACGGGTCATGGTCTCGGGCGAGGAGATGTCGATGCCCTTGTATTCGAGCATCATGTAGAGGCTCGACCAGTTGCCGGTGGCTTCGAGCTGGGCGAACATGAAGTCACGCATGGGCTGCGAGCCCGCAGCCCAGAGCTCGTCGTAGTCGCTGATCTCGCCTTCCTGATAGGGCACGACTGCTTCGTTCCAGACCCGCTGAGCGGTCGGAGTCATCACGGTCATCGTCATGAACAACGCCAGAGCGCTGAGCACCTGCGAGGGTGGCAGGCCCGAGGCACCCATCGCCTGACGCAGCAAGCCCAGCACGATCATGATGCGCATGAAGCTGGTCGTCATGAGCATGATCGAGGGAACCAGCGTGATGACGGTCAGCACGAGCATCACGCTCATGGCGGCCGAGATGCCGCCGCTCTCGGAGCCCGAGCCATTGGCGCCGGGAAGCGATCGGCCCGCGCGTTCGAGCACTTCGATCGGGTTGAGCCCTGAGCCACCGTCTGGCGGCGAGAGCACAAGTGAGTCGTCGTCGAAGAAGGATTGCGTCGGCGGGCCGTAGGTTGATTGGGCGCGAACCGAGCATGCCGACCATGCAGTCACCAGCATCACGATGAGCACCACGAACTTGTTCATGCCAGCTCCGAAATGCGGCCAAGCCCCGGGGGGGCTTGCACGGGTTCGTCGAACGCATCGTGGGCTGAGGCTTGGCGGTCCATCGCGTCACGGAACTTGGCCGCGATCGAATCGCCCTCGTCATCACGGGTCTTGAGCAGAATCGAAGCGACCTCTTCGGGGTCGGTGATCTCGGTGAGCGTTCGCAGCCCGGCGGACGAACCTCGAACACCCGTGGCTTCACTCAGCAGCAACACCCTTCGATCGAGCTTGAGGACGATCAGTTGATTGCGTGGCGACAACGGATAGCGGGCGAGCACCTCGACCAACCCCGACGGCGCGCGCGCCGATCGCGTCAGACCAAACCTGCCTCCGGCGAGCCGACGGAAGCCCGCCGCGACCCCGATGGCTAGAGCGATCGTCCCGACGAGCGCCATAAGCACTCGAGGCCAGCCGCTGGTGGGGACTTCGGCGTTGGACGTGCTCTCGCCCACGAGCGGGAGTTGTTCGTGCGGCGGCCTCGGGATGCCGAGTGATCGACTCGATCTCGTGGGAGTCTCGCTGGTGACGTCGCTGGAGGTCGTGGTCGATGCAGGCGGCTCGTGCAGCATCACCTGCGGCCCTACTTCTTGCTGCCCTACTGAGTCCTGTGCGTGTGCGCACACCGAGAGCACGCACACCATGCAGAGCAGGACTTTGAAACCTCGAACGTTCACTCTGTCCTCCAACGGCGTCGCCGCGCGGATGTACCGGACTCCCCTCTTGATGCCCAGCAGGCCAAGAGATGTCCACAGATCGGGTTTAGGCGGGACGCTTGCCGATGCGTTCGGTGTCGAGGATTTCGCTGATGCGGACACAGAAGTTGTCGTTGAGCACCAGCACTTCGCCGCGCGCGACGGGGCGATCGTTGACGTAGATGTCGACGGGGTCGCCCGCGAGTTTTTCGAGTTCGACGACGCCGCCCTCTTTGAGACGCAGCACGTCCTCGACGAGCATCTTCGTGCGACCGAGTTCGATTTTGACGTTCAGATGGACGTCCGCAAGCAAGCCGATCTCCGCAGGAGACTCGTCGGTTGGCTCGATGTCATCAAACGATGGCAGCTCAACACTCTGCGGCTCGCTCGCGTCGGCGACCTCGCCGTCAGCGGTTGCCGGTGCATCAGCCTCGGCCGTTGGCTGCTCGGCGTCGCCCGCAGCTTCGGGTTGAGTGGTGTCATCTGAAGGTGGATCTTCAGATGGTGGATCCCCTAAAGGGGGGTCCGTTGGGGGGGGATCGGTTGGTGGGGTATCAGATT
>CAYUVO010000163.1:0-2980 GCA_964448185.1 uncultured Phycisphaeraceae bacterium
ATGCCCATAGCGTCGAGCTGATCGAGCAACAACCGGCTCGCAAGATCAGGCACTGCGCCGATCGCGATGCGTCGGATGCTCTCTTCTGCATCGACATCGGTATCGGTCGCGTCGGCGAGCGGTTCGATCGTGAGCCCTTCGGGGAGGTCGATCTCGGGAGCTGCTGCCAATGGCGAGACGGGTTCAGATTCGATGCCCATCACGTCGGGCTGGACCGAACCGGCGCGTTTGAGCGATTCGGTGATCGCGACTGGTTCGACCCCTTGAGGGATGTCGGACCAGGCGAACATCGAGCCCGTGCCGTCGATGACGAGCGCCGCGATGCGGTCCTTGGTTCGCCGGTCGGTCGCGAGTCGTTCTTTGAGCCATCGTGCCGCGTCTCGTTCGTGCTCGGGCAATGGAGCGTCGGGAGCCGAGGAGGTTTGTTCGGGCGCGGACCATCGCTCATCACGCTCGCCCACCAGCACCCGGAGTTGGCGGAGACGAGCGCCCCGATCAGACGTCGAAAGGTAGACCGCAGCGTGGGTCATTTGTTGTCGGACTCCGCGGCGCGTCCAGCCTCTCGGCGCTCGCGCTGTCGGCGGGCGAGTTCACTGGTCTGGGCCGCTGAGGCTCCACCCTTGAGACGACGGATAGTCTCGCCCGCAGCAGTCGTCTTGGGATTTGCGGAATCCTTGCCCACCTTGGGTGTTCGCGAAGCCGTGAACGGCGAGGTATTCGAGGGCACGGGAGCATCGCTGCTGGTGACACGCGAGAGCGTGACGCCTTCGAGATCGATTCGCTCGCGGGAACCATCCCGCTTGACAATGACGTACTCGGGGTCCACCTCGATCAGTTCGGTGCCCTGATACGTCTTGCCGATCGAGAGCAACTTCTGCTTGTCGTCGAACACCAGCACCGCTCTGGGCGCACCCGCGATCACGATGCGACCGATGTACCGCAGGCTCGTTTCGCCCGATGCCTCTGTTCCCGATACGAGCACATCGCCTGCGCCCGGATCGGGTTGGGATTCGACGCGCTCGGGCGGGGAGTTGCCGAGCATGGCAAACGACCCCGAGATCAGTTCTGAATCATGCCGCGTGCGTGCGCGATCGGTGGGATCCCCGGTAGCAGGATCGACAGGTCCCGGAGTGATCGTATCTGGCGGCAGCGAGGGATCGGGCGTTTGGAGCCCGGGCAGCCCGACCGCTCCGACCACGCCCGCACTGACCGCAGCGAGCAGGGCAAAGACCTGCGCGATCATTCGGCCTCGCTTGAGCTTGGATCTGTTCTTCGACACGGGAGAAATCCTCTATGGATGGGACACTTGGCAGATCATCGGGGAGCTGTGGGAATCGGTCTTTGGAGACGTTCTACTAGAGAGATATACCGGCTCACTGTATCGGGAGTCGCTCAAAGGAGAGGAAACCTGATCGTTGATCGAACGAGGACGGCCCGGTCGCTGAGCGTCCGGCTGCAATAGGAATGTAGCCGCCAAAGAACACGGAGGAATCCCTCTCTCGGCGTTGCATGGCTCCTTTGGGTCGCATCTCGATGGTGACGAAGTACAGCGTGGGCCGGAGAGTAAAGGCGGCACGCAAACGCTGGGCCTGCTCATCGCTCTCGATCGCCGAAGCGGTCAAGGCCATCGTCAGGGTGTCGTTCGTGATCCGGCCATCGGGGTCGCCCTCGCGGAAGTCGATGATGACTTGTGCGAAATCCACCGCGACAATCGCTCCGGCAATCGCCCCGACAGTGGCTTCGATGGCCTCCTCGGAGGCGCTCTGGAGGCTCAGCTTGACCGGACCCACACCCCGACGTTCGAGCGGTTTCTGCGAGACCCCCACCAGCTCGTTGAACCGCTGGGTGATGGCCTCAACCTGTGGGCGTTGTGCTTCGGCAACCGCTGCGGGCTCTGTGAGGATCGCACCTTGTCCGTCGCGGATAAAGAGCACCGCTTCGGTGCCGTCGCGCATGTCGATGGTCAGGGCGTATCCGCGTTCATCGAGCATCTCGTCGAGCCGAAGGTTTCTCGGCAGGCTCCGCAGCCAAGCATCGATGACCTCTTCAAGCCCGGCCTGTGCGTGGTGCTCCTTGTACCAGGTGAGCCTGCGTTGGGCCACGAGGCGGTCGGAGGCGGTGCGTTGGAGGAGCACAGCCGAGACCATGCCCACGATCATCAGCACCACGATGACGACGGGCAGCGCAAAGCCGCGACGTGATGGGATTGGGTGTGGGATGGGGGGCGTGAAGGAGGTGGTCATGCGTCGCCTCCGCCCGATCGAGAGGGTGCAAGTCGCAGGGTGCCGGGCATGGCCTCGCCGCCGGGGATTTGTGGGCGTCTGTTGGTGTCGTCCTCGCCCGCACCAGCATCCTCATTCTCAGTTGTGCCCGCATCGCCGCTGACAGGCGTTTCTGGTTCTTCACCGATGGACCACGCGATCTCGAACATGAGGCTGGTCCTGATACCGGTGGTGGTTTCGATTTCTACTTCCATGAAGTCGGGCAGATCCGTTGTGATGGTGGCCTCGTACTCGCGGAGGCGTTCGATGATGCCGTTCTCGGAGCGAGCGACGATCCAGTTGAGCTTGCGGAGGCCGGATGCGACCTGCACCCGGTCGCCGTGCTGGGGGATCCACCAGAGTGTCCAGCCGGTGCCGAGCGTTGAGGCTTCGAGCCGGGAGGTATTGATGAGCGAGGGCGGTTCGAGCGTGCCCGAAGCAGCGAGAGCCGCGTCGAGTGAACGCATGGGTTCGGTAAGGATGAACGCGCCTCGCAGGCCCGGCGTGCCGTCGTTGGGCGAGTCGAGCGAGAGGGCTTCATCCGCCCAGGCGTTCTGCGCCGAGTGAACGGGATCAGCCGGGATGGGTGCGGACGACAAGACCACTTCGAGGCGTTGGATGTCTTGGCCCGGGAATCTTGGGTCGATGGTCAGTGCCAGTCGTGGACCCGGGGGGGGTAGGAGGGCCTCCAATAGTTCACGAAGGTCGGTGCCGGGGGT
>CAYUVO010000164.1:0-2072 GCA_964448185.1 uncultured Phycisphaeraceae bacterium
CCGAGCAGCAGGTACACCATCACCACGCGGCCGATGGACAGGACTCTTCGCATCAGATCAGCGTACACGAGTCAGTGCAAACCACCAAGCAACGCCCCCACCCCCCCCTCGCCCCCCCCTCGCTCACACCGTCTGCGGCGCGGTGCCCTGCTCGGGACGGTCTTCGAGCGCGGTCGGATCGGTGGGCCGGGTGTTGACGAGTTCGCCTTCGACCGGGCAATAGCGTGAGCCATACAGCGGCAGCCGCTTGTTGGTATTGGTCACCGGCAAGAACACCTGCGCCCCAAGAATCATCAGCGCCATCACGAGGTTCACGCCGAGCATCGGCAGCAGATCCGTCTGGCCGAGATACACCATCACCGCGGTCACCACGACCACGACCAAAGAGATCGGGATCACGCTCTGCCACGCCATGGTCATGACCTGGTCGTAGCGGAGTCTCGGCAGCGTCCAGCGGATCACGACCATAAACGAGATGATCAAAACAACCTTGCCCATAAACACGGCGAACTTGGCGAGCACCGCGAGAAACGTCACCGCGTCGGGGCTCGTCAGCGGGTCGCCGATGAACGGGAGCAATTGGTAGCCGCCCAGGAACATCAACGCAAAGAACGCGGCACTCGTGACCATGTGGGCGTATTCAGCCAGGAAGAACAGCGCAAACCGCATCGAGCTGTACTCGGTGTGGTAGCCGCCCACGAGTTCCTGCTCGGCCTCGGCGTTATCAAACGGCGACCGGTTGGCCTCGGCGAGTATCGCCAGAAAGAAGATCACCGCGGCGATGGGTTGGCTGAAGATCAGCCAGCCGTGGTCCGCCTGATAGCGGACGATCCCCTCGGGCATCACCGTGCCCGTGAGCAGCAACGCCGCCAGCAGGCTCAGGCCCAGCGGGATCTCGTAGCTGATCATCTGCGAGGTCGCACGCAGCCCGCCGATGAACGAGAACTTGTTGTTCGACGCCCAGCCGCCCAGAGTCACCCCGTAGACGCCCAGCGAAGCGATCGCCAGCAGGTAGATGATCCCGATATTGACCGCAGCCCCGGTGACCCGCACGGGTCCGCCCGCTACGTCGATCCCGAGCATCGGGATGGTAAAGCCGGGCATGTCCCACACACCGCCCCAGGGGATGATGACAAAGCCCATAAACGCGGGCACGACGATGATGATCGGGGCCAGCGTGAACAGGGCTTTGTCGACCCGCGAGGGGGCGTAGTCCTCTTTGAGCATGAACTTGAGCCCGTCAGCGAGCGGCTGACCGAGGCCCAGCTTGCCCTTGAGGAAGCTCAGGAAGGGCAGGCCGAAGTCGAACCCGACGCGGTTGGGGCCGATCCGGTCCTGGATGTACGCGCAGAGCTTGCGTTCGACGTAGATCAGGTAGGCGACCGTCAGCAGGATCACATGGAGCACCAGCACCACGACGGCGATGCTGACGATCATCTGGCCGGTGAGCAGGCTGGAGAGCTGTTGGGAGATGAACTCGGGCATGGTCGTAGAGAGTAGCAACCCGGCCGCCACCCGGACAGCCGCGCGGGGGCTCATTCACCGCAAGAGGGCCATGGGCGATGGGCCATAGGGGGTGGGCAATAGGGGGTGGGCAATGGGAAGAGACTGCACGAGCCCGAATGGGGGGAGCGCAAGCGATGGGCCCTTCGGGCTGTTTTTACAAGCTCCGAGTGTCAGCGGGGGGTGGGGCGGGGCGTTCGCGGGCGGGGTGTCCGCTCACGATGATCGACGCGAAGCGTCCGTCGCTTGAGCCTGAGCCATAAGAACAGCCGCGAATATCACCTTTGCAGATGCACGAATGATTTCTGCAGGTTCAAACATGATTCGTGCAGGTCCATAAACAGTTTCTGCAGGTTCACAAACGATTCTTGCAGGTGCAGGAATGGTTCTTGCAGGTGCAGGAATGATTCCAGCAGGTTCACGAACAGTTTCTGCAGGTTCACGGACGATGTGTGCAAGTGCAGAAATGATCTTTGCAGGTCTATAAACAGTTCGTGCAGGTTCACGAAGAGTCCCGCAAGCTCGCGGCAAGAACACGAGCTGGCGCCCCGGCGCCCGCGGGGGGGCCG
>CAYUVO010000164.1:2097-2980 GCA_964448185.1 uncultured Phycisphaeraceae bacterium
CCATCCCCCCTCACCCCCTTACGCCGCAGCACCCGCGTGGATCTTGCGCTTGCACGCTTCCTCCCCTCACTCCCGCACTCGGGGCAGGGCGTTCGGTAGTCGAACAGCCGGTCGTACTTGCACATCGGGCACAGACCGCGGCGGAACCTAAGAAGATGGCGTATGCCTTTGACCAGCCGAACGAAGACGAAGAACAGCAGCGCGTAGAAGGCCGTGTTCAGCGCGAGCCCCGACCAGATGGGCATGTACGGCAGGGCGCGGTACTTCATACCTTGTGAAACTGCTGAAGGTGGAATACGAGCAGACAGCTGGATTCCATTGCGAATGCTGATGGTGTTGTCTGGAGAGGCGTGCCATGAGTTCCAGAGGCAAAGAAATGGGAGGCCTCGTGCATCCTCAAGAGCTCGCATGCCCTCAAGTTCAGTTGCATCCAGATGCAGTGATTTGTACAACCCCCAAGAGTCATCGCTACCGAATGTGGCTGACCATACCCATTCCTGATTGAGAGCAGACCAAGAGTGGGAATCAACCTCCCACCATGGACTCCCTCCTTCGAGAAACACCATTGAGAAGGGAGAACGTAACAAGCGATCAAACTGCTTGGCGTTGGGGTTACCGAAGTTAGCATACTGGATGAGTCGTCGATCGCTGCCCATCGCGAGTTGGCGACTAAATTCCAGCGCCGGTTCAAACTCGCGGCGCGCAAGCTGGCCATTGGACCGTTGGATTCGCAAGTGCAACTCGTCGCCGCGTAGGTAGATCGAGGATCCGTGAGAGAATTTGCCGGAGTATTCCATCCCCCAAGCCAATCCCCACGCGACAGCAACGGTCGTAACAAACCCGAGCAACAGGTACACCATCACCACGCGGCCGATGGACAGGG
>CAYUVO010000165.1:0-2919 GCA_964448185.1 uncultured Phycisphaeraceae bacterium
CGACATGAGCGAGAACATGGAGAAGCACAACGTCAGCCGACTCGTCGGTGCGCCTCCCGGGTATGTCGGGTACGAAGAAGGCGGGCAGCTCACCGAGCAGATCCGTCGGCGTCCCTACAGCATCGTGCTGCTCGACGAAATCGAGAAGGCGCACCCGGACGTATTCAACATGCTGTTGCAGATCATGGAAGAGGGACGTCTCACGGATTCGTTCGGTCGTCATGTGGACTTCCGAAATACCGTGCTCATCATGACGAGCAACATCGGCGCCGATCTCATCAAGGGCGGCGGCGGCGGGTTCGGGTTCCAAAAGCGAACAAGCGAGATTGATTACGACAACATCAAGGGCGTGTTGATGAAGGAGATCGAGCGGTTCTTCCGTCCCGAGTTCATCAACCGGCTTGATGACATCATTGTCTTCAAGCCGTTGAGCCGCGAGGATCTCGAACAGATCGTGGATTATGAAGTTGCGAAGGTCGCCAAGCGGATCGCTGAGCGTGGTCTGGAGCTTCGTCTTGACGAAGCGTCCAAGACGTTCCTCATTGATAAGGGATACAACCCGGACTACGGCGCGCGGCCTCTGCGTCGAGCCATCGGGAGCTCCATCGAGGACCCGGTCAGCGAGATGCTCCTCAGCGGCGAACTCCACGGCAAGAACGTGCTTGTCGCCACGCACCGCGAGGGTGAGGATGCCCTAGCCTTCGAGGCTCTCCACGAGGAGCAGGCCAAGGACGCAGAAGCGGCTGAGGAATCGGCGTCCGAGACGCAGTCGACCTGAGTCGAATCAGCTGGGGCAGAAGCTCTACTTATTCAGAGTTTCACACAAGGTCCGGTTATCGGGCCTTGTTTTATTTTTGGGTAGTTTGTTGACCCAATGAAAACCCTTGACAACCCAGATATCTTCACTGATTTTTAGGGTTGATCGTTGAACCTCAACACCTTGCGCGGTAGCGTTGGTGATCGTGAGCCCTAACCGGCTACTGCATAATAGGAGGAGAGTGATTCTCATCTCTTGCGAGATGGATCACCTCCACACAATCTGTGCCTTGCGTGTCCGTGATCGTGTGTCGTGGATTGCACGTCGGGGTGAATCACGGGGCGGCGTTCATCGCGGCCCACGGAAGAGAGAGAAGATATGAAAAAAACACTTAGCATTGTTGCCCTGCTCGCCGTCGCCGGTGCCGGCCAAGCCATCGCTAGCGAAGAGGCTGTGCTGTTCAGCGAATCCATTTCGTTCATGAGCGTTGAGTCCTTCGACGGCCTCGGTGCCGTTGGCAACACCATCGAGATGCGCACTATGACTGGTGGCTTCGCAGCCAACAGCATCAGCTTCTCGGGCTTCCTCACCGAGATCGCCACTGGGACCTTCGCCCGCGAAGCTGACATCGAGATGATCGGCCCCGCGGGCACTTTCACCCTCGGCCCGACCAGCGTGACCAGCTACACCGGCACGATTGCAATCGATACCGCCGGTGTGATCAGCCCCGCTGTTGACTTTGCGGGTACCTACAGCTTCGAGTTCTTCGAGAGCTTTGACGACGCTGCTGGTGCTGACCAGATCTGGGATTCGCTGGTCATCACCTTCGCCGAAGTTGGCATCACCAATGGCATGTTCGCCTTGGGTGCGGTCGGCATCGGTGACACCGTGACCGCGAGCGGCCACAACGTCGCTGGCGGGCTCGATTTCTACGATTTTAGCGTCGGCGCTGTGGGGGCCTCGGGCAGCTGGCTCAACATCAACACCTCCGATCCCGAAACCGGTGACACCATCGATACCGAGATCGCGATCTTCGACGCTGCTGGCATCCTCGTCGGCTTCGATGATGACGGTCAGATCACTGCTGAGGGCGGCCTCTACAGCATGCTGTCCTTCGGCATCGACGACCCGACCGCGGGCGACGGCGCTCCCGGTTCGGACGGTGCCGCTCTTGCTGCGGGCGACTACACGGTCGTCGTCGGCGGGTTCGACACCAACTTCGAGGACCTGATCATCGGTGTGAGCGTGCTCGGTGATATCATTGCTGGCACCAGCGCTGGCGACTACGACCTGTCGATCACCTACGTCCCGGCCCCGGCCTCGGCCGCGATCCTCGGGCTCGGTGGCTTCGCCGCCACCCGTCGTCGCCGCTAATCCCGACGACTGTTTCTCACGTTTCTTTCGACAGGCCCCTGCCAAGCGCGGGGGCCTGTTTTTTTTGGGGGGACCACACAGGTACAAAAGAACAGGCCCCCCACTTTCGCGGGGAGCCTGCTGGATGTTTGTATTGATTGTCGTGTGTCTTAGCTCAATGGCTTAGCGACGACGACGGGTGGCGACCAAGCCACCGAAGGCCAGCAGGGCAGCCGACGCGGGGGCGGGGACGATCGAGTTCTGGAATGAACCTTCGTCGCCGTCTTGAAACGCCGAAGTCACCAGCACATAGGTGGTTCCCGAGAGAAGGTTGATGCCCATGATATCGCTGGTACCGATGCCACCAACACCGTCGTCGTTCCCGGCGATGAGATTGGTCAGTTGATCCATGGGATCGAAGCTACCGAGGTAGAGGTGAAGGTAGCCGTCATAGCCCTGTACGGAGCTGATATCATGCAGACCACCACTGGTGATGGTGAACGTTTCGGCGTGGAACATCACCGGACCCAAGGAGGAGATCGAGGGGCCTACACCAATGGGGCGGTCCCACGAGCCTTGGTCATTCATGCCCGAGTAGTTGATGATATCGGCAGTGGCTGTCCCTGCGACCAGTGAAAGGGCGATAGCGGAAAGTGCGATCTTGTTCATTGTGTTCTCTCTCTACTTCTCTCATGGAGCCACTTTGGCGGCTCTTTACGACAGGTCTATCTGCACCGTGCAGATATTTCCCTAGCGGAGGATTATGCACCAAGCTTGTAGGTTTGGCAGATGATCGCTGCGTTGATTGC
>CAYUVO010000166.1:0-2771 GCA_964448185.1 uncultured Phycisphaeraceae bacterium
CCGCCGGGGGGGGCGGGGGGGGGGGTTGATGGCGAACTGCACGTTCGAGCCGCCCGTCTCGACGCCGACCTCGCGCATGATCGCGAGCGACGCATCCCGGAGCACCTGGTACTCCTTATCCGTCAGCGTCAGCGCCGGGGCAACGGTCGTCGAGTCGCCTGTGTGGACGCCCATCGGGTCGATGTTCTCGATCGAGCACACGATCACGCAGTTGTCGTTCTTGTCGCGCACGACTTCGAGCTCGTATTCCTTCCACCCGATCAGGCTGCGATCGATCTGGACCTGATCGATCATGCTGGCGCCGAGCCCACGCTGGACCAGTTCGACAAACTCGGCGTGGTTGTAGGCGATGCCCCCGCCCCAGCCGCCCAGGGTGAACGCCGGGCGGATGATCGCGGGTAAGCCCAGCTCTTCGAGCGCCGCGTCGGCTTGCTCCTGATCGGAGACGGTCCGCGAATCGGGCGTCGCCAGGCCCACTGCTTCGCAGACTTTCTTGAACGCTTCGCGGTCCTCGGCCCGGTGGATCACCTCGCGGCTGGCCCCGATCATTTCGACCCCGAACTCCTCGAAAACGCCGTCATCGTGCAGGGCGCAGGCGCAGTTGAGGGCGGTCTGGCCGCCGAGCGTGGGGAGCACCGCGTCGATGGGTGTGCCCAGGGCTCGTTCTTTTTCGAGGACCATTCGCACGGTCGCCGGGGTGATCGGCTCGATGTAGGTCCGGTCACTCAGAGCCGGGTCGGTCATGATCGTCGCGGGATTCGAGTTGATCAGAACGATTCGGAACCCCTCGTCCCGCAAGGCTTTGCACGCCTGCGTGCCCGAATAATCAAACTCGCAGCCTTGGCCGATGACAATCGGGCCCGACCCGATCAACAGGATCGTGTGGAGGTCGTCGCGTTTGGGCATCGGGGCCAGATCTCCCTGACAAACTACGCCTCTGGCGGCCCCAAACGGGATCGGCTAGGGCGCAAAACTCTCAAAGAATAGACCGTCCGCCGGTTCGGGGTGGCCTCAAATCTGGAAGCGGAGTCTGGGCGTTCGAGAGTTTTCCACGAAGCTCAGGGCGATCCACGACCCACAAGCCCGGTCGGGTCGTACCGTCTTGGTGTGACCGCTAGCCGGGGGTCAACAGGCCACGTCAAAGGGCCGATGACTCAGGTGTCTTGTTCGGGGTCATGCCGGAGCTGGTAGTAGGAGAAGGGCAGGTCCATCAAGGGCCCGCCAGGAAGGTCCGTATATGTGTGGCATCATCGCGTACATCGGCGCTAAGCCGGCGCAGGGCATCCTGCTCGAAGGTCTCAAGCGGCTCGAATACCGGGGCTATGACTCCGCGGGCGTCGCCATCATCGAGCCCACCGGCAAGCTCGAAGTATGCAAAGCGGTGGGCCGCGTCGCCAATCTCGAAAAGCGACTCCAAGAGGTGGGACCATTCGTCGGCACCATCGGGATCGCTCACACTCGCTGGGCAACTCACGGCGAGGTCAACGAACTTAACGCCCACCCCCACATCGACGACCAACTCGGGCTCTCCATCGTCCACAACGGCATCATCGAAAACTACGCCGCGCTGCGCACCTATCTCCAGGAACGCGGGCACACCTTCGTCAGCGAAACCGACACCGAAGTCCTCGCGATGCTCATCAGCGAGCTCTACGACCCCGAGCAAGGCGTCGATCTTGAGAAGGCTGTGCAGGCGGCGCTGCGTGAAGTCACGGGTGCCTACGCGATCGTGGTCGTCTGTGAACGCGAGCCCGACGTAATGGTCTGTGCGCGCAAGGGCAGCCCGCTGCTCATCGGCATCGGTGCGGGCGAATACGTCGTGGCCTCGGACGCCAGCGCGATCATCGCCCACGCGAGCCAGGCGATCACGCTCGACGACTACAACGTCGTCAAGATCACACGCGAGGGCTTTCGTACCTCGACGGTGGACGACATCGAGCTCTCGCCCAAGATCATGCAGCTCGAGATCGAACTCGGCGAAATCGAACTCGGCTCCTACAGCCACTTCATGCTCAAAGAGATCTACGAGCAGCCCAAAGCGCTCCGGCTATGTATGCAGGGTCGGCTCGATAAACGCGAGGGCAAAATCGTCCTCGGCGGGCTCGAACCGCTCGCCAAAGAACTCGTGCGGTCCAAGCGTGTCATCCTCACCGCTCAAGGCACCGCGCTGCACTCGGCGATGATCGGCGAATACCTCCTCGAAGATTTCGCCAAGATCCCGTGCGAATGCGAATACGCAAGCGAGTTCCGCTACCGCAACCCGATCATCGAAGAAGGCAGCGTTGTGGTCGCAGTGAGCCAATCGGGCGAGACCGCTGACACGCTCGCTGCGTTGCATGAAGCCAAGGACCGCGGCGCGCTGTCGCTGGGCGTCATCAACGTCGTCGGCTCGACCATCGCACGCGACACCGACGCGGGCGTGTACCTCCGAGTCGGCCCCGAGATCGGCGTCGCTTCGACCAAGGCGTTTACGGGGCAGGTCATGGTGCTGACCATGATCGCGCTGTTCATGGCTCGCCGACGCTTCATGAGCCCCGAAGCCTCGGCCCGCGTCATGGCCCAGCTCGAACACATCCCCGATCTCATCGAACGAGTGCTCGACACCAACGACCAGATCCGCGCGGTCACCGAGAAGCACGTCGAGCGCGACAACTGGCTGTTCCTCGGGCGTGGGTACAACTACCCGACCGCTCTCGAAGGGGCGCTCAAGCTCAAGGAAATCAGCTACATCCACGCCGAGGGCATGCCCGCAGCCGAGATGAAGCACGGCC
>CAYUVO010000167.1:0-2716 GCA_964448185.1 uncultured Phycisphaeraceae bacterium
ACGACCGTAGATGGCTTGACAACGACCGTAGATGGCTTGACAACGACCGTAGATGCCTTGACAACGACCGTAGATGCCTTGACAGAGACCGTCGCACCGCCTGCCTCTATGCCGTGGGGGTGGCAGAAAGTCCTTGCAGCGGGCCGAGCGGTGCTGGTAGGCTGGGCGTTCAACCGCCCCGCCCCCGAACAGGAGCCCGAGAGATGAAGAAGACGTACGCGATGATCGTCGTGTGCCTCGTCGCTGCTGCCACCATTGTCCCTGCTTCCAGCGGGCAGATCACGGAGGACTTTACGAATCTCACGCCTGCTCTGAAGCAAATCCTCGTCCGTCGTGCTCGGCAAGTCATCAAGACTCCTGATGGCCGCTATTGGGACGGCTGGGGCGAGTTCGATTACCGGCGCGTGTACGACCGAGCGATCGGCCGGCAGCCCAGATCCGTGCGCCCCAAGATCAGCGGGTTCATCGAAGACCACACACTCGGCGAGCATTGGCGTGTGAACCCAATGCTCGAAGCCGAGGGCTGGAAGATCGAGGTTCGCTACGCGGGTTCGGCGACCGGCAGTCGATGGCCCGATGAGCTTCCAAGGCTCTGGACATGCATGAGCCCCGGAGATGACTTACGAGAGCGAGTGGTGTACGTCAACGAGAACGATCGCACCAAGATCCAGCGTGATCTCGATGAACGCTTCTTCGCTGTGTCCGAGCGACTCTCACCGACGCGCGTCGAGGTCCGACGAGTCAGAGTACACCCGTACCACTTCCATTTGAAGTACGTCGTCGAGGTACCTCACAAGCGCATCATTCATCGCAAAGGCTACCTGACCGGGGAGTACGTGCTCTGGCTGGCGGACGATCATCAGATGACCGACGAGCGGTTCACGCCCCGCCGGGTTTGGCAGTACATGCCACGCGATGAGCTGAAAGTGACCCCCGGTGAGCTACACGATGCAATCGCGTCAGGCCGCGCTGACTTGTACCAATGGGACTACAGCAAGGGCAGCGATGGGGAGTTCTCTTGGGTTCGCAAGCCCGTTGGGCTAGAGTACCGCTGACCTTCCCGAATGCCCTGCGTGTTCTCCTCTGGCAGTCGAGGCACGTAATGATGGGGAAATTCACTCTCCAGTAAGCACGCCGAGCACCGCTCGCAAGGTCTGCTCGGGCGAGAGGCCATCCATCTCGATGACGTGGTCGGCGAGCTTGCGATACAACGGATCGCGGGCTGCAAAGATCAAGGGGACTTCCGTGCTCGGGTCATCGCCGAGCAACGCGGGACGATCGGATTGGTCGCCTGTTGCGAGCCTCGCGGCGAGCGTCTCGGGACGCCACCGCAGATAGATGAGCGTCGCGGTGCTTGTTGTTTGCGATGTGCGGAGCAATGCCTCGGCTCCGGGAGCGGTGGGCGTGCCGCCGCCTAATGCCAGCACTGGTTTGGGTGAATCAACAAGCAGAGCAGCGGTAAGCACCCGCTCAAGCTCAACGACCTCGGCGGCTCGAAACGCGGACTCCCCGAGCGATGCGAACAGCTCGCTGATGCTCACGTCATCGTTCAAGCTGTGCGCACGCCGCAAGGCGCTTGCGGTTCGAGTGTCGAGATCAACGAACGGCTTGCCCAGAGCATCCGCGAGCATCGGGCCAAGTGTGGACTTGCCCGAGCTGCGCAGGCCGATGAGGACGATCGTGTGTGTGTTCTTATGCACGCGACTTACTCACGCGACTCAGGCACGCGACATGTACGAGCCGTCCTCGGTGCTGACCTTGATCCTCTCGCCGTTGGTGATAAACGGCGGCACGCGGGTCTTGAGCCCGGTCTCGCAGACGGCTTCTTTGAGCTGGTTGGTCGCGGTCGCGCCCTTGATGCCCGGGGCGGTGTCGGTGACTTCGAGCTCGACAGAGGCGGGCAGGTCGAGCGAGATCGGGTTGCCCTCGTGGCACAGGATGTTGGCGCAGGTGTTGGGCGTGAGGTAGAGCAGGGCTTTGCCGAGCACGTCCTTGGGCATCACGATCTGGTCGAAGTTCTCGCTGTCCATGAAGGTAGCGCCCAAGCCGTCGGAGTAGAGGTATTCCATGTTTCGGCGGTCGAGGGTGATCGCGTCGACGGTGTCGGATGAACCGATTCGCTTTTCGATGATCCCGCCGTGGACCACGTCGCGGGCCTTGATCTGGATGTACGCGGGGCCTTTGCCGGGCTTGGTGTGCTCGGTCTTGGTGATGACGTACAGCTTGCCGGAGATCGTCATCGCGATGCCGGGTTTGAGATCGGTGGCCTTCATGGAACTTCCTTCGTGTGGAGACTTTCGCGGGCCAAGACCGGCCCGGCGGGCACCATCGTAGGACGCGATGCGGGCGAAACCACGGGTTCTCGTGAACTGACTGTTGGGTGTGCCGATCCCGGCAGCCGCCCGCCACGGGGTCGGTACACTCGCGGGCGTGCTCCGCGAGCTGCGGGGAGCATTGTGACCTTGTAACTGTATCGGAGTATTGCGTGATGCCCAAGCTCGATCGTCGTCAGTTCGTGATTGCTGCGGGCGCGGGTTCGCTCGCGCTGAGCTTCTCTGCGTCCGGGGCCGCACTTGCAGCACCCCGACGCCGTCGTGAACTGATCCTGCCGTGGGACCAAGTGCGTCCGGGGGTGTGGGTCAGTTCGGGAGATCTCCCCGGCGGCAACGTGATGATCGTCGCAAGCAAAGGCAGAGTCGCGGTCATCGACAGCAAG
>CAYUVO010000168.1:0-2710 GCA_964448185.1 uncultured Phycisphaeraceae bacterium
CCCCCCCCCCCCCCCCCCCCCCCCCCCCCCCCCCCCCCCCCCCCTTCCTGAAACCGTCCGAGCTTGCGGAACCGCTCGTAGCGCTGATCGATCAGCGTCTGTGGCGGGATCTCTCGCAGCTCACGGATCGAATCCACGATCCAGCGTTCGACCGTCGACGCGGTTTGTTCCGGGTCACGGTGCGCCCCGCCGTCGGGCTCGGGGAGCACTTCTTCGATGATGCCGAGCATGAGGTTGTCGCGTGCGGTCAGGTGCAACGCATTGGCGGCGTCCGAGTTGTTCTGCTCGTTGGCCTGCTTCCAGAGGATCGCGGCGCAGCCCTCGGGGCTGATGACCGAGTACCACGAGTGGGCCAGCATCGCCACGCGGTCGGCGACCGCGATTCCCAGCGCCCCGCCCGAGCCGCCCTCGCCGATCACCAGACTCACGATCGGGACCTTGAGCGTGACATCTCGCGGAGATTGACCGCGATCGCCTCAGCCTGCCCGCGTTCTTCTGCTTCGAGTCCCGGGTACGCACCGGGCGTATCGACGAACGTAACGATCGGCACGCCGAACTTCTCGGCGAGCTTCATCTTTGCGAGCGCCTTGCGGTACCCCTCGGGGTGCGCACATCCGAAGTGGCATTCGAGCTTCTCTTGGGTGGTCTTGCCCTTCTGATGCCCGACCACGAGCACCTTGAACTCGCCGATGCGTGCGAACCCGGTGACGAGCGCGGGATCATCGCCGAAGCGGCGGTCGCCATGAAGCTCGGTGAAGTCTCGGCCGAGCATCCTGAGGTAGTCGCGGGTTTGCGGCCGATTGGGATGCCGCGCGACGCGAACGGTGTCCCACGGGCTTAGGTCGGTGTAGAGCTCGCGGAGGAGCTTGGCTCGTTCCTGACGCATGGGGGGAAGTGGGGGAGGGGGGGGAAGGCCCACTTCACTTGATGAACCCGCAGCCTCAGCCGCCTCGGCGTCGGCGATGCGGCGGTCAAGCTCGACGATGGGCTTCTCGAATTCAAGTCGATAGAACGTGGTCATGGTTGACCGATATGGTAGGGCTTTGGGCTCGGCCCGAGGGGAACGCTCATGACACCACCCACGACACCACCCACAACACCCGAGAATCAATGCGAGAGCCAACGCCTCGATCGGCCCTTGGTGTGCATCGGGGCGGGTGCGATGGCGTCGGCGATCATCCTCGGCGGGATTGATGCCGGGCGGCTCCAACCAGCGAAGATCACCATCACCGACCATTCACCCAGCAAGCTTGACGAGTTCGCAGCTCGCGGCTGCGTGAGAGCTCCCGATGCGGCTGCTGCGCTTGCATCTGCCCAGAGCAACGCGGCGGTGCTCCTGGCGATCAAGCCCCAAGGGCTGCGAGCGCTCGCAGGTGGGATCGGTCAATTCGTCGGCTCTCGCCTGGTGATCTCGGTGCTCGCGGGAGTCTCTACTGGTCAGCTTCGATCGGCGTTTGGCGGGCACTGCTCAGTCATCCGCGCGATGCCCAACACGCCTGCGCGGATCGGTCGCGGCGTCACCGGTCTGGTTGCAGGGGATAGAGCAACACGCGACGATCTTGCATTGGCCCGCACGATCTTTGCAGCCGTCGGCAGCGTCCATGAACTCAGCGACGAAGCCCTGATGCCGATCTTCACGCTGCTCGCCGCGTCGGGCCCGGCGTATGTGTTCTATCTGGCCGAGGCTCTCGAACGTGGAGCGGCCTCGCTCGGGATGTCGGCGGGCGATGCGAGGAGCATCACGTCAGCGATGATAGAAGGCTCGGCCATGTTGCTCGCACAGTCGGACGACCAAAGCCCGGCAGCCCTTCGTGCGAGTGTCACGAGCAAGGGCGGGGTCACCGCAGCAGCCACGGACGCGCTCGACGCGGCGGGCGTGATGGAGGCCTTTGCCTCTGCGCTCCGCGCAGGCGTGGCACACGACGCGGTATTGGCGAAGGCTGCGGAGTGAGAAGCATTCACCACTCCCACATAGAGCCCGCCACACAGCCCCCGCTGGTACACTCGCGGCGGGGGGGGGTGGAGGCACCGGCTTGAGGTTGAAGCGACGCAAGCAAGCTGAGGGCGCTCGGCGGAAGCGCCCGCGCAGCGAACGGCTAATCATCGCGATGACGCTGGTGGTGGGAGTGCTGTGGTTCGCATCCCTCTTTAGGTCAGTGTCCATTGGGTACCACACGCAACCGCATGGCAATGCAATAGGACTTGGCGTCTCCGTATATGGAGGGTACGTCGCGTGGATCGCCTATGGATCACCTTCCGCGTATGAAGATGTAGGGTTCGGCGTTTCGTCGTTCGTAACATGGCCGCAGGATCGATACGACCTGAAATACCAGTTCGTCCCGGTCGTCATCTGGGACTGGGGCACCATCAATGTAGTCTTTGTTCCATTCGGCCCAAGCTTGCTGCTTGTTGCAACCATTCTGTTTCTCTCCTCTGCCCTCCCCTCCGCCCTTCGCACCGCTCACCGCCGGCGGCGGAACCGCTGTGTTGCTTGCGGCTATGCGCAAGACGAAGCCCTCGAACGCTGCCCCGAGTGCGGACGGCTGGCCTCGGAGCCCTCGACCGGTTTCTGGCTTCTTACGTGGCGGGCGTACCGCTGGCCGCTGGTGTGCATCGCGGTCAACGTCGCCGTCACGCTCGTCGCGATTGAGGTCATGAACTGAGCGGCATCGAACGCTTTGTTTATAAACATCAAGCGTGAGCGAGCGAG
>CAYUVO010000169.1:0-2515 GCA_964448185.1 uncultured Phycisphaeraceae bacterium
TGCGCATTGCTTTCAAGTCGTTTGAAAGAGCTTTCAAGTCGTTGCGCATGGCTTTCAAGTCGCTGCGCATTGCTTTCAAGTCGTTGTGAATCCGGTGGCAACGACGAAAAACAATCGCACACAAACGAATAGCACGTTTGTTGCGTTCTTCACTCAACCGATCGCCGCGTTGTGCCGACACCACCTAAGAGAGTGGCCCGATGCGCCGATGATCCACTCATTGATAATAAACAAAGCGGGTCGCCCCCGATCAAGGGACGGCCCGTGTGTATTCAAGAGCAGAGGCTCAGGGTCTTGTCGTACCCACTGCCTACCGCCAATTGCCTTCTTTCTTACGGGCAGGGACCGACGAGCCCGAGCAACGCGAGGAAGTCGCCGAAGGAGACCATGCCATCGCCGCCGTTGAGCGTTCCAAAGTCGTCCGCGATATCGCCATCACAACCGAGTGTCATACCCGGGCACGGCCCAACAAGTCCGAGCAATGCGAGGAAGTCGCCGAAGCTGACCATGCCGTCGGCGCCCAGCGTACCGAAGTCGTCGGCAATGTCGCCGATGCACGCTGCGCCGCCGCTGCCCTCGATTGTCAAAATCGCGTCGTCCGAATCATCACTCAACACGCACGGGAACAAGTTTGACGACGTCCCGATCACCTTGAGCCCGATATGCGTGGCCCCGCCATCGAGCAACGCCTGCACCTCTGCAGCGACATCAAACGTGAACGGCAACGGCGGCGCGGGCGCAGGCCACGAAGCGGTCCCCACCGTCGAACCCGCGATCTGATAATCCGTCAGGTCCGCTGTGCCGTTGGCGTCGTAGAGCACGAAGTCGAACGTGCGTGGGAAGGTGCCGCCGCCGTTGTTGTTCTGGATCAAACCGCTGATCGTGGCACTGGTCACCGTGAACCCGGCGAACGCTCCAACATCAAACTCCTGCATCGCACGATCGGCTCTCGTTGACTGCGTGCGCAGCAAGCCGTCGAACGGCGCGTTGTTGAACGAATCGCCCAGGTTGTCAACCGGCTGATCGTGAACACTAAATACGACCACCGGGTTGAGATCGTCCGCGTTTGCGATTCCGCCAGCCATCATCGCCACGCACGCTGCCAAGGTGTTGAATCGTTGCATGTCTCAAAGTCCTCCAACCAACCAAATGAAGAGTTCCGAACAAACACCGCCGGACCATCCCGATCCGTCAGCACTCTCTATGTGTAGCCAAAACCAAGGCCCATTGCAAGACTTTCCCCAGGATGTGGCGATCCGAACGTCGTGTGCATCCTCGCACAAGGGGCGTTCACCCCAGAGCACCGCGGGCTTTCCCGCTCGCTCCATTTACGGGCACGGCCCGACGAGGCCGAGCAGCGCGAGGAAGTCGCCGAAGGAGACCATGCCATCACCGCCATTGAGTGTGCCGAAGTCGTCGGCGATGTCACCGGGACAACCCGGCGTGCCTCCGGGGCACGGCCCGACGAGCCCGAGCAACGCTAAGAAGTCACCGAAGCTCACCATGCCATCGCCGCCGAGCGTACCGAAGTCGTCCGCGATATCACCCGGACACACGATCTCGAATGCTTCAAGCATGACGCTATCAAAGTTCACTTCAATGCCCGGCGCTCCCGGTTCGGTTGGATCATCCTCGTTGAGGTTGATCAACCGAATCTCAAGCTCCGTGCCCACTTGTGGATCATCACTCTGCACCACGATCTCAAGAGTGCTTGTTCGGAACTCGCCTTCGGGGATCAGCCCGAACATCGAGTTGAGATCCTCAGCGATAATCACGCCGCCCGCGACGAGCTGCACCGAGTAGCCCGGGAAGCCGTCGAGATTAAAGAAGTCTCCATTCGAGCACGGCGGCACCGGGCTCGCGCCCGAAGCAATATTCCCCACGCCCACCGTCAAGCGATAGAGCCGATCGGCTTGGAGATTTACGCCGAGAGTCTGCCTGATACCCAGCTCGCCTTGGCCGATGCTCCCCGAGAAAAACAACAGCGCGGCCTGATCGCCATCAGGGACCTGCCCTGGTAAATAGTATGACGTTGGCCCGGGATCAACGACCCCAAAGAAGTTGCCCATTCCAGCGATCCCGTTGGGGTCGTACACCGACCAGCCGTTGGGGAAGAACCCGGTCTCAAAGCACCCCGGACCCGCCGGGTCGTCCTCGAAGCTCGGATTGACCACCGGGATCACTTGGCCAGCAGCGCTCGATGCGAGCATGCCAATCGCGCCCCCCACACACGCGAACCGACTGATTGTTGCATATCTGTTCATGGCTCTCTCCTCATAAACCCGGCATCGGGCAGGCCCGGCGGGCACACCCGACTGGGGGCACACCCGACTGGGGGCACACCATCAAGCGTGGTTGCGCAGCCCGCGAGGCCAACCATCCACAATAAAAAGCCACCGCTCATCGCGGCAGCTTTGGAAGTGCAAGGAGCCGAGTTCTTTTTAGCCCTCAGGTCAGTTCTCTAGCCAGTTCTCTGCTCGCCTTACGGGCACGGCCCGACGAGCCCGAGCAGCGC
>CAYUVO010000170.1:0-2510 GCA_964448185.1 uncultured Phycisphaeraceae bacterium
CAATCCCAATCTGACCTACGGGTGGTCTGAATAATGGTATTCGATCCGATGCCCCCGAGCAAGATCAATCCCCCCCCACCCGGTTCTCATCTGTGCCGGTCCAGCTAGCGGATCAGCAGCAAGATCAGATTGGCCCCCAAGCTCAGGGCAGCCACCGCTATCACCTCCACCACACCCGGATGCATGAACGGGTTGGAACCCGAAGATTTCGTGGAATCTTCTGCCAACTCCGAGTGCGCCTGGGCCTCGGCGGCCACGATGTCCTCGAATGCCGAGGCCGACACCACGTCCTTGTGAGCAATCGACGGGCTCTTGCCCTCGCGAACCTCCCGCAGATCGAGCAGCAGATCCGAGCACGACGAATACCGCTTGCGAGCACTCTTGGCCATCATCATCTCGATGATCTCGCTGATCCCCGCTGAGAGCCTCGGGTTGACGTGGTCGGGCGGCGCCAGCTCGGCCTTGAGATGCTTGTGCATGACCGCCGACGGGTTCTTGCCCTCGAAAGGCACGCTGCCCGTGACCATGTGGTAGAGCGTCGCTCCGAGCGAATAAATATCCGCGGGCGGCCCGACGGTCTTCTCGCCTCGGATCTGTTCGGGCGAGATGTAGTAAGGCGTGCCGAAGGCTTTGCCCGCCTCGGCCTCGGCGGCGTCCTTGTCCGAGATCGCACGCGCCAGACCCATATCCGCGAGCTTGGCGACGCCGTCCTCGCTGAGCATGATGTTCTTGGGCTTGACGTCCCGGTGAATCAAACCCTTCTCGTGGGCATGGAGCAACGCCTCGGCCATCTGGATAGCGATATCCACAGCCTCTGATTCGGGGTACCGCTTCTTGTGGATGATGTCGTCGTAGACCGTTCGGCCCTCGACGTACTCCATCACGAAATAGTGGTAATCATTCGCCTTGCCCACATCAAACGCCTGCACGATATTCGGATGATTGAGCGTCGCTGCCGCCCGGCCCTCGGCGTAAAACCGCTCGACAAACTGCGGGTTACTCGTAAATTTCTGAGGCAATATCTTGATCGCGACCAGCCGATCAAGACTCAACTGACGCGCCTTGTAGACCGTGGCCATCGCTCCAGCACCGAGCTTGGAGAGGATCTTGTAGCCGGGGATTTTCTGGCCCGAGCGTTCGGCCTCGATCATCTCCCGAAGCCGGGCGATCTGGCGTTTGGTCACAAACTCGCGATCAACGAGCACATGAGCGAGCGACTGCTGGGCGAGCCCGCCTTCGCCTTCCCCAGCTCCGCCCGATCCGTCTTTGGAACTCTGGAGGGCGTGCTCAACCTCTTCTTCGGTGGCCAGTCCCTGTTCAACCACCATCCGGCCCACCAAGGTGTCCAGATTCGTGCCCCCTTTGGAGGCTTCTTTGATGGCTTTTTCGCTCGCAGCGACCGATGGAGGCTCACCCACAGCCACGGGGCGTGTATCCCCGGGCGATCCCTGTGTTTGATCTTGAGATTCTGCTTCGCTCATACGACACCCCAACTCTACACGAAATCCCCTGTGCTGCCCCCCAACCGGCGACCATAGCCAGCAGAACGTGTCGCAAACTGGGATTCCGAGGCCGGTAACCATACGGCTCTCAGAGAGAACAGTTCTCATCAGATCGGAATCTCGTTATACTCAGCCGACCATTGAGCTCGCAGATGAGCCTGTTCGTCAGAGGGAAGCAATCAACATGTCTGTCAATATTCGACGTCGCACGGGATTCACGCTCATCGAGTTGCTGGTGGTTATTGCGATCATCGCGCTCTTAATCGGGATCCTCTTGCCCGCATTGGGCAAAGCTCGCCAAGCAGGTCAGAAGACCGTCAGCTTGGCCAACATCCGGTCCAACGGCCTGATCCACGCCAACTACGTCAATACCTACCAAGAAGACCTCGTCAACCCGTTCTCTGCTACTGATCGTGACAACCCACGTTCTTCTTCGTGGCTCTGGGTCAAGGGGCGAGAAGGAACTAGGGGCTGGAGATATTCGCAGGGCCGAACCGAGCCCTACGGCTTCCACTGGCTCGCCCACACGCTCTACAACGACGACACCACCACCTCACGACTCAAAACCATCCACGCGCCGGGCGACAAGGCTCTCATCAACTTCCTGCTCGATAACGAGGACGCCAACGCACAGACCAACTTCGAGTGGATCTTCCCGAGTTCATACTGGTACCCCCCGGTGTTCTGGCAGGCCGCGTCGCACTTTAGCGAATCAACCCGCACCCAGGCCACTCCATCAAACCGCTTTGAAGTCGAACGCCATCAACTCGCCGAGGTCTTCTGGCCCTCACGCAAGGTGCTCCTTTTCGAGTCCAAGGATTACGCCAACCCGGATCGCCCCATGTGGAACGAACCCGGTGCCCGTCCGGTGGTCACCATGATGGACGGCAGCGCCACCGCAGCCAACATCGACGAACTCAACGGCGCCTCGGTCGAGAACAAACCCCTCCTCAAGGAGGATTATGCACCAAGCTTGTAGGTTTGGCAGATGATCGCTGCGTTGATTGC
>CAYUVO010000171.1:0-2505 GCA_964448185.1 uncultured Phycisphaeraceae bacterium
CCGTTCTTGTAGACGCGGTGCCCGAAGCCCATGAGCTTGCGTTTGTCGGCGAACGCCTGGTGCATCCAGTCTTCGACGGAGGTGCCGGCTTTATGGGCGATGGTGATTTCTTTGAGCATGTCCATGGCGGCCTCGTTGGCCCCGCCATGAAGCGGGCCTTTGAGAGCCCCGATGGCGCCGGTGACGGCGCTGTGGAGGTCGCTGAGCGTCGCACAGATCACACGGGAGGTGAACGTGCTGGCGTTGTAGTCGTGCTCGGCGTAGAGGATCAGGCTCACGTCCATCACGCGGGCTGCCTGGTCGGTGGGCTTGGTGCCGGTCATCATCCAGAGCAGGTTGGCCGCGTGCGAGAGGGAGGCGTCGGGTTCGACCGTGTTCTTGCCTTCGAGGGCGTTCTGCATGTGGCCGATGATGGTGGGGATCTGAGCGGTGAGGCGTTTGGCCTTGCGGCGCTCGGCACCTGCGCTGTTGTCCTGGCACTCGGCGTCGAGATTGCCCAGCATGCTTACTGCGGTGCGGAGGATGTCCATCGGGACCGCTGAGCCGCTCTTGAGCATCGGGGGGGTGATCTTGAGGAACGCGCAGACCTCGGCGGGCAGCGAACGGTTGGCCTTGAGCTCGGTCTCGAACTCCTTGAGCTCGGCGGCGGACGGCTTGTGGCCTTCGATGAGAAGGAAAGCCACTTCCTCGAACGTGGCGTTGCGGGCCAGATCGTCGATCTCGTAGCCTCGATAGATCAGCGCGCCCTGCTCGACCGAGCAGATCTCGGTGTTGCCAGCGACGATGCCTTCGAGTCCGGCTTTGGTGTTGGTGGCCGACATGGGCGGGCCTTCCTTTCGTGGGATGAGGGTGATGTGCTCAAACGGTAGTGTAGGAGCCGAAGCTGACCCGAGTCCGTTTCTGGTAGCGGCTGACGGATAGACTCTCCGCCCCGCCTCCGAGCATGGTGACCACCCTGTGCGAGGCAATCTGGGCGGGCTCATGAGGGAATCTGACCGATGCTCAAACGCACCCACACCTGTGGCTACATCCGCCCCGAACACGTCGGCCAAGAGGTCGTTCTCACCGGCTGGGTCAACGCTCTGCGAGATCACGGCCATGGGCTGGTGTTCATCGACATCCGCGACCGCGAGGGGCTTACGCAGTTCGTGTTCGATAAAGAAGACGCATCGAGCGAGCTGCTCGAAATCGCGGCCAAGCTCCGGGGCGAAGACGTCGTCGCGGGCAAGGGCATCGTGCGTGTTCGTGAGGGCGGGCCGAACCCCAAGCTCGAAACGGGTGAGGTCGAGGTGATGGTCACAGAGCTTGAGGTCGTGGCGAAGTCGGACGTGCCGCCGTTCTCGCCAAGCGATGAAGAGAACCTGCCCAGCGAAGAACTTCGGCTGCGGTATCGCTACTTGGATCTGCGGCGTCCCAAGATGCAGCACTTTATGCGTACACGCCACCGCATCTCCAAACTCGCACGCGACTACTTCGACCGCGAGGGGTTTATCGAGGTCGATACGCCCTACTTGTGTCGTTCGACGCCCGAGGGCGCGCGTGACTTTATTGTGCCGAGTCGGGTGCAACCGGGTCAGTGGTACGCGTTGCCGCAGAGCCCGCAGATTTTCAAGCAGATCCTGATGATCGCGGGCGTCGAGAGGTATTTGCAGATCTGCCGATGCTTTCGTGATGAGGATCCGCGTGCGGATCGTCAGGCCGAGTTTACGCAGATCGATCTCGAGATGAGCTTTGTGGATCGCGATGATGTGATGGTGATGATGGAGGGCTTTGTGCGTGAGCTGTGGGACAAGATCCTCGGCGTCAAAGTGCCCACACTCGACCGCGTGACCTATCGCGAGTGCATGGACCGCTATGGCATCGACCGCCCGGATCGCCGATTCGGGCTCGAACTCGTGGACGTCAGCGACCTTGCAGCCAAGACCGATTTCAAGGTCTTCGCCGATGCGCTCGGTAAACGCCGGGGCGTGGTCAAGGTCATCCGCGTGCCGGGCGGGACGAAGGTCCTCACCCGCAAGAAGACCGACGGCTACTCCGAGTTCGTCAAGCAGTTCGGTGCGGGCGGCGTACCTACGACCAAAGTTGGCTCGGCTGACGGCAAGCTGATCCTCGAAGCGGGCATCGCCAAGTTTGTCCAGCCCATCGCAGATGAGCTTATCGAACGCCTCGGCTGCGAAGCGGGCGACCAGTTGATGTTTGGCTGCGATACCTACGCGGTGTGTACCAAGTCGCTCGGCGAACTCCGCCTCAAGCTCGGGACCGATCTCGAACTCATCGATAAAGCCGCGTGGGACTTCCTCTGGGTCATCGACTTTCCCATGTTCGAGCACGACGAGGCCACCGACCGCTACTACAGCTTGCACCATCCGTTCACCGCGCCCAACCCCGATCAGGCGCAGGCGTTGCTCGATACCAAGGACGACGACATCGACGCGATTGAGGGCATCGTTTCGGCGGGCTACGACATCGTGTGCAACGGCTCGGAAGTCGGAGGCGGGTCGATCC
>CAYUVO010000172.1:0-588 GCA_964448185.1 uncultured Phycisphaeraceae bacterium
ATCGAACTCCGGCGGAGGTGGGGGCGGAGGTGGAGGTGAAGACTCGGAGGGTGGCTGGGGGGGGGGAGTATCGCTCATGGGAGGGCAATTTAGTCCGCCCGATGACCACTTTGCAGGACCACATCTCACAAGAAGAACACCCGAGTCTCGCAGGATTCAGGACCCGAGCGGGTCTATCATTGCAGCCCGTTGAGATCACGGGCAAAGCGGCCGAAGACTCCTTGTCTTCATCTGCCGCGAGCATCACAGACCGCAGTTCAAGGCCAAACCCATGATCGATCAACTCAACGCCGGCGACCTCATCACCTGCACCATCGCCAAGGCTCCCCGAGCCGAAGCACCGACTAAGACCATCGCTCGGCTGATGCGCCGCGACCCGGCCACCATCAAGGGATTGCGCCGCGCTCAGAAACTCCGCCGAGATCGGATGCACGCCTACACGCGTGGCGGCCGCACGTGGTACTCCCGTGAGAAGGCCGCCAAGATTGTGCGCGTCGATGTGGGCAACACGTGGACCATGCCCTTCACGCACGACATCGCGCCCGACCTCAAGAGCGTCGAGTCATACCTCACGCTCGTCAAAGCCTG
>CAYUVO010000172.1:610-2469 GCA_964448185.1 uncultured Phycisphaeraceae bacterium
CATTTCCTTTCTGCAAACACAGTCTGTGTTCAGCAGAGGAGCCCATCATGCGAGCCTTGAGTGTGTTAGCCGCTGCGTCGATGATCTTCGTCAGCGGGTGTAGCGATCCGTCTACTCCCCCCGCCCCCACTCCCCCCACTCCTGCCCCGGTACCCGAGATAACGGACGCGGAATCCACAACGGTCGACCGCTACGAGGGAGTTCGTGGCCGAATCACCGCGCTGCCCATCGAGGACAGCCCCACCGAGCAGGACTTTCGCATCCATCACGAGGACATGCCCACGTTCAAGAGCATGACCGGCAAGGTCGGGATGAACTCGATGACGATGCACTTCCCGCTTGGCGAGAGCGTCTCGCTCGAAGGCTTCGAGATCGGCGATGCGATCGAGTTTGATTTCGAGGCTGATTGGGGCAGCCCGCCGTACTGGGTCACGGGCTTGCGCAAGCTGCCCGCCGACACGGTGCTCGACTTCGAGAAGAAGGCCGACGAGGTTGATCCGCACGCGGGACACAACCACGGCGACAAGCCGCACCCCTCACCCGCAGGCGGATGAGGTCTTCTCTTACTGAGCTTGCTCTTACTTCGTTTCGCTAAGGCGACCCATCGCCAGTTGAAGATCCGCCCAGACCTTTTTACGGTTCTCGGGGGTGTACGACCGCAGCAGATACGCCGGGTGATACGTCGGCATCACCGGGATCTGGCGTCCGGTCGTGCGATCCTCGAAGGAAGCCCACTGGCCGCGAAGCTGACCCATCGCGTCGGTCGTGTTCAGGATCAAGTGCGTCGCGGGCAGACCCAGCGTGACAATCACCACCGGCTCAACAATCGAGATCTGCTCGTACAAATACTGTGCGCACGCCTGCGCCTGACTCGGGGTTGGCGTGGCGTTGTTGATGGGCCGGGTCTTGAGCACGTTGGCGATGTAGACGCCGTTGGGTTCGTCGGCTCGCGTGAGTCCCATCGCGTCGATCATTTTGTTGAGCAGTTGTCCCGCTCGCCCGATGAACGGCACACCCTCGCGGTCCTCATCTCGCCCCGGGGCTTCGCCCACGAACATGAGCTTGGCATCGAGCGGCCCATCGCCCCAAACGATGTTGGTGAACTCGGTGTTGAAGGCTTTATGCGGGGCTTCTTGTTCGTAGCGAGCGCGCAGGGCGTCCATGCGAACGGCACGATCACCCGCAAGCTTGCGCTGCGGCTTGGGCGCACACAGAACCGCGTCGATCCCGAGCAGCTCGGCGGTCATCGCGTGGTCGCGCAGCGAACGCAGACTCGGACTCTGGCTATGGGTGGGTGAAGTGGGCAAGGTGTTGAGTCGGAGGGTTTTTTAGCCGCCGGGCTGTTCTGCGGGCTGGTCTGGAGTGTCGGTTGGCGCTTCGGTATCGGGAACTTCCTCGGCCTCATGCTCGGGCATGGCATCGCGGTCAGATTGACTCTCATCGCGGTGCGCGTTTCGGCTGGCCTCGAGCTGCGCAGCGGACGGGGCGGGCGGCCTCGCCTGCATCAGTTCGGGGAGCATCGCACCGGCGACGCCGCCGATGATCAAGCCGAGCACCAATCCGGGGAGGAAGGCTCGGGCGAACGTGCCGGTGGATTCATTGGACGTGGTCATGAGCGGGCTCCGAGCGTGTCAGGCGGGGCGAGGGGGGGCAACAGCGAAGGACCATCTCAGCGTAGCAGACTCAGCCTCTGCGGCGCATCTCGATAGTCCATCTTGCGTATCGGACGATTGACCGCAAAAGTTCAGTTCTGGGGGGCACTCCGCGTCCAAAGGCGGTTTGCCACCGCCACGCCCAATATGGGGGGGGGGGGCGCCCGCCGCCCCCCCCGGCGGGGCCCGCGCGGGGGGGGGGGGGCG
>CAYUVO010000173.1:0-2395 GCA_964448185.1 uncultured Phycisphaeraceae bacterium
CGCGGGCGATGATGTTGCTGGTTTTTTCGGGACCGATGTCGGCGACTTCCGAAAGGCGAACCAACATTCCGTTGCTGCCCGTGAGGATCAGGTCTTTGATCTGGTCGATCCGCTGACGCTCATCGGCCGCCAGCCGCACGACGATATCAAAACGGCGTATACCCTGGTTCACTTCCGCAACGGTTTCGCCGTATAACGCAGTCTGCACCTGCGCGGCAGCACCCGCGGGGGTCAGACCCGCCGCGGCAAGGTCCGGATGGCGGTAGCGGATGGGGAGCGATGTGATCATCACCTCACGGTTGGCTGTGACATCGCGGGCACCCGGGATGCTTTTGAGTTCCCATTCGATTTGTTTGGCGAGTTGGCGGAGCGTCCGAAGGTCCTCGCCATAGACATTAATCGCGATCGCAGCGGGGGTGCCTGAGAGTACGTGAGAAAGTCTGTGCTCGATCGGTTGACCTATCTGCACGGTGACGCCCGGGACGCTGTTCACAACAGCCACGATTGCTTCACGAACCTTTGCTTTGTCCACGCCGGGATCCATCGTGATGTCGAGTTCGCTGTTGGAGACCGGTTCGGCGTGCTCGTCTCGCTCGGCGCGGCCGGTGCGGCGAATCACGCTCTTGATGCCTTCGATCTCGACCAGTTGCATCTCGACCGCCATCGCGGAGCGGTCGCTCTCAGCGAGAGACGTGCCGGGCGGTGAGGAGACGAACACGGTGAACGATCCTTCGTTGAACTCGGGAAGGAACGACGTACCGAACGTGCGACCAAGAAGCCCTGCGAGGATCGTGGCAACCAGAGCGACACCGATCACCAAGCCACGATGGGTCAGTGACCATCGGAGCGTTGGCTCGTAGCGACGTTTGAGCAGGCGAACGAGCCAGCCGTCTGAGTGAACAGTGTTCGCTCCGGCGCCGTTCCTACTCACCTTGATCGTTCCACTCTTGAGCAGCAACTTGCACATCGCCGGGATAACTGTCAATGCTACTAAGAGCGAAGCGCTGATCGAGACAATGTAAGTCATCCCCAAGGGCGCAAAGAACCGACCCCCGACGCCTTCGAGGAAAAGCAGCGGGATAAAAACGATGACAATGATGAGGGTCGCAAAGACCATCGACGGCCGGATCTCGTTGCTGGCGTCGAAGATAACCTCGACCGATGGCCTTTGCCGATCCTCCTGCATCATTGCATTTTCTTTCAACCGTCGAAAGACATTCTCGACATCAATGATGGCATCGTCCACCAGCACTCCGATGGCCACCGCAAGCCCGCCCAGTGTCATGACATTCAGCGTCATGCCCATCCAATTCATCGTGAGCAAGGCAGCCGCCAGTGAGAGGGGCAGGGCAGTCAGCGTGATGATCGTGGTCCGCACATTGAGCAGGAACATGATGAGGATGACGGCGACAATGATGGTCGCGTCGCGCAACACGTGCATCACGTTGTTGACCGAACGCTCGATAAAGTGGCTTTGCCGGAAGACCTCGCGGTTGATCGCAATGCCCTCAGGGAGGCTTTTCTCGATCTGGTCGAGCGCCTTGTCGATTGTTTCGGTCAGCCGCAGCGTGTTGGTGCCGGGGGACTTCTGTATCGTCAACACAACAGCCGGGCGCCCTTGGTCGGCCGCCGTGCCCCGCTTGGGCGCAGGGCCAAGAACAACCTCCGCAACTTCACCGAGCATGATCGGCATGCCGTCTTTGGTCGTGACGATGGTCGAGGCGATATCGCGGACGCTCGTGACGCGGGCGGTCTGACGAATGGGCAATTCTTGCCGGTCCACGTCCGCGAGATACCCGGCGCTGGCCGTGCTGTGAGCGGAGCGGGCCGCAGCGACAACGTCCTGGATCGTCAGCCCATACAGGGCGAGGCGATCCTGCTTCACATTCACTTGGTACTCGGGCAGCTCGCCGCCGATCGCGGAGATCTGTGCAATACCCGGAACCGCCAGCAGTTTCTTCCGTAGGTCAAACTCGGCGTAGGCCCGCAGGTCCATCTCGCTGACCGAGCCATCGGGGCTCGAGAGGGCCAAGAGCATGATCTCGCCGGTGATCGATGTGATAGGCGTCATCTCGGCATGGGCGTTCTCGGGGAGCGATTCACGAACGCCCGCCAGCCGTTCTGTCACGAGTTGCCTCGCACGATAGATGTCCGTGCCCCAGTCAAACTCGACCCAGACCAGCGAAAGGGAGATCGCCGAAGCGCTCCGGATGCGACGCACGCCGGGCAGCCCATTGACCGCGGACTCGATAGAAAATGTGACGTATTGCTCGACCTCGTCAGCCGCGAGCCCACCCGACTCAGTTAGGATTACCACCGTCGGCGCGTTCAGTTCCGGGAACACGTCCATCGGCATATTGGGCAGCTTGATCAGCGTGTAAACGAGCATCGCTCC
>CAYUVO010000174.1:0-2387 GCA_964448185.1 uncultured Phycisphaeraceae bacterium
TCGCAATCAACGCAGCGATCATCTGCCAAACCTACAAGCTTGGTGCATAATCCTCACGGGGGAGCGGGGAACGGAGCACTCATGTTAGTTGATCGTCATCGATGAACGAGATGTGCAGATCCTCCACAGGCTCGGGTAGATCGGCTAAATATCGATTGAGCTGATCGAGATCGCTGCCGGACCACAGCACGAATGCGGTGCTGTGTGTGAAGATCACGCATGAGTATCTTCGCTTGCCCAGGTGCGATCGATTGCGTTCGTAACTCAGCACCATCGCATCGGTTCTCGGTGCTGCACGGTTGATGCCGAAGCTGGCGAACTGATCACGGATCACAACAAAATTCTGATCAACGATGGCGGTTCGTCTGTGCGTGAGCAGCACTCCCCCGACGACACCTGTGCCGATGCTCACGAGTGTCAGCACGATAGCCCAGCTATCACGAGCGACAGGATTTGAGATCAACGTGTTCACAGCAATCGTGCTGGACACTGTGACGGCACAGATGGCAAGCAGCCACGTTGGCGTCTTCAGATCGCGCCACTGGTATCGAGCGGTAGTCGATGTGCGATCGCTGGGTTTCAGCGAACGATCCCGCATCCATTGGTTCCGGCGGTCGTTGATGAATTGGCCAGCCGGGGTCTTCGCGAGAAAGCACTGCCAGAGCTGAACGGATCCGTGCACCTCGCCGCACTCTGGGCAGCGTTGCCGCTTGAGCCCGACAAGCGTGTACTTGCAGTTCGGACATTGCACATCCAGCCGCTCAGCAGCCTCGTCAGTCTCGGGCATTTGGAGGAGTTGCTTCATCATCCCGGGCCGTAGCTCTTGCGCATCGGGTTGGCGAGCATGTTGTCGCGGCCCAGCACCAAGATGTCCGCGATCTCGATGGCTTCGGCGAAGCTCGATTTGGCTTGTGGCACGTTGGCGCTGCGCGCGGGGACTTCGCCGCGTTCGAGGTGTTCGAGGGTGGGGATGGCGTCGCCACAGATCAGCGTGGTTTGGGCGGCTTCGGAGATGAGCAGGCCACAAAGCCCCGGCGTGACGCCCGGCAGCGGGAAGAGGTCGAGCCCGGGGACGACGCGGTCCTCGGCGGGCTGGCAGCGTTGGAGCACGTTGAGCTGCATCTCGAGTTCTTGGCGGATCATCGGGTCGATTTCTTCGCCTTCTGATGCGATCGACTTGGCGGTCTGTGCGAGGGGCACGCCCACAGCTTCGCGCTCGGCCTCGGAGATGAGCCACTGTGCGTTGTCGAAGAGCAGGATGCCTCGGCAGGTATCGGGCTTGAAGCTGGTCAGGAAGACGTGGGTGATGTTGCTCGGGAGCAGGCCCGCGCGTTCGTCGAGGCGGTGTTCAAGAGCCAGCGGCGGCAGACCCGGATCAACGAGCACCGCGTTGTCACCTGAGACAATCAGGGTGGTTGTTGCATGTCCTGTGCGGACGGGTGAGGCTTCGCCGCGCAGGGGGTGGGCGTCGAGGGTGCCCAAGCTGATGACGCGGACGCTGATGCCGCTGGAGGCGCCCTGACTCGGGATGTAGGCGGGTTCGTTCAACGCTTGGTACCTCTGGAATCAAAGAGATCCGAGAAAGGGGTCCGAGAAGCGGTGATCGTACGCGCAGCAGCGGGCGCAGGCGTTGCAGACGTGCCGGCGAGAGTGTGGGGAATCGGCGTTGGGTGTGAAGATGGCTGGGCGTGGAGCTCTGCGATTGACACGGTGTGAACAGCCCGTCGAGTCTTCGGCTCATTCGGCGGGCGACGCCCCCTGTTGGGGGCTTTGATGCCCGGGCATTGTTGCTCGGGCGCACACAGCGGGCCCTGCGTCTATCGCCTCGGTGACGCGGGGCCCGTTGCTTTTTCACAGTTGGTTGAGAGAACCGTCAGCTTTGAGAACGACTGCTCGCTGCTCAGGCGTGGACGGGGAGCTGGGGCAAGGGGGGGGCGGCTGGGAAGTCGATTTCGGTTTGGTTGACGTGGTTGAAGTAGTTGGTGAAGACGGCCATGGCGTAGACGCCGACGACTTCGGTGATGTGCGCATCGGTGAATCCCGCGGCCTTGAAGCTGGCAAGGTCTTCATCGCTCACAAAGCCCTTCTTCTCGTGCATGCTCGTGGCGAAGATGGCCAGCGCGTTGAGCTTGGCATCATCTGCGATGCGTCCCTGTCGGGCTTCGATGGTTTGTTGTTCGGTGAGACCTGCGCCCTTGCCGATGGCGGTGTGGGCAGCGGTGCAGTAGTCGCAGCCGTTGGCTTGACCGACGGCGAGCTGGATGATCTCGCGTTCTGCGGGTGAGAGGCTAAAGCTGTCGATGGCGCCGGACATGCTGAGGTAGAGGTTGAGGACGGCAGGGCTGTTGGCCATGCCCTTGAAAATGTTGATCTCCTTCCCCTTGAGG
>CAYUVO010000175.1:0-2313 GCA_964448185.1 uncultured Phycisphaeraceae bacterium
GCGACGACGCCGTTGTCGATGGCACTGGAACTACCAAACAAACCTGGCAACATGTCGCTTGGGAGAAGCTTGGCGATCTGCGCACCGGTGACCACATCAAAGAGGTACACCGAACCAGAAGAGGGGCCGTTGTCGTCGTCAAAGGCCGCTCCTACGGCGACGACCCCGTTGTCAAGAGCGATGGAGTAACCGAACTCGTCACCTAAAGTCACGTCGCTCGGAAGGAGTTTGAAGAGCTGTGCACCGGTAGAGGCGTCAAAGAGATACGCCGAACCAGATCGGTCGGCGTCGTCGCCGTCAAAGTTCGCCCCCACAGCGACGATGCCGTTATCGATGGCGATGGAATAGCCGAACGAGTGACCAGCGGCCCCGTCGCTCGGGAGGAGTTTGGCGATCTGAACACCCGTCACGGCATCGAACACATACGCCGAACCAGATTCGGTGCCGTTGTCGGCGTCAAACCATGCACCTACAGCGACGACGCCGTTGTCGATGGCGATGGACCAGCCGAACCGGTCACTGGCCGCTCCATCGCTCGCAAGCAGCTTGAGATCCTCGTTGAGCACCTGCCTACTGGCGGCGGTGACAGCAAGACACACGGCAACGTTTACACACAGCATCTTCATCGCTCGGGCTCTTTTTCGGGGTTGGGGGGGAGGTGAAGCACCATGCTACCAGCATAACTCCGCTCGTTGCAAGGACTTTCTGATGACATAAAGCCGCCCCCCGCCATCGGGCTCGCATCACGCACGCCGATGGTGAGCGTCGAGCTCAGTGCGCGTTGCGATGGACGAAGCCACGCAGCACGGTCAACGCCAGGATCTTGATATCGAACATGATCGACCAGTGGCGGACGTAGTGCAGGTCGTATTGGAGGCGTTTGCGCAGCGAGGTGTTGCCGCGCAGGCCGTTGACCTGTGCCCAGCCTGTGATCCCGGCCTTGACGTGCTGACGGAGCATGTAGCCCCGCCAGTCGTCGCGGAATCGGCTGATGAGTTCGGGTCGCTCGGGACGCGGGCCGACCAATGACATCTGCCCCTTGAGCACGTTGAGGAGTTGGGGGAGTTCATCAAGACTCGTCTTGCGCAGGAACTTCCCGATGGACGTGATTCGTGGGTCGTCGCGCTGGGTCCACTTGTCGTCGTTCCAGCCGCCGTACTTCTCGTCGCTGACGTGGAACATGGTGCGGAACTTGTAGATCTTGAACGTCTCGCCGCCGATCGAAACCCGGCGTTGCTTGAAGATCACTCGACCCGGGCCGCTGAGACGGACCGCGATAGCGCACGCGAGCATCACCGGGCTAAAGATCAGCATCGCCACGCAGGCACCCACGATGTCGATCGCTCGTTTGGACACGCCGCCGAGGCCGTAGAGCGGGCATTCTCGCACGCTCAAGATCGGCATGCCCTCAAGCTCGCTGACCATCATCGCGCTGGGCAGGTATCGCGGCTGAACGTCGGGGATGATCCGCACATCTATCGCGAAGCGTTCGAGCCTTGCAAGCACGTCGGGCAACACGCTTGCCTGGCTATTGGGCAGGCAGATATACACCGCGTCGATCGGGTGTTCATCGAGCGTTTGTTCGAGGTCGTCGAGCCCGCCATGGACGGGGCGATCGAGGACCTCTGATCGCTTGGTGTGCGCACGGTGAGAGATGAAGTAGACGACTTTGATCCCGGTCCAACTGTTGCGTTCGACGGTTCTACACGCGATGTGTCCGAGCCGGCTCACGCCGATGACCGCGACGTGCCGCTGGTTCCAGCCCCGGCTGCGCATCCACCGCAGCCCAACACGAAAGACCATCCGATGCACGCCCATCGCAACGGGCAACGCCAACCCGAGCAGCGCAAGATGGAACCGCCCTTCGAGCAGCACCGCGTTGTCAACGAGCCAGAGCACGACGACGACCGCTGCGAAGCTCATCACCGAACCGCGGGCCACGCCGAGCTGTTCACGCCAGAGCGAGCCGTCGCGACGCGGGCGGTACAGCCCGTTCATCTGGAACGCGACGAGCAGAATGGGCACGACAAAGAACGCGACCGGGTTTTTGACCCAGCTCTCCCACTGACCCGGCCAGTCGGGGAAGTAGCCGAACGTGCGCAAGCGGTGGACCGCCCACGCGGCGTAACACGCGACCGCGGCCACCGCGCCGTCAGATGCGACGAGCAAAGCGACAAAGAGTTGGTGCTGTTGTTTGACCATCGGGGCCTTCCCTGCCTCGGTTCAACTCCACGCGAAGAGCCACTCTAGGGGTTCCACCCCAATGAACGCTCAGCGGGTGCGGGCCAAAATCGGTGTCTGGAGCACAAGAGA
>CAYUVO010000176.1:0-2278 GCA_964448185.1 uncultured Phycisphaeraceae bacterium
GGCGGCGCGCGCGCCCCCGCCCCCCCGCCGCCGCCCCCCAATGGATATTCATAGCTGGCCCGCTCACAGGCAGGAGCGGGCGGTGGTCGCGGAGAATCAGCGAGGATGAGATCGAGCCGCGAGGCTTATTCTTGGGCCGACATCACGAACTCGACGACTTCGCCGACCGTTTTGATCTGCTCTGCTTTGTCGTCGGGGATGTCGGTATCGAACTCGTCCTCGAACTCCATGACCAGCTCGACGGTGTCGAGGCTGTCGCAGTTGAGGTCGTCGGTGAAGTGGGTCGTCCGTGAGATGGTGGTCTTATCGGCCCCCATCTGCTCTGCGACGATCTCGATGACTTTGGTTTCAATTTCCTGTTCGGTCACGGTTCATTTCTCCACACAGCCAATGCGATTCGCCCTTGAACGACCGAAGGGTCGGTCATTGGTAGCACAAGCCGCGAGTATAGCCAGAAGGCGGGGGGTGTGTACCTCGAAGGGGGGGAGACGTGGGGAGAGGGTGGCGCCCGAGAATCGGACGCCCACTCGATTGTGGGAGCGCTTGTGTGGGATGGGGGGGCAGAAAATTGGCCCGGTGGGCATTCAGGGTGCATAGTGGAGGTTGGATCTTCGATTCAGGTCTTCAGCGAGCGTCGGCCCAGGCCGCACAGCTTCGGACCGATTCGGAGGTCCGGGTGTGTGTAACTCCTTGGAGCCGCGATTTCGCGGTGGAGGATGATTCATGCCCCAGCCCTCAAGCTCACCAACCCCGCCCTCGGAACCAGAGGCCTTTAGCGAGCATGTCGCGTGCCTGCTGCGAGAGATCCGGCCCGGGCTCGATATCGAGCTGGTGGGGCCACGCGAGATGCTCGTCAACGGGCGTCGCCTCGATCTCGACAACGTCTACCGCATGGTCCGGGGTGAACCCGAGCGGGGCAACGAGATCGTCCGCAACTACCTCGATCAGCTCTTCGCAGCCGATGCGAACAACGCGCTGTCGATGCCGCTGGATTTCGCCCGCCAGCGGATCATGCCACGCATTCAGCCCGTGTCGATCTTCGAGCACCTCGACGAGTCACTGGTGGCTCATGTGCCGTTTGTCAACGACACGGTGGTGGTGTTCGTGACGGATCTGCCACAGATGACCGTGAGCATCACGACCGAGCAGGTGCTCAAGTGGGGCTTGTGCATCGAGGAGATGGACGAGATCGCTCGACAGAATATTGACCGCTACACCGACGAGGTGGAGATCCAGTTCGTGGACTCCAAAGAGGGCGGCCGGGCAGCGATCATCAGCGAACAGGACGGCTACGACGCTGCGCGACTGCTGATGAGCAACCTGTACCGGCGTCTTGCACCCGAACTCGGGGGCAACTTCCTCGTCGCAACCCCGGCACGGGACATGTTCGTCGCGCTGTCGGATGATCCGGCGCCGTTTGTTGAGCGGGTCCGCTCGAAGGTGGAGCAGGACTATCGGCGTCTGCCCTACCCGATCACGCACGACTTGTTTTATGTGACGCTCGACGGGGTGGCCGGCCGGTGCAATCTGGCGGCCTAAAAAGACTCCGCGAACGTCATTGCAGCAGGCGGAATGTCAGTCCCGCTGGCGGGAGAGAGATTCTGTGAGATGGAGCTTTGATTCCGCCCGCGCCCGCCCGGTTCCGTTTGGCCGGGCGGGTTATTTTTACGACTCGCCCGCTCACGCTCTCATCCAAGATCCTTGAGCATGCCTTCTTTACCTACCCTGCGATTACCATGATTCTGGTCATCGACAACTACGACAGCTTCACTTGGAACCTCGTCCAGCTCATTGGGACGCTGTGCCCCGGGCTCGAACTCGACAAGGACGTCAAGGTGGTCCGTCATGATAAGATCACGCCCGACGAGGCCGACGCGCTCGATGGTGGAAGTGGACCAAGCCACTTGCTGATCTCGCCCGGTCCATGCACGCCCGACCAGAGCGGCATCAGCCGAGCGATGATCAAGCACTTCGCAGGCCAAATCCCGGTCCTCGGCGTGTGCCTGGGTCACCAATGCATCGCGGATCTCGCGGGCATGAAAGTCGTCCAGCACCACCGCCCGGTCCACGGCAAGACCAGCGAGATCCACCACGACGGCCAAGGGATCTTCGCAGGCGTTCCCAGCCCGTTTATCGCTGCGAGGTATCACTCACTGGTGGTGCCCACTGAGAGTGTCCCCGAGCCACCCGCACCGGGCGAGGATGGCTTTGTGGTCAGCGCCTGGACCGACGAACCCGAAACAGATGGGAATGGGGGGGCGTGCGGAGGGGGCAGGGT
>CAYUVO010000177.1:0-2237 GCA_964448185.1 uncultured Phycisphaeraceae bacterium
CCGATCCCAGCAGGCTGGCAAGAGCCGACAGACCGCCGCCGATCTACCCTCAGCTGTGAACCGCAAGGCGAACACATCCGGCAAGCAAACCACCCTCCACGCGCTCGAGCACGCAACGACACGTCCGCAGAAAGCTCATAGCCACTCGGCGGACACCGGTAGCGAGGTGCTCTCCGACAAGCTTGCCCGGGAATCACGCCAAGAAGCCGCCAAGAAAGAAGCCAAGCGAAAGGTGGAGCATGCGTCGAGTGCGCATGGGCTCGTTCCACGGACTGCCAAAGAGTGGCGTCGGGCCATCATCGCAAGCGAGATTCTCGCCAAGCCTCTGAGCGAACGTTCCGCCGAACAGCACACTGGATAAGACACTGACCCCGAAGCGGGTGTCAGTGGCACAAACACCGCCACGAGTAGACCATCAACTCAATCCATCCGGCGCATCACGCCCGTGGGTTGGGGCTGGGCCGGGCTCTGCACTTGCGGGATCTCGTTCGCGTCGTATTCAACAAGCGGCTGAACGATCGGTTCACCGATTGCTGCTGAGGGTTCGCGCCACACCGCAGGCCGCTCGGCGAGCAGCGAAAGCCTCGAATCCGACTTGAACGGAAGCCCGAACACCCGCACCTGCAATCTCGAATCCTCGGCCACGATCCCGATCTCGGAGTCGATCCACAGATGATCGGTCTGCGTGACGTTCGCCGAAGTCAGTTCCATGAGCAGCACCGAGCGGATGTGAGCCGCCTCAAACGTGCCCGCGGGCGTCACGATGAGTTCGGTGGCGAGAAACTCGATATCGCGTGTCGCGGTGCCGTGTTGTTTGATTCGGTGGGGGTTATCGAGGTCGTAGATTTCGACCGTGACTGTGTTGCCGTAGAGACCTTCGGGCCGAGCGATGGTGGGCATGACCAGCAGCCCGCTGCCCCTGAAGAAGGTCTTGGTGGCGCTCTCATAATCCACGGTATCGAGGATCGAAACGCCTTTCGCGGTGCGTGCGAGGTGGGTCGAGCTGATGCGAACGCCGTCGTCTTCGGTGTGGATGAGCCAGGTGCCGTCGTCTTGGGGGACGTAGGTCTCGACGGTCGTATGGGATTCTGTCGATCCCCAACTCGATTTCTCGAACGTGAACCGTTTGGAGCCCGCGATGCGTGGATAGGCGATATCGCCCCGGACCTCGCCCGATGCGGGGGTGGAGGTGCCCACGACCGCAGCTCTGCGGGCATTTGAGGACGTACACCCGAGCAGGGTTGGAATGAGAGCAAGCATCGTGATGACCGCGAGTGTGGTGCGCATGGCCCAACGATACCCGTCCACCGAGGTTCTTGCCGCCGGTTCCGAGTTCTCGACCTTGAAGAACCGCCTCGCTTCCGCGAGGGGCTCGAGAGGATCTCCATCCCCCCTCCCCATACCCCCCACTCCAATGCCCGCTCTCCACAACCTCTGCCCGGGGCTTACACTGTGGCGATGGACGCAACCCCGCATGTGTTGAATCGCCGATGCAGTCGTCTATTGATGCTGGGCGTTGGGTGCGCCGCTCTCTCGATGCTGACCGCCTTTCTCACAGGCTGCGATTCCTTCGGCGGCATCCGTGGAGCCGATTCCATCCTCGAACTCGGGGCACCCGCATCTCCCGAAGAAGCCGCCCGCATGGCGATCAACCCGTACAACGCCGACGAACGAGCCCGCGGCACGCTGCTGCTCGCCAACAGCTTCTTCGGCGGCGAAAGCATCTACCTCGAACTCTACGAGGACAACATCGACGACTGGGACCCGGGCGTCCGAGCAGCCTCGGTCCGAGCCCTCGGAATCCACGGCCTGCCCGAACACGCACCCCTCGTCATCGAACGACTCGACGATGAAGACGAACGTGTCCGACTCGAAGCCTCGCGCGCCCTCCAACGAATCCATAACGAAGACGCGATCGAACCGCTGCTCACGCATGTCGTCGAGCCGGCAGCAGGCGGCGCTGAGAAAGCTCCGGGCGAGCAGGACCCGCAGGTGCGCGCAGAAGCGGCCAGTGCGCTCGGGCAGTATCCCCAGCCTCGCGTGCTCGAAGGGCTGATCCGGGCGCTGGATGACCGCCAGCTCGCGGTCAACATGGCGGCCCGTGAATCGCTCCGCACGCTCACCGGGCAGGACTATGGCCAGGACCGCGCCGAATGGCTCGCGTGGTATGAACAGGCCGAGGACCCGTTCCGTGGCCGAAGCGCGTACATCTATCCGGTGTTCAATCGCGGCAAGCG
>CAYUVO010000178.1:0-2217 GCA_964448185.1 uncultured Phycisphaeraceae bacterium
AAGATTGGCGTACCCGCCCCAGATGTAGAACGACCCGCCCGGCTTGAGCACGCGGGCGATGTTCCCGAACCACGCCAGCAGCATCTCGTCGAAGGCTTCATCACTCATGAAGTCGTTCTCGAGCGGGCGATCTTTCGCACGCATTTTGGCGTGCGTTGGCTTGGCCTTTTCGGGGTGGCGGGCCAAGTCGAACTTCTGGTGGTGTTTCGCTGTCTTGGAACTGGGCGATGGAGCGAATGACGAGTTGCCCGCCGCGATCGCGTTGTTGCTGCGCGGCTCAACCTTCACATTGTACGGCGGATCGGTATTCACCATGTCGATGGTGGCACGGGCATCCCGCCCGTGTGTCAACAACCGATCCAGATCCGCCTCACTCGACGAATCGCCGCACAACAGCCGGTGCTCGCCCAGCACCCACAAGTCGCCCGGCTGCGTCACCGGATCGTCCGGCGGCTCAGGCACATCGTCGGGATCGGTCAGCCCCTCGCTCACTCCCTCCTCACCGGCCATCAACCGAGCCAGGTCGTCTTCGTCGAACCCCAGCAGCGACCAGTCGACCCCGGCCTCCTGCAACTCTGCGATCTCGATCGGCAGCAGGTCCATGTCCCAGGTCGCCAGCTCGCCCGTCTTGTTGTCGGCGATCCGGTACGCCCGAATCTGCTCAGGCGTCAGGTCGGTGGCCACATGCACCGGCACCCGCTTGAGTTCGAGCATCTGGGCGGCCATGAACCGCGTGTGGCCGCAGACGATAATTCCCTGCTCATCAACCACGATCGGTTGGCGGAACCCAAACTGCCGAATCGATTCAGCAACGGCCTCAACCGCGTCGTCGTTGAGGCGGGGGTTCTTCTCGTAAGGGGTGAGTTCATCGATGTTCTTCTGGACGACTTTCATGGCGTGTGCCTCCGTGCATGGGGTGTGTGAACCGAGGCCAACCGTGGCCCCGGCTTGGTTCAATGTGTGCCCCGACGGCGTACCTCGTTGGCCCGTGTGGCGAAGGGGCGCAGAATCCGACGGGTGGTACCAAGCGGGGCCGGTCCGCCACACGGCCAACCCTCGTGGCCCAGTCGCAGGGCTCCCAAAACCGAACCGGACAGCCGAAAGAAAGTCTGTCCCCAACGGGTGCTGTTCCCGCGGGCCTCACCTGATCGTGATCCCGCCGGAGTACCTAATCCGTCGCTCGTCGCTCGACCACTCGCTCGACCGCGCGCGCGAGCGATACCGCGGCGTCGCTCCTGCGCACGCCCGCGGGGGGGTATGGGGGGGTGTGCGCGCGCGAGCGAAAAGGGGGTTTCGCTCGACCACACCCCTCGCTCGACCGGTTGAGCGAAGTGGTCAAGCGACTGCGCGCGCGAGCGACAACGATGGTTTGAGCGTGCTCGGCTCATGGCAAATCCTCCTCCAACTCCGGCTGTGGCCCAGCCGCGTACATCGCCTTGTGCGCTCGGCCGACCGATAAGCGATGGATGAGCCCCCGGTCTTGGGCGATCTCGAGTAGGTCGCTCGCCCGCCGTCGAGAGAGCCCCGGCTCGGACGCGGCCTGCTCGCGGAGCTCGGCCAGGCTGATCGGCTCATCCGAGATGAACGCCTCGACGAACCGCTCGACATCCCACGCGGGGGCCTTGGGCGGCTCGGGCTTCTTGCGGTCCTTCTGCTTTTTGGCTCGTTCGTTCTTGAGTGCCGCCGGGTCGAGCGTGTCATCGACTGACCACACCGGGAAGTCCCACCGCAGGCAGGTCGGCTCGATGGGCGGCCACGATCGCACGGCCGCGTCGAGCACGACCACGCCGTCCTCCTCGTGCGGGCGCAGCACGAGGTGCGTGTCGGTCGCCCGGCTCTGAGCCCCCGCACCGGCCCCGACATCGGTCACACTCTTGCTGCTCTGGCTCCCCTTGGTGCTGTGGTGGATGAGCACGAAGCAGCAGCCGAGCCGATTGGCGTAGGAGTCGATCAGGTTGTAGATGTTGGCCATCGTGCCGTTGTCGTTCTCGTCGCCGCCTCGTGGCATGAACCGATAGAACGCGTCAAGGATGATGACCTTGAACTGGCCCGGATCGAGCCCGTCGAAGTACACGCCCATCGCGTTGATGTCCAGCAAGCGTCCGCGCAGGTTGTCGACAAAGATCCGCTCGCTGATCTCCCGCACGGCCACGCTGCGGGCATTGGCGACCTTGGGGATACGGTGGGCGGAGGTCTCGCGGTGGAGTTCGTTATCGA
>CAYUVO010000179.1:0-2201 GCA_964448185.1 uncultured Phycisphaeraceae bacterium
AAAAATCATTGGCAAAGATATTAGTATGATATTCCAAGAGCCCATGACCAGTCTCAACCCCGTCTACACGGTGGGTGATCAGATCATCGAGGCGATCCGGTTGCATCGGCCTGTGACCAAATCACAGGCGTACGACGTGGCGATCGAGTCGATGGAGTCCGTGGGTATCCCCGAGCCCCACCAGCGCATCAAGGCATACCCCCACCAGTTCTCGGGCGGCATGCGCCAGCGGGTCATGATCGCGATGGCACTCGCCTGTCAGCCTCGGTTGCTGCTCGCGGACGAACCGACCACCGCGCTCGACGTGACGATCCAGGCGCAGATTCTTGAGTTGCTCGAAGATCTCAAAACCACACGGTCGTTGGCGGTCATGCTCATCACGCACGATCTGGGCGTGGTCGCCGAGAACGCCGACGTGGTGTGTGTGATGTACGCCGGGCGAGTGGTCGAGTATGCCACCGTCTACGACCTGTTCGACAACCCGACCCACCCCTACACCCGTGGCCTGCTCGCGAGCATCCCCAAACTCCATGAGCACCTCGATCGGCTCGTCACCATCAAGGAAGTCGTGGACAACGAGGACGAGTTCCGCAAGCTCCCCGGCGCAGAGAACGGCGTCCGTCCGTGGTGGCCCTGGCATCAGCCTCCGAAAGACCTCAAGGCCAACGACGGACCCGCGGGTGATTACACCCTCGTCGAGGTCAAAGACGGGCACTGGGTGGGGATCTGGCGGACCGAGGCGGTCGCGGATCAGGTGACGCCTTTCCCGGATCTTGATTTCTGCAAGAGCGCATCCCCGGCCACCGCCGGGACTTCCTGAAACGAGCAAGCTGTGCGAACCGTGCTCATGGCCGACGAGGGGTTCGCCGAACGAGAAGCCACGCTGCTCTCTCGGCTCGCCATCGGGCTCGCGGACGAGGGCGTGCGGGTGATGCGTGCGGTGCCCGAGGGGGACGCTCTCGAAGACGTGCTCGCTCAGGGGGCTGGTCTGCTCGGTGATGCAATCGGCTTTGTGCCCGACGGGCTCCCGTTCTCGACGGGTGCGCGCGCAAGACTGCTCGAACGAAGATTGCTCGATCGGCTTCCTCCGAATGATCGGCAGATCGATGTGATCCACGCCTTTGGTGGTCGCTCGTGGGCGGTGGCGATGGAACTCGCCCGGCTCACCGGGGCGACGGTGCTGCTCGAGTTCTGGCGTGCGGGCCTCTCACGCCGGCTCAAGTCGCTCAACACCGCGCACCAGCGCGTCGAGATCGCGGTGCCCGATCGAGCCTTGATCGACGCGGTGGGGGAGAGTTCGCTTTCAGACCGCGTCCGGGTCACGCCATGGGGGGTTCACGCTCCGACCGAACTGCCTACCAAAGACAGCCCGCCGACCTCGATCATGCTGTGTGCCTCGGGGATCGAACGAGGCTCGGTGACCCTCGCGTTCCAGGCGGCAGCCGAGCTCGCACGCGACCATCCGGGGCTTCGGTTGTTGGTCGATGCGCGCGCCGCACGTCGCACCGGCTTATGGTCGCGCGGCGTGGCTCTGGGCGTCGCCGATCGGCTTACGCTGGTGGATTCGATCGAGTCCCACCGTGACCTGACCCTTCGCTGCGATTTGCTCATGCTGCCCGAAGCGCTCGGAGAACAACGCAGCTTCGTGCTCGACTCGATGGCCCGAGGCGTGGCAGTCCTCGCGCACCGCGACCCGAGAGTCACACATCTGCACTCGGGCGATCAGGTTCGGCTCATCGACAAGGGCTCGGTCGAGCACTGGCGGCGCGCACTCCAAGGGTTGATGGAATCGCCCGTTGAGCTGGCGACTCGCAGGCGGGTCGCACGCGAATACGTGCTTCAGCACCACCGTGCGAGCGCGCACATCGCAGCGGTGCTCGGGGCCTATGAGGCGACCAATGGCGACCAATGACGACCAATGACGACCAAGGGCGAGCAAGGGCGAGCAGCCGGGTGAGCCGAGCCGCGTCTTGAGTCGGCTTTGCGATTTTCGCCGAGTGACCATCCGATAACCCGGCGTTTGCCCGCATAACCCGAATCGTCTCAGGGCTGAAGAGCCGTGAGTGCTGGCAGAGCCACGCTTACGGGGCATACTGAGCATGGAGACCGGCCCGACGTTTCCTTTTACTCAGGGCCGGACCGAGAAAGCGAGAGCATCAAATGAGAAGAACAGCCATGGTCGTTGTAGGTCTTGTTGTGGG
>CAYUVO010000180.1:0-2178 GCA_964448185.1 uncultured Phycisphaeraceae bacterium
AAAGGGCTTTACTGCTCCCGTAAAGCAACGCGCGATCGTCGTACATGCCTGCAGTAGAGCGTCACAGGGAGGTTATCTAAGGTTACAGGGCGTTGAGAGCGCAAGAAGTGCTTACAAGAACACAGGCCCGACGCGCGAGCTACCAAACAAGTCCCCCTCGCTGACACTCAGGGCTTGTAAAAACAGCCCGAAGGGCCCCTCGCTTACACTCCCCCCCCCACCCCCCACATCGGGCTCGTCAAGAGCCAAGCTCACCGCTGAGCTTCCACGCGGCCCCACACTCCGGGCAGAGCGTGCAGCCGTCGGGTTCTGGCGAGAGGCCATCGAGGGAGAACTCGCACACGCCGCACTCGCCGCGAGCGATGCGCCGCTCGGCATACCACCGAAGCATGGGCTGATACGCAACCCCGAGCATCAAAAAACCCAACACCGACGCGACAACAAAGGAATATGCAATGATCATCCAGATCGGACCCGTCACAAACTTAGTCATCACGGAGACCGATACGATCAATCCCACAAGCCCGCCATACACCAAATTCAACCTTGTGACCTTACGGATACAAGGTGTTTGCGCGGCGTCGCGGCGATCGTCTTTGTTGAGGCCAAAGCCCACCGTGTTGCGCATGGTCATGGGCTGACCGCGATCATCACGAACACACTTGCCAAACTGCCAACCGGTGAAGATGCTCATGAGAACCAGTCTACCTCCGATCCTCGACGCCCGGCACTCTCCACGCGGCCCCGCACTCGGGGCAGAGCGTGCAGCCGTCGGGCTCTGTGGGAAGACCATCGAGCGAGAAGGTGCAAGCGCCGCATTCCACTCTTGCTAATCGTCTTGCACAGAGCCACTCGATCATCGGTGTGTATGAGCGCCGAGAGAACAAGTAACCCACCGTGCCCGCAGCCGAGTAGAGCACGATGAGGTGGAGGGTTGAACTGATCCCGATGGCTTGGGCGACCTTCCGGCTCAGGATAATGCCGAGCGCAAGCATCAACCCGTAGAGAAACCCAACGGGTTGCATCTTCTTGTAAATAACAGTCGATTTGAACTCTTTGCGATCTTGCTTTGCCCAGAACCACCAAAATGTCCGGCGGAGCGTAATGAGAGAGCCTCTGGCATCAGGCACCCTCGAACCAAACTGCCAATCGTTGAGCCCGAGTTTCATCAGAACATGCTCTGTTGGTCGTGCATCAGCACCTCGCTGGTGAGCGGGTGTTCCACGTCGATGCGGTAGTCCGCGCTAAAGCACGCGGTGCAGTATTCGCTCGGCGGGTGCTTCATGACGCTGAGCAGGCCGTCGAGGCTCAGGAAGTGGACGCTGTCGACGCCGAGGAACTTGCGGATCTCTTCGACGCTGCGCTCGTGTGCGATGAGCTGATCGCGGGTGGCGAAGTCCACGCCGAAGTAGCACGGGTGCTTGATGGGCGGGCACGAGATGCGGAGGTGGATCTCTTTGGCTCCGGCGTCGCGGAGTTGTTTCATCTTCTCGCGGGTAGTCGTGCCACGCACGATCGAATCGTCCACCACGATGAGCTTTCGGCCCCGGACAATCTCGGCGATGACGTTGAGCTTGAGGCGGACCGCGGCGCGGCGTTCTTGCTGCGTGGGCTTGATAAAGGTGCGGCCGACGTAGCGGTTGGGGACGATGCCTTCTCGGTAGGGGATGCCGCTGGCCTGGGCGTAGCCGTTGGCTGCGGATCGGCCCGAGTCGGGCATGGGCATGACGTAGTCCGCCTCGACCACTGCTTCCATCGCGAGCTTGGCTCCCATGGCTTCGCGGGCGGTCTGGACGTTTTGGCCGAAGATTTGGCTCGCGGGGTTGGCGAAATACACATGCTCGAAGACGCATTGAGCCAGGCGCGGGCTTGGGGTTGCGAAGGTCCTACTCGTGACACCGGCATCACTCAGCGTGACGATCTCGCCCGGCTCGATCTCGCGGACGGGCTCTGCGCCGATGACGTCGAGAGCGACGGTTTCGCTGACCACGCAGTCTCGCCCGTCGGGGAGGCGACCGAGCACGAGCGGCCGCCAGCCCCAGGGGTCACGGGCGGCTTCGATTCGATCGGGGAACAGGAACACGAGGCTGAACGCGCCCTGCAATCTGCGGAGGGTCGCTGCGAGCGGGTCTGGGGTGCTGCGTTGCTCGGGCGAGGCGAGGAGGTGGATGATGACTT
>CAYUVO010000181.1:0-2118 GCA_964448185.1 uncultured Phycisphaeraceae bacterium
ACGCGGCTCGCGCTCAGCGCAATACCAAACAAACCACTTTGGCGCATAATCCTCTTCCGGGAGGAAGGGGGCTAGATCTCACGAAGAAGATTGTCCCCTCGCTTCCGCGAGGGGCTCGTTCGGAAGGAACACGCAAGCCCACTCCCTGATGGTCGTGGCTCGTAGGAGGGATCAAGCAAGACCAGACGGGCAAGATGCCCGTCCCACCGGAGCCAACGCCTCCCCCCCCGTCCCCCCTCTACACATCACCCCGTCGGTACCAGAGCTCGACGTCGTCGCCCAGACGCCGGGTGTGGACGAGCCGAAGCGGTCGGCTGCCACCGTCTTGGGCGAGTGACGGCACCGCTCGGCCGCGAGCTGCACCCGGGGCCTGCTCATCGCCTAAGAGCAACGGCGCGATGTAGACCCACGCCTCATCTACAAGGTCCGCCTCGAAGAGTGAGCCGAGCAAGCCGGGACCGGCTTCGATCATCACGGTGCAGATGCCGCGCTTGCCGAGTTGGGTGAGCAGCTCGCGGAGGTCCATGCGTTCGAGGCTTTGTGGCCCGCTGTGGACGCCAAGGATTTCGACGTTGTGAGTTTCGAGCTGGTTGCGTTTCTCTTTGGTGAGGCCGCTAGCAGCCATGGCACTGTCGCAGGCGATGAGCGTGGGTACGTCATGCGCGGTCGTGATGAGCTTGCGATCGAGCGCGATATCGAGGTGCTGATCGACGACAACGCGGAGAGCGGTCCGGCGTGTTCGGCGGACGCCTCGGGCGGTGAGCAGCGGGTCGTCCGCGATGACGGTGCCCAGGGCTGTGAGGATGGCATCGACTCGCGAACGCAGGCGATGCACGCGGTTTCGGCTCAGCGTGTTGGAGATCCACTGGCTCTGGCCCGTGCGTGTGGCGATGCGACCATCGACGGTCTGCGCCCACTTGGCGATGACCCACGGCCTGCCTGTGAGTTGGTGGTGGATGAACGCACTGCTCAGGGCGAAGGCTACGGGGTCGGATTCGTCGAGCACCGCGTCGATGCCCGCAGCTCGCAGGATCTCGGCGCCGCCCTTGGAGAGCTCGCCCGGGTCGCGACGGGCGAAGACGACTCGCTTGATGCCCGCTGCGATGAGCGCTTCGGTGCAGGGCGGTTGCTTGCCGGTGTGGCAGCAGGGTTCGAGTGTGACGTGAGCGGTGGCGTCTTTGGGGTCGTTGCCATTGGCGGCGCAGTTGGCGAGCGCAGCACGTTCGGCGTGGAGATCGCCAAAGCGTCGGTGGTGCCCGATGCCCAGGACCACGCCATTGCGTTCGATCACACAGCCCACGAGCGGGTTGGGCTCGGCATCGCCCGCTGCCCGCATGGCGGCGAGAGCGGCGAGTCGAAGAAACCGGTTGTGCGGGCGTTGGAGCATCGGGCAGATGCTATGGACGAGGAGAGGGCTTGCCGAGGCTAAGCGAATCTTGGGCGTGATTTCGCGTGGCAGGCTCGGCGTCGATATCCTTGGCGACTCTGCAAGGCCGATCCCGAGCGTTCGGCACAATCTTCAATACTGCACTGGTTCTGCCAGCGATATCCAATTTTCAGGAGCCGACCGTCATGGCCAAGAAGTCCCGAACGCCCGCCGCTTCCTCAAAGATCGTCCGCACGACTCGCAAATCAACCAAGGCCTCTGGCGCAGCATTGGATCTTGATCTGCTGGCCCGGCTCTGCGAGACGCCCGGCGTGCCTGGTCGCGAAGAGCGTGTCCGGGCGCTCATCGAGAAAGAGATCAAGGGGCTGTTCGACAGTGTCGAAACCGACGCGATGGGTTCGCTGATCTGCCGTCGGCTCCCCCGCGACGCCAGCGGCAAGAAGCGAGCGATCAAAAACCCCAAGGTCGTGATGATGCTCTGCCACATGGACGAGATCGGGTTCTACGTCTCGCACATCAGCGACAAGGGGTTTGTGTACGTCGATGCAGCGGGCGGGTTTGATACCCGCAACCTGTTCAGCAGGCGGGTGCTGGTGTGTACGGATTCGGGCGATCTCGACGGCGTGATGAACCCCGCGGGTCGGCCGGTGCATATCGCGAGCCCCGAGGACCGCAAGAAGGTGCCGCTGGTCAAGGAGTTCATGGTCGATGTGGGCATGACCGGCGAAGAA
>CAYUVO010000182.1:0-2109 GCA_964448185.1 uncultured Phycisphaeraceae bacterium
AAGAGCCCGAGTCGAACTCATCGGCGAGTCCAACCGATCCGAACCGGCTGCCCATGTCGGTAGCGATCGTGTGCAAGGACAACGAGCAGACGCTCCGCCGAACGCTGGAATCGGTCGGGGAGCTTGCCTCTGAGATCGTGGCGTTGGATTCGGGCTCGACCGACGGCACGCTGGCGTTGTTGAGCGAGTTTGGGGTGGTGATCCATCGGGTGGATTGGATGGGTCATGTGGCGACCAAGCAGGCCGCTCTCGAAGCGTGCAGCCAGCCGTGGATCTTGAGCCTTGATAGCGATGAAAGCCTCGACCCCGAGCTGGCAGCCTCTTTAGAGCGGTTTCTGGCTGCTCCATCAGAGGGAGATGGGGGGGTCGCTGGTGCCAGAATGAACCGCAAGGTGTGGTACGCGGGCCGATTTTTGGAGCACACGTTCCAGCCCGAGCCTCGGCTTCGGCTGGTGCGGCGAGAGGACGTGCTCGCGGGCCGAACGAAATGGACAGGGCTCGATCCGCACGATCGGCTCGATGTAGCGCCCTCAGCAGGACAGGTGGTCGAGCTTGCGGGTGATCTTCGGCATGACTCGGTCGGGACGCTGGCCGCGTTTTTGACCCAGCAGATCAAGCTCGGGCAGATCTCGGCGGACGCGATGCTGGCGATGGGCAGACGCCCGAGTCGGCTCAAGCTTGTATTGAGCCCCGCGGGCCAGATGTTCAAGCAGGTGGTGCTCAAGGGTGCTTGGCGTGACGGCTGGCGGGGCTGGGCTGCTGCGGGGTCGGCAGCGGTTGCATCGCTCGCCAAGCACGCTCTCCATGCTGAGGCACAGGGCTTGGCGACCGAGCGCGGCATAGACTTAGGGCATCCTGATGCTGGGAATGCCTCCCGACTTTCCGGGGCTGATCGTTCGGCCACCGACGCGGGCGTTCCCCCAATAACGACAGTGACTACCGCGATGACCCAAGAGCGTGATCCGAGTGTCTCCGAAGAGGAGCACCGCCAGGACTCCCCGAGTGGCGACCAAGCCGAATCTGTGATCGAGACCAGCCCCGAAAGCGGTTCAGATGGCTCGGCTGAAGGTTCAGGTGAGAGCGGTGACGCTCCGCGCAAGAAGCGCAGAAGGCGTCGTCGCAAGTCCACGGGGTCGGGTGAGGGCGAGGGTGCTACGTCGATGGAGGGGGCGTCCGATCACGACAGCGCTGAGGTTGGTGGTGGGGGCGGCAAAAAGAACCAGCCCAGGCGCATGCGCCGCGATGTAGATGCGAGCGATTCGGAAGTGTTCTCACAGGAGACGACCTTCGGGGATCTTGGGCTGAGCGATGAACTGATGCGCGCGCTCGACGAGTGTGGGTTTACCAAGCCGACGTACATTCAAGAGCAGCTTATTCCGCATGCGATTGCGGGTCGCGACGTGCTCGGGCAGGCCAAGACGGGCACGGGCAAGACGGCAGCGTTCGCGTTGCCATTGCTGCACTGTGGCGAGCCGGGCGTTCCGATGCAGGCGATCATTCTTGCTCCGACGCGCGAGCTGGCGATCCAGATTACCGACGAGATCAACGATCTTGGTCGGTACACGAAGCTGCACGCGGTGACGATCTATGGCGGCCAGCGGATCGTGAGCCAGATCGAGAAGCTCGCCAAGGGTCCCGAGATCATCGTGGGCACGCCCGGGCGTGTGCTCGACATGATCCAACGCGGCTACCTGCACTTTAAGAACGTTCGCTATGCGGTGCTCGATGAAGTGGACCGGATGTTTGATATTGGGTTCCGCGACGACATCCGCAGGCTGTTGCGGGAGTGCCCGCGTGACCGCCAGACGATCGTGGTTTCGGCGACGGTTTCGGGCGAGATCGAAGAGCTGGCCCGCCAGCACATGACCAACCCGGAGAAGATCGTGACGACCGCGGGCTCGCTGACGGTGAGCATGGTCGAGCAGTTCTATGTGACGGTCGAGGGCTGGGACAAGCGTCGGTTGCTGTTGCACCTGCTGACGCACGAGGACCCGGCGTTGACGCTTGTGTTCTGCCGACTCAAGCGGCGTGTGGACGAGGTGGCGAAGTTCCTGACCGACAACGGGATCGAAGCCCACGCGATCCACGGCGACATGACCCAGTCCAAAC
>CAYUVO010000183.1:0-2093 GCA_964448185.1 uncultured Phycisphaeraceae bacterium
TGGGGAGGTTTGGCGTGAGCGAGGCAAAGGGCACGCCTCCTCGACAAGCCCTGAGTGTGAGCGAGGGGGTCTTATTCCCTCACCCGTGCATTGTTACACTGACCTGATGCGAAGAGTCTTGCCCATCGGCCGCGTGGTGATGGTGTACCTGCTGCTCGGGTTTGTTACGACGTGGGCCGTCGCGTGGGGGCTGGCCCTGAAGGTTGTTGATCGGCAATTGCCAACAGAGCTATTGTCATCTGGAGGAGAAATAACAGGTCGGGTACTGTATCCCCAATACTACATGACTTTAGGCTCCTCGCGCATCGGCTTTGCCAGCTACGAGCTCTTGTCTCATGCTGGCGGTTCGCTAGTCGGGCCATTTTTTAGTGGTCTGACCCTCGATCTGAAAATATCGTTCGACACGCCCACAATCATGTATCCGCTCGCTACCACCGGTCCTCATGGGTGGGGTCAACGCCATCAGTTGTACGAAGCAGGTCTTGGGTCCGAGTCGTTCGTCGGAATCGATGACGCGCGAGGATTTCCCGTGCTCGCGCTTTGGTGCGGGTGGGAAGGTGCTTCAGCCATCAAGACGGATTCGATGGTCGGCGGCATCCAACTCGGTGACACAGATTGGAACGGCAACCCAGTCAACATGCGAACCGTTCGCGTTCTTCCCTACTACCCGATCTGGTCGGGTCTCGCGCTGAACACAGTCTTCTACGCGCTGGTGTTCTTCGTGCTCGTGCGGCTGGTCAAAGGCACACGCCACCTTCTTAGGTTCCGACGCGGGCTGTGCCCGCTGTGCAAGTACGATCGGGTGTTCGACTACCGGCTGCCGTGCCCCGAGTGCGGCTGCGAGGGGGGGAAGGCGTGCAAACGTAAGAACAACGCAAACACCATGCAGACGGCGCAGCCTTGAGCATGATCCACAACATCCAAACCAACGCTCACCTGCCTATTGCCTTGGCAGCAGGTCGCTCGGGCGTTCGGAGAGGAACAGCGTCGGGATGAGGTAGCCGCCCTGGTGGCTGGCGACGACTCGCCCGCTGATGTGGAAGGTCCATGAGTCGCCCCACCGGCTCGCCTGACGCTCCATGAGTTCGAGCAACTGGCACGGCACGAGGGTGAGCGGCGGCTCGCGGTTGTCGCCGTCCTGATCGAACCGAACCTGCCAGCGTCCTTGACCATCGCGGACCATGCGCGCGCGCCGACGGATGATCCGCGTGCCGGTGACCATGGGCGTCGCGTCGTGTTCCACCGCGTCGAGCCTTGAGTCGTTCATGCTCGTATCGAGCGCTCGCGGCTGGGCTCCCTCGGCGAGGAGTTCCTCGGCCAACGCAGTCACGCGCGGATCAAGGATCGAACCGGGGTCTTGAGTGGAGGGGGGTGTCGGTGTTGGTTCAGCGTCAGGCTGATCGTCTGGCTGATCGGTTGGCGGGGTCGGGGTTGGAGCAGTCGGCGTGTGCGTGTGCAGAGCTTCGGGTGCGAACGCGGAGACGATCAGCAGGTTGCGTCCCTTGTAGGTGAACACCTCGCCGCTGATGCGACCGGTCCAGATGAATCGTTGCTGGTCGATCTGTGCCCGCAGCCTGCCGCTCTGGTTGGAGGGCGAGACGAGGAACACGGGTGATTTCTGTTCGCCGGGCACGACCGCGGGTGCGAAGATCAGATCGCCCGTTTCGATGAGGTGCATCACGCCGAGCTTTCGGATCAGGAAGCTGCCCTCGGCAGCGGTCTTGCCCCCGGGCTTGGGGATGTCGAGAGCCTGAATCTGTGGCACGACCGGGCTGACCCGCGTAGGCGGCGTGGGGCGATACCGGGGATTGACCTTGGGCTTGTCGAGCTGTTCGGTGGGGGGCGTATCAGCTGGGGCGTCTTGGGCCTGGGCCACAGCGGGGCCGAGGCAAGCAAGACATGCAAGACAGGTCACAGCAGCAATCAGAGCGGTTCGCATGATGCAGAGCGTATCGGTCATACGGGGGTGGTGTGTTGAGGGGGGAAGGGAGGGGGGAAGGGAGGGGGGTGTGTTGACCATGCCCTTGGCCACCGATAGGGTCTTGCCTGCAATGGCTGGCCTTTGGGGCGGGCTTGCAGAGGCCGGCCGTGTG
>CAYUVO010000184.1:0-1764 GCA_964448185.1 uncultured Phycisphaeraceae bacterium
CGGCGGCAAGCACGCCGACAACACCGTGGACTTTCAGGAGTTCATGATCCAGCCCGTCGGGTTCAGCTCGTTCGGCGAGGGGCTCCGCGCGGGCGTCGAGATCTATCACCATCTCAAAGCGGTGCTCAAAGGTCGCGGGCTCTCGACTGCGGTCGGCGACGAAGGCGGGTTCGCTCCCAACCTCGAAGACAACGAGGACGCGCTCAAGATCATCGAAGAGGCGGTGGACAAGGCGGGGTATAAGTGGGGCGAGGAGATCTTTGTCGCCCTTGATCCCGCGACGAGCGAGCTGTGGAACGAGGCGGCCAAAGACGGCAAAGAGGGGTACAAGTTCTTCTCAAGCTCGCAGGAGATTCTTTCGAGCGATGATCTGGTTTCGCTGTGGGTGGGGTGGTGCGAGAAGTATCCGATCAGGTCGCTGGAAGACGGGCTCGCGGAGAACGATTGGGCGGGCTGGACGAACCTGACGACCAGGCTCGGATCGAAGGTTCAGCTTGTGGGCGATGACTTATTCGTAACCAATCGCAGCTTTGTCGAGCGGGGCGTCAACAGCGGCGCAGCCAACGCGGTGCTCATCAAAGTCAACCAGATCGGCACACTCAGCGAGACGTTCGAGACGGTCAACTACGCGCACCGCAACGGCTACGCCTGCGTGATGAGTCATCGCTCGGGTGAGACGGAGGATTCGACCATCGCGGATCTCGCGGTGGCGACCAACTGTGGCCAGATCAAGACGGGCGCTCCTTGCAGAAGCGATCGGACGGCGAAATACAACCAGCTTATTAGGATCGCTGAGGAACTCGGTGCGACCGCCGAGTATGGCTGCTAGGCCGCACTCAGTCCGAGCGGGTTCGCGGGAGCCGTCCGATTCGCCGCTCCCCCATCGAGCCCCCGCCGGTACACTCGCGGCGTGGGGGGGGTGGAGGCACCGGCGTGAGGTTCAGGCGACACAAGCAAGCTAGCGGCATTCGGCGGAAGCGCCCGCGCAGCGAGCGGCTGATCATCGCGATGACGCTGGTGGTGGGGGCGGTGTGGTTCGCATCCTTCTTCAGGTCAGCGTCCATTGGGTACCACTCGCAACCGCCTGTCGTTTTATGGAATGGCGTATTCGTAGAAGGAGGGTACGTCGCGTGGATCGACTTAGGACCGCCTCCCACATATGAATCAGGGTTCGGTGTTTCGTCGCGCGTGAGGTGGCCGAGGGGTCTAGGCACGCTGAAACACCAGTTCATTCCGCTCGTTTACTGGGACTGGGGCTACAAAATAGTCATCGTCCCTCTCGGTAGCCTGCTCGCAGTCTTTCCAGCGGTCATCTTCCTTCCGTCCGCCCTCCGCACCTCTCACAGACGCCGCCGCAACCGCTGCGTAGCTTGCGGCTACGCGCAAGACGATGCCCTCGAACGCTGCCCGGAGTGCGGGCGGCTGGCCTCGGAGCCCTCGATCGGCTTCTGGCTCTCGGCGTGGCGTGCGTATCGCTGGCCGCTGGTGTGCATCGCGATCAACGTCGGCGTGACTCTGGTGGCGATAGCCGTGCTGAACTGAGCGGCATCGAACGCTTTGTTTATAAACATCAAGCGTGAGCGAGCGAGAGTGCACGTCTCCATAACGAGCCCCGAGCGGAAGCTCGGAGGTCTTTATAACTTGAGCTGTGCATCACGCGTCTTCATAACAAGCCCTGAGTGTCAGCGAGGGGGTCTTTATAACTTCATTTGAGCCGCGCACTGCTCTAGCGCGTTGCTTTGACGGAGCATCAAAGGGCTTCGA